>JBBQYK010000127.1:0-12397 GCA_038208765.1 Verrucomicrobiota bacterium
CAACCGAAGCCAAATGCCCTTTCAACCACGGTGCCGGAAGTGGCACGTCGAGCCATGTAGCCGGCGGCGGCACCACGAACCAAGACTGGTGGCCGAACCAGTTGAAGCTCGAACTCCTGCACCAGCATTCGGCCAGGTCCAATCCGATGGGGGAGAAATTCGACTACGCCAAGGAGTTCAAAAGTCTCGACTTGGCGGCGGTGAAGAAAGATCTCGCGGCGCTGATGACCGACTCGCAGGACTGGTGGCCAGCCGACTTCGGCCACTACGGACCTTTGTTCATCCGCATGGCTTGGCACAGCGCGGGTACCTACCGCACGGGTGACGGTCGCGGCGGCGGCGGGCGAGGGCAGCAGCGTTTCGCGCCGCTCAATAGCTGGCCGGACAACGTCAGCCTCGACAAGGCGCGCCGGCTCCTCTGGCCGATCAAGCAGAAGTATGGCCGGAAGATTTCGTGGGCCGACCTGATGATTCTGACGGGCAACGTCGCGCTGGAGACGATGGGATTCAAAACGTTCGGGTTCGCCGGCGGGCGTGAGGACACGTGGGAACCGGATCACGATGTTTATTGGGGCGCTGAAAAGAAGTGGCTTGGTGGCGATATTCGCTACTCAAAGGGTTCGCCAGGTGTTGAAGAAGACCACGGCGTGCTCGTTTCCGACGATGATAGCAAAGCGCCCGAAACGCGTGATCTCGAGAATCCCCTCGCTGCGGTGCAAATGGGCCTGATTTACGTCAACCCGGAAGGACCGGACGGAAAGCCCGATCCCGTCGCGGCAGCGCTCGACATCCGCGAGACCTTCGCCCGCATGGCGATGAACGACGAGGAAACTGTGGCGCTCATCGCGGGTGGCCACACTTTCGGAAAGACGCACGGCGCAGGCCCGGCGTCCCATGTGGGGCCTGATCCGGAAGCGGCTGGCCTCGAAGATCAGGGCCTCGGTTGGAAGAGCAGCTTTGGCACCGGCAAAGGCGGCGACGCGATCACCAGCGGCCTCGAAGTCACCTGGACCACGACGCCCACGAAGTGGAGCAACGGCTTTTTCGAGAGCCTCTTCGGCTACGAATGGGAACTCACGAAAAGTCCGGCGGGCGCGCAGCAGTGGAAGCCGAAGGGCGACGCCGGGACCGGCACCGTGCCGCACGCGCATGACCCGTCGAAGAAGATCGCGCCGTCCATGCTGACCACGGACCTCGCGCTGCGCTTCGATCCGGCTTACGAAAAAATCTCGCGGCGCTTCCTGGCGAATCCGGATCAGTTCGCCGACGCCTTCGCCCGGGCGTGGTTTAAGCTGACGCACCGCGACATGGGCCCGCGCGCGCGTTACCTCGGCGCGGAGGTTCCGGCGGAAGTTCTCATCTGGCAGGACCCCATTCCTGCGGTAAATCACCCTTTAATCGATGCGCCGGACGTGGCCGCGCTGAAGGCGAAAATTCTCGCCGCCGGTCTGTCCGTCTCCGAACTCGTGTCCACCGCGTGGGCATCGGCCTGCACGTTCCGTGGCTCCGACAAACGCGGCGGTGCGAACGGTGCCCGCCTTCGTCTGGCTCCGCAAAAATTCTGGCAGATCAACAACCCGCCCCAACTTTCCAAGGTGCTCACCGCGCTGGAAGGCATTCAGACGGAGTTCAGCAAAGCGGCCGCGGGCGGGAAAAAAATCTCCCTCGCCGATCTGATCGTTTTGGCCGGTTGCGCCGGCGTCGAGCAGGCCGCGAAGAACGCAGGGCACACCGTCACGGTTCCCTTCACACCCGGTCGCATGGACGCCTCGCAGGAGCAGACCGATGTGGAATCCTTCTCCGTGCTCGAACCCATCGCGGACGGTTTCCGCAATTATCTCAAAGGCCAATACTCCATCCCCGCCGAAGCGATGCTCATCGACAAGGCGCAGTTGCTAACTTTGACCGCGCCCGAGTTGACCGCGCTCATCGGCGGCCTGCGCGTCCTGAAAACCAACGCGGGCGGCACGTCCCACGGCGTCTTCACCCAGCGTCCGGAGGCGCTGACCAACGACTTCTTCGTGAACCTGCTCGACATGGGCACGGAGTGGACGCCGACCGCCCAGGACGCCGACATCTTTGAAGGCCGCGACCGCAAGACGGGCGCAGTGAAGTGGACCGGCACTCGGGTGGATCTGGTCTTTGGTTCCAACTCCCAGCTCCGCGCCTTCGCCGAGGTTTACGGCTGTGCCGACTCGGAGAAGAAGTTCGTCCACGACTTCGTCGCCGCGTGGCACAAGGTGATGAACCTGGATCGCTTCGACCTCGCCTAAGCTCCGGCCTTTCCACGATCGGAAAAGGAGGAACCCCGACGGCCCGCCCAGGGTTTTCAAGTTTTCCCACCGATTCAGGGCAGCCACGGAGGGAAGCGGCTCCGTGGCCTCCCTGAATCTGTGGGAAAAACTTCCGGGGCGGATCGGGAACAGGGTTCGGGGCGTGTTGCTCAAATGGACAGGAGTTGCGGACAGCCATGTCCGCAGTTTTTTCATGGGATGATTTCGGCCTGATTGTGCAACCACGGCGGACATGGCTGTCCGCCGCTCCGGCGATTGGGCAACAGGCCTTTCGGATACACCCCGTCACGACCCACGTCATTCCCCGGGGTTGCTACCCCGGATGCGATTGTTTAGGTTCGCTGCCGCATTTGGAAATTTTGCCATGAGTGATCACGAAACGATTGAACAGGAACCGTCCGCGAACGCGGAAGCCGCCGCGCCTTTGACCGAGCAGCAACTCGTTGAATTGAAGGAGCAGGCCGGGAAGGCCGCGCTTTATTACGAGCAGCTCGTCCGCGCCACGGCGGACTTCGACAATTTCAAGAAACGCGCCGCACGCGAGAAGCTGGACGCGATCAAATACGCCAACGACTCGCTGCTCGAACGCGTCATTCCCGTGCTCGACAATTTTGAAATGGCGCTCGCCGCCGCCGCCGCACCGAACACCACGGCGGCCTCGATGCAGGCGGGCGTGAGCATGATCCAGCAGCAGTTGCGCGCCGCGATGGGCGAGGCGGGGCTGGAGGAAATCAACGCGGCGGGCCAGAAATTTGACCCGAACATTCACGAAGCCATCTCGCAGCAGGAGACGAACGATGTGCCGGAAGGCCAGGTCGTGCAACAGGTGCGCAAGGGCTACAAACTCCGCGACCGCCTGCTGCGCCCGGCGTCGGTCATCGTGGCGAAAAAGCCGACGGAGTAGGCGTTAAGAAATCCATTTCCCCAACCGCTACAACCCCGATGGCGAAACGCGACTACTACGAAATCCTCATCGTGCAACGCACGGCCACCGAGGAAGAGATCAAGAAATCTTATCGCCGCCTCGCGGTGAAATTTCATCCGGACAAAAACCCCGGCGACAAGACGGCGGAGGACAAGTTCAAGGAACTCAGCGAAGCCTACGAGGTTCTGAACGACGCGCAGAAGCGCGCGGCCTACGACCAATACGGCCACGCGGCATTTGATCCTCGGCAGCGCGCCGGCCGCGGCGGCGGCGGCGGTGGCGGCTTCCACGATCCGTTCGATATTTTCCGCGAAGTGTTCAACCAGCAGGGCGGCGGCAATGGGGGGGGCATCTTCGATGACCTGTTCGGCGGGGGTAGCCGGGCGAATCCCTCGGGCGCGTTGCGCGGCGCGGACTTGCGCTACGATTTAGAAATCACCTTCGACGAGGCGGCGCACGGCTGCGAAAAGGAAATCAGCGTGTCGAAGCTGGACGCCTGCGAAACCTGCGGCGGCACCGGCGCGGAAAAAGGCGCGCACTTTGACGCCTGCGGAACCTGCGGCGGGCGCGGCCAGGTGCTGATGTCGCGCGGCATTTTCCAGATTCAACAGACCTGCCCCAAGTGCGAGGGCGCGGGCCGCACCATCGACAAACCGTGCCGCACCTGCCACGGCAGCGGTCAGCGCGAGCGCACTTCCAAAATCACGCTCCGCATTCCGCCCGGCGTCGATACTGGCTCACGACTGCGCTCCAGCGGCAACGGCGAATCCGGCAAGCGCGGCGGCGGGACGGGCGATCTCTACGTGATCATTCATGTGAAGGCGCACGAGATTTTCCAGCGCGACGGCGATGATCTTCTGTGCGAGGTGCCGATCAATTTCACCACCGCCGCGCTCGGCGGCGACATCGAAGTGCCGACTCTCAGCGGTCCGGCACAGATCAAAATTCCCTCCGGCACGCAAAGTGGCACCGTCTTTCGTCTGCGCGGCAAAGGCATTCGCAATGTCCACGGCCAGGGCCACGGCGATTTGCATGTGCAAGCGTCCGTCGAGGTGCCGGCGAAACTGAACGCCGAGCAGCGCGCCAAGCTCACCGAGTTCGCCAACTTGTGTGATGAGTCCGTGAACCCGCGCAGCAAGTCGTTCTTCGCGAAGGCGAAGGAGCTGTTTCGCTGAATGACGAATTCCAAATGACGAATGACGAAGCGTCACGCCTTCGATTCGTCATTCGCCAATCGTCATTCGTCATTTTGAAAGATGCACCGCTTCCACCTGTCACCGAGTGATTGCCGCGGCGAGAGGCTGACGCTCGCCGGGGCCGAAGCCCATCACGCCCTGCGCGTGCTGCGCGTGCAGGACGGCGAGCGCGTGACGGTGCTCGACGGCGCGGGCACGGTTCTGAATTGCGAAGTTACCGGCCGCACGCGCGACACGCTCGCGCTCCGCGTGCGCGAAAGAAATTCCGCCGCTCCCCTGCCCTGCGCCATCACCCTCCTGGTCGGCGTGCCGAAAGGTAAAATCATCGAGAGCATCATTCAAAAAGCGACGGAGCTCGGCGTCGCGCGCGTCGTGCCGCTGCTCTCGGAGCGCGTGATCACGCAACTCGATGCCGACGGAGTGGACGCGAAAGCCGGGAAGTGGCAGCACATCGCCATGGAGGCCATCAAACAATGCGGCAGTCCGTGGCTCCCGCGCGTCGAGCCGCCCGTCACACCCGCGCAGTTTCTCGCCCGTCACGAGACGTGCGATCTCGCGCTCGTCGGCTGCCTCGAACCCGGCAGCCGCCATCCGCGCGTGTGGTTTGAAGAATTTCTCGCCGCCCACAAAAAACTGCCTGCGAACGTCGCGGTGTGGGTTGGGCCGGAGGGTGATTTTACTGCGGCTGAATACGCGGCCATTCAGAAGTCCGGCGCGCGGCCCGTCACGCTCGGCCCGCTGGTGCTGCGCGTGGAAACCGCCGCGAGCTATTGCCTGTCTGTCGTGAATTACGAGTTGCAAGCCGAGCGGAGCCAGTAGAAACGCGAACGGCTTGGAGCGCCGGCTTCCAGCACGGCGCGTTAGGTTCTCTGTAATTTCAACGCGCCGTGCTGGAAGCCGGCGCTCCGTTGGAAAACTCCCGCATCACACATCACAAATCCGCACGCCTTCCGCCAGTGACGCCGCCTTGTCGCGCAGCGGAATAAATTCCTGCCCGACGAACCCTTGGTAGCCCGTGGCGAGGATGGCCTTCATGATCGGCTCGTATTTGATCTCCTGCGTGTCGTCGATTTCGTTGCGGCCCGGCACGCCCGCCGTGTGGTAGTGGCCGGTCCATTTCGCGTGCTTCTTCAGCCGTGTGATGATGTCCCCGTGCATGATTTGCACATGATAAATGTCGAACAGCACCTTCACGCGCTCAGACGCCACGGCCTGGCAAATCTCCACGGACAAATCGATGTCATCGCAGAAATAATCCGGGTGCCCCTTCATCGAAACGTCCACGCGTGAGTTCAACATCTCCAGGCAGACGGTGACTTTCTTCTCCTCCGCGTGGCCGGCGATTTTTTTCAAGCCGTCGATCATGTTGCGCGTGCCGACTTCCGTAGAAAGGCCGCGGCGAAACCCGGAGAACGTAATGATGCTCGGCACGCCCGCCGCCGAGGCGAGGTCGATGTTTTTGCGGAGATTTGCCAGACACTCCTCGTGCTCCTCGGTGTGCGCGAAGCCCTTCGAGAAGCCGTGGCTGCTCGCGATGGCGCACGTCATGCCCTTCTCCTTCAACACCGGCCACAAGTCCGGGCTGATGAGTTCGACGGACGGCAGTTTCAAGCGCGCCGCGAGTTCCACGACCTCGCGCGGCTTCATGGGATTGAAGCACCACGGCACCACGGACTGGCGGATGCGGCCTTTGGTCACGGAGTAGAGCGGGGGAACCTCGGCAGAACTCGCGGTTTGGATACCCGTCGCCGCGAGGGCGGTGGCGGCGGCTTGTGTTTTGAGAAACGAACGGCGCGTCAATCGTTGGGCTTGCATGGGCGCAGTGTGAACATCGGCCCGGCTTCGCGCAACTCCGATGCGAGCCGTGGTTGATTCCCCGGCATTGCGCGGGCGCGGCGCATTACCCTACAACTTGCCCATGCGAACACCCCTTGCCCTCATCGCCTGTGCGCTGCTTGGCTTGCTTCCTCTCGCCCCGGCGGCGCTGCCGCCGGACGTGGTCAACACGCAAAAGCCCGGCGACGCGCCCATCGCGCCCGACGCGGCGTTGAAGAAGCTCACGCTGCCGGAAGGTTTTCGCGCCACGCTCTTTGCCGGTGAGCCAGACGTGATGCAGCCCATCGCCTTCGACTTTGATGATCGCGGACGGCTCTGGGTGGCCGAGTGTTTTTCCTATCCCGATTTCAAAGTGGAGAACCGCGACCGTATTTTGATCTTCACCGACAAGGATGGCGACGGACGTTTCGATGAGCGCAAAGTTTTTCTGGAGAACGGCCATCGCGTCAGCGGCATGACCGTGGGCTTTGGCGGCGTCTGGGTCACGAGCGCGCCCAATCTTCTCTTCTATCCCGACCGCGACGGCGACGATGTTCCCGACGGCAAACCGGAGATCATCCTCGACGGCTGGACGCTGAAAGCCGGTCACAACATGGTGAACGGTCTCGCCTGGGGGCCGGACGGCTGGCTCTACGGACGCCACGGCATCACCACGCACTCGCTCGTGGGCAAGCCCGGCACGCCGGAGAACGAGCGCGTGAAACTGAGTTGCTCCATCTGGCGCTACCATCCGGTGAAAAAGATTTTTGAAGTCGTGGCCACCGGCACGACGAATCCGTGGGGCCTCGACTGGGATGAAAATGGGCAGCCGTTTTTTTCAAATAACGTCATCGGCCATCTCTGGCATGTCGTGCCGGGCGCGCATTACAAGCGGATGTTCGGCGAGGATTTTAATCCGAACGTGTATCAGCTCATCGATCAGACGGCGGATCATCTCCACTGGAACGCCGAGCACTGGAGCAAGGCGCGCAGCGGGCAGGACGAACTGGGCGGCGGCCACTCGCACGCGGGCGCGATGATTTACCTCGGCGACAACTGGCCCGCCGCCTACCGCAATCGTTTGATGATGGGCAATCTCCACGGCAACCGCCTGCTCTACGACGAACTCACGCGCAGCGGCTCGGGCTACGTCGCTAAGCACGGAGGGAATTTTCTGCTCGCGAACGATCCGTGGTTCCGCGCCATCACCATCAGCTACGGGCCGGACGGCGGCGTGTTCGTGAGCGACTGGAATGATTTCGGCGAATGTCACGACTCGGACGGCGCGTATCGTTCGAGCGGGCGCATTTACAAAATCACCTACGGCGACGCGAAGCCGGTGAAGCATTTCGATCTCGCGAAGTTAAGCGACAGCGAGTTGGTGAATTTGCAGATGCACACGAACGACTGGTTCGTGCGCCACGCGCGCCGCGTGCTGCAAGAACGCGCGGCAGCAGGCAAACTCGGACCCGAAGCGAACCTCGGACTCACCCGCATCGCGCGAGAGAGCCGCGAGGTGCGGCACAAACTGCGCGCGCTCTGGGCGTTGAACGCCACGGGCGGCATCCACGCCGCGCCTGCCGTGCCGGATGTGAATGAAAAGTTTCCCAAGCGCCTGCTCGACTTGCGCGCGCGCCCTGTCCCCACCCTGCCCTTGCTGATGGAACTGCTCGAACATCCCGACGAGCACCTGCGCTGGTGGTGCGTGCAATTGCTGTGCGAGGACAAGAATCCGCCCGCCGCCGCTCTCCAGCGTTTCGCGGTCATGGCGCGTGAGGACAAGTCAGCGTTCGTCCGGCTCTCGCTCGCGTCCGCGTTGCAACGCCTTCCGGCGAACGCGCGCTGGCCCATCGCGCAAGGACTCGTCGCACACGCCGAGGATGCGACGGACAAAAATCTGCCGCTGATGATTTGGTATGGCATCGAGTCCGCCGTGCCGGGGAACAAATTGGAGGCGATGAAGCTGGCGGGCGCGAGCAAGATTCCGTTGGTGCGGGAATTCGTGGTGCGTCGGCTGGCGCAGTAGGACCGGCTTCCAGCCGGTCTAAACAAATTTCTTCGGGTCTGTAGGTGCGGCTGGGCGGATTCCGCGGCACGCCCACGCACAATTTATCAGATGGTGGAGACAGGCTGGCAGCCTGTCCTACGTTAGTGCCCCGCCGCCGTCACGACCATGACCTGTTCCAGCGTGGTCATGCCTTCGCGCACCTTTTCCAGCGAGACCATGCGCAGCGTCTTCATGCCCTGGCTGATGGCGAGGTTGCCGATTTCCATCGCGGGCGCGCGGTTGATGACGAGCTTGCGAAGCTCATCCGACATGGTGAGTGCCTCAATCACGGCCATACGGCCGGAGTAGCCCGTATTGTTGCAACGCTCGCAGCCGCGACCGCGGAAGACCTGCGAGCCGTCGAAGAACCCAGGCGGAATGCCGAGGTCGCGATACATCTGCTGCGGATACTGGACCGGTTCCTTGCAGCCGAGGCAGATGCGGCGCACGAGACGTTGCGCGCAAGCCAGGAGCAACGAAGAGGAAATCAAGAACGGCGCAATGCCCATGTCGTCGAGACGCGCGATGGCGCCGGCGGCGTCATTACAATGCATCGTGCTCAACACCTGGTGGCCCGTGAGCGCGGCTTCGATGGCGATTTCCGCCGTCTCCGTGTCGCGAATTTCGCCGATCATCACGATGTCCGGGTCTTGGCGGAGGATGGAGCGCAGCGCGTTCGCGAAGGTCAGGCCAATTTCTTTCCGCACCGGCACCTGGTTGATGCCCGGCACCTGGAACTCCACCGGGTCTTCGACGGTGATGATGTTGTAGTCGGTACAGTTCAGCTCGTTGAGCGCGGAATAGAGCGTGGTGGTTTTGCCGGAGCCGGTCGGGCCGGTCACGAGCAGCAAGCCGTGCGGCGCGGCGACGGCGGAAGCGAGACGGCGGAAGGAGTCCGGGTCCATGCCGAGCTTGTCCATCGAGGCGGACAGGTTTGATTTGTCGAGCACGCGCATCACGACCTTTTCGCCATGCACGGTGGGCATGAAGGAGACGCGCATGTCGTAGTCGCGGCCGTTGACCTTCACGCGCATGCGCCCGTCCTGCGGCAGACGGCGCTCGGCGATGTCGAGGCTGCTCATGATCTTGATGCGCGACAGGAGCGGCACCTGCAAATTTTTCGGCGGCGGCGTTCGATCCACGAGCACGCCGTCGATGCGGTAGCGGAGCCGGACCATTTTCTCGAACGGCTCGATGTGAATGTCGCTCGCGCGGTCTTTGATCGCCTGCACGATGATCAAGTTCGCGAGCTTGATGACCGGTGCCTCGTCCGACCCAGCGGAGAGCTGGTCAATGTTGACCTCTTCAACAATGTCTTTGACCGTCTCCAGCCCGTCGGCTTCATCCGCCGCCTTCGCCTCGGCGTCCTGAATGATGTCCTCCATGGTGCCGGACTTGGCGCTCTCGATCTGATGGAGCTTGTCCGTGATGGCGCGCTCGGAGGCGATCATCGGGACGATGTCGAGCTTCGTGATGCGCCTCACGTCGTCGATGGCGAGGACGTTGAGCGGATCGACCATCGCGAGGAACAGGCGGTTCTCCAGACGTGACACGGGGCAGACGCGGTAGTTCGAAGCCACGTCGCGCGGGAGCAGGTCCGAGACCTCGGGGGCGATGTTGGCGCGACCGAGATTGATCGGCGGCACGTTCAGCACGCGGCCCATCGACACGGCGAGATCCTGTTCGCCGACGTAGCCCTTCTCGGTTACGAGCTTGAGCAGACGGACGCCTTCCTTCTTCTGCTGCTCGAGCAATTCGACAACTTGTTTCGACGTGAGCAATCCGTCCTCGACGAGCGCGTCGGCGATGCGTTCACCAAAAGATTTAAGTGGGCCAGCCATGTGAATCAGAGTTTAGCGAAATGCACGTTTGAGCCATTTGGTGATGTCCATGGGCGGCGCGAGATACCAGAGGATGCGCGCCTGCGTGGCGGCTTCGAGTTCCTTCGCGGCCTGGCGGTTGAACGGATTCGCCGTCGCCACGAGGATCGACTTGCTCATCTTGTCGAAGGGCAGCACGCACCAGCGCTGGCACGTCTCCATCGGAAAGGTGCGCGTGAGGTCGAGGTCGGCGTCGTACTTGTCGAGCGGCAGGTAGCTGAGGCGCGCTTTTTCCGAGAGCAGCTTGAGTGATTTTTCGATCACCACGATGGTCTTGTCCGCGAGCAACTGGATGAAGGGATCGAGTGGCTTGCCCGGAGGCAAATGCAGATTCGGCGTCTGCCAGCACAGATCGAAATCGCCCTGGCTGATCAGTTTGCTGTCCACAAACAGCTTGTGCATCGTGGCCTTGCCATCATCGAGCTCGGCGGCGACGGGCTTCTGCGAAGCCTTGCCGCTGAGCGATGCTTCCGTCGGAATCACGCGCTCGGCCGGCTCGACCACTTCGATGGCCGACCCCGCGCCGCTCAGGCTGCTCGCCTTGCTCTCAATGTCGCCGAGCGCCGCGAGCACCGAGGCGTCGTCGGGTCGGCGTTGCAGGATGCTCTCGTATTCGAGGATGGCCGAGGAAAGCTGGCCGAGATGGACGTAGGCCTCGGCGATGCGCCGCGAGGTGTTCACCACGTCTTCCTCGCGGTTCAGCTTGAGATAAGCCTCCTTGAGAATTTCCAGCGACTGATAATCCTGCGGCTGGCTTTGCGTGATGACCTCGAACATCTCAATTGTCTGCAACAATTGAGACTCTTCTCCTGTGCTTAACGTCGTGGTCATTGGCGATTAAAACTTGTGCCGGACGCATGCGCCTCGGCAGCAAGATGAGCGGAAGGTTTGTCGGAAAACTTGAGAAGAAGGGCGGAATGTGGGGGAAAATCCATATTTCGCCGCGTTCCGAAGACAGCGCTGGATTGTCCCGCGTTGCTTTTGCCGGTCCGGCCCATAGATTGAGGCCACGATTTTATGAAGACCATCGACCTCGGCAGCCAGCCACCCACTCTGGATGAGCTATTGAGCATGGCGCACGCGCAAGCGGGAGGCGTGCTGATGAAACAAGGCCAGCCCGTGGCCCAAGTTCTGCCGATGCACGGGAAGCCCACAAGCCGCGTCACTCCTCTGCATCCGGGCGCGTGGGCGGTGCGCGAGGACTTCGACGCGCCACTGACCGAAGAGTTCCTGCTCGGCCCGACATGAAGCTGATGCTCGATACCCACGCCTTCATTTGGTGGGATGAAAACCCGTCCAAACTCGGCGCTGCTTCCCGACGGGCTTGTTCTGATCCCGACAACGAACTCATCCTGAGCACCGCCAGTGTCTGGGAAATCCAACTCAAGCGAATGATCGGCAAGCTCACGCTCGCCAAATCGCTCCGGCAATTGCCGGAAGAACAGGCCCGGCAAAATGAGCTGGAGATTTCACCCATCCAGGTGGAGCACATTCTTCAACTGGAGACGCGCCGTTTCACCATCGTGATCCGTTCGACCGCATCCCGATTGCCCAAGCCGAAGTTGAAGGCTGGACGGTGGACAGCCACGACGGGGCCTTCCGTTCCTACGGCGTGCCGATCCTTTGGTAACCTCCATGTTTGAACTCGTCGCACCCTTCGAAGCCGCAGGCGATCAGCCGCAGGCCATTGCCAAGCTGACCGAGGGCGTGCGCGCGGGCGCGAAACACCAGACGCTCCTCGGCGTGACTGGCTCGGGGAAGACTTTTACCGTCGCGAACGTGATCGCGAACGTGAACAAGCCGACGCTGGTCATCTCGCACAACAAGACGCTGGCCGCGCAACTCTACGCGGAGTTCAAAGGTTTTTTTCCCAAGAACGCCGTCGAATACTTCGTCAGCTACTTCGATTACTACCAGCCCGAGGCCTACATCCCGCGCACCGACACGTTTATCGAAAAGGATTCGAGCGTGAACGACGCCATCGAGCGGATGCGCCTCTCGACCATGAGTTCGCTCATCTCGCGCCGCGATGTGATCGTGGTCGCCAGCGTGTCCTGCATCTACGGCATCGGGAGCAAGGAGGACTACGAGTCGTTCATCGTGCCGCTGCATGTGGGGCAGGAAATCACCCGCGAGCAACTCCTCTCCCGTTTCATTGACCTGCAATACACGCGCAATGACATCGCCTTCGAGCGCAGTAATTTCCGCGTGCGCGGCGACACGGTGGAGATTTGCCCGGC
>JBBQYK010000128.1:0-12356 GCA_038208765.1 Verrucomicrobiota bacterium
CCTCACCGGTGGCAAGTTCATCAGCGAAGACCTCGGCGTTAAGCTCGAGTCCCTCGAACTGAACGACCTCGGCCGCGCCAAGAGCATTGTCGTGGGCAAGGAAAACACCACGATTGTCGAAGGCCTCGGCAAGAGCAGCGAAATCCAGGGCCGCGTGAATCAAATCCGCCGCCAGATCGACGAGACGACCAGCGACTACGACAAGGAGAAGCTCCAGGAACGCCTGGCCAAGCTCGCCGGCGGCGTCGCCGTCATCAACGTCGGTGCTGCGACCGAATCCGAGATGAAGGAAAAGAAAGCCCGTGTCGAAGACGCGCTGCACGCGACCCGTGCGGCCGTTGAAGAAGGCATCGTGCCTGGCGGTGGTGTGGCGCTCATCCGCTGCATCCCGGCCATCGAAGCCCTCAAGCTCTCCAACGTGGACGAGCAAATCGGCGTGGACATCGTGAAGCGCGCCGTTGAGGCCCCGCTCCGCACCCTCGCGCAGAACGGCGGCGAAGAAGGTTCCGTCATCGTGCAGGAAGTTCGCAAGCGCAAGGGCAACGACGGCTACAACGTCGCCACTGGCGAATACGAAGACCTCGTGAAAGCCGGCGTCGTGGACCCGAAGAAGGTCACGCGCAGCGCGCTCCAGAACGCCAGTTCCATCGCGGGCCTGCTCCTCACCACCGAATGCCTCATCACTGAAGCGCCGGAGAAGGACAAGAAGCCCGCCGGCGGTGGTCATGACCACGGCGGCGGCGGCATGGGCGGCATGGATTACTAATCCGCGTCCTCACCAAAGAATCGACAAGGCTGTCCTGCGCAAGCGGGGCAGCCTTTTGTTTTTCCGTGGCATTCGGAAAAGCGGTGCTAAAGCGGCCGCACTCCAAACTCTCTGCGAAGCAAGAGGCATCTGGTGCTGCGCGCCCGCGTTTGGAGTGCGGTCGCTTTAGCGCCGCTTTGGGCTGGCACGCGCGGTCTTGGTGTCGCGCAGCGCCATCGCGCCATCGCGCTTCAATCCTCGTCCATGAGAATTTGCTTCACTCACGCCGCACTGTTCATGGCCTGCCTCACCCTGTCAGTTTGTGCCGCCGAACTGGCAATGCTACGGGACGCCGAAGAAATCGGAAGTCCTCAGCATCAACGAGCGCGGCGGGCTGGAAGTCACAACCACGCGCCTGATTTTTTCCGACGGCGAGTTACGCGTGCTGATGTATCGCCGAACTGACGGCACGATTGAGCAATTCTTCGTGAGCCGCGAGTGAGCGCCGTTACTCACCACATGGATTTCCCGAATTCGCACTTGGGATCATCGAAGCGCATTTGTAGCCTCCGCTCATGCCCACATCAGCCGACGCACTGCGCCGATGGCTTGGCCTGTTGTTTCTCGCACTGGCCTTCGGACTTCTCATTTGGGGGCAGACCGTGCTCCGCGACAGCTTGAAGGGCGCGGCATTTCTCGCCTACTGGGGCAGCTGTTTTCTTTTCACGTTGGCCGCCATTGTCACCGCGTTGCTCGACGTGCGGGCCACGCGGCGAAAAGCGCGGGAGGAACAGGATGAACTGCTGCGCCGCACCATCGAGGAACTCGAAAACAAGTCCGAGGACAAGCCGCAGGGTTGAGCTTCACTTCACGCGCTGGCGCAGCACCAGCGCGATAATGCTCACGACCAGTCCCGCCGCCGACCACGAGAGCGCCTTCACTTCCACCTTGTGACCGAGATCCCCCAAGCCGTGCAGTCGCGTCCACGTCAGCCAAGGATACGGACTCGCGCCTACGGTGATGGTCTGCCTCGGGCCGAGGCTGGAAATGTGGAACGAAAGAAAGACGACCAGGCCAGCAAGGGCCAGCACGAGCAGAAGAAAACGCAGCACGGATTTCACGAACCGGAGTGTGAGAAGACGATGCGACGGAACAAAGAGATATTTGGACGCATGGTGCCTCCGAATTACTAAACCGAAGCTACATGTCGAACGTGCCCGGTAGCGTCACAGTCCTCAGCGACGGCCAACCAGGATACCGCACCGAGAGCGCGCTACTGTTTCGCGAGCGCGGAGGAATCCACGGCGCGATAACTTTCACCGGTCACGGGCGTGACGGCGGGGCCTTCGGCGGTGTGGAATTTTACGGGAATGGTTTCGCGTCCGTAGCCGTCGCGCGCTTTGAAGACCGCGAAGTGCAGATGCGGGCCACTGCTGAATCCGGTGTTACCAGACGCCGCGAGCGATGCGCCGCACGCGACCTCATCGCCCACACGCACCTGCGCACTGCGCGGGGCGAGGTGACAGTAGTGCGCCATCGTGCCGTCGGCGTGTTGAATCGTGACGTGGTTGGCCAAGTCCGAAAATTTCCGGCGCGGGCCGCCCTTCTCCGAATCATCCTTCACGGCCACCACCGTGCCCGCGCGCGCGGCGAGCACCGGCGTGCCTTCGGGCATTTTCCAGTCGATGGCATATTCATCCGCGCCAGTGTGGCTGAATTTTCCGTGATGCCCTTGTGACACCTCGAAGCTCGCGCCCGCCGCATACGGCAACGCGTAGAGATGCGTGTCGTCATGCACCGCGTCGCGGCGGCCCATCGTGTAGTGATTGGTGTAGCCGAAGGACCAGTGGCCGCCCGCATTGGTGAGGCCCGTGAGCACGAGCGCCTCGACGGTGGTGCCGGCCGGGATGATGAGGGTGCGGGGCAGCGGAAGATTGGCCTGCATGTTGATCGCGCCGACTTCGAGCGTCGCGGTCATGTCGGCGGTGTCGGAGTTGCGCATCAAGAAGCGCGCCTGATGGCCGGTCCATTCGGTGAGAACTTTCACGCGACCCGTCGGGCGCGTGCCGGACTGTGGCGCGGTGCAGCCGGTGAAAATCATTGCGATAAGCAAAATGCCGAGTGCCAGGACCAGGCGCGGACGAACCTCACTGCGTCTGTTCCGTGGAACAGCCGTCGCGATGGGAGGCCAGCCCGGGCTAGATGATGACGAACCTTCTGATTGCTTCACTGGTGGTCATCGGCGGCAAAGCGGAGGGGCTTGAATGGGGGGCGCAGTATTATGGGTGGGGCGTCGTCGCTTCCGCGCGCGCCGGGCCACGGCCTGACCAACGCGCCAGAACTTCTCAAGGCTCCCCGGCGCGCGCGGAGCGACGACGCCCCACCAGCCCTAGTTGCTCGATCAACTCGGCAAGGTCGCGAGCTTCCGCAATTCCGTCTTCAGAATTTTTCCGGTGGCGTTGCGCGGGAGAGCGGCGAGGACGTGGACGTGCTTCGGGACTTTGTAATCGGCGAGATGTTCGCGGACGAAATGTTGAATCGCCTTGGCATCCAGCATCGCGCCGTCCTGCGCGGAGACGTAGGCGACGGGCTGTTCGCCGCGGCGCGCGTCGGGCACGCCGATGACGGCCGCTTCCTTCACGCCGGGGAATTGATAAATGATCTCCTCGATCTCGCGCGGATAAACATTGATGCCGTTGACGAGCAGCATGTCCTTCTTGCGATCGGTGATGAAGAAGTAGCCGTCCGCGTTGCGATGGCCGATGTCGCCCGTGAGCAGCCAGCCGTCGCGAATGGACCTGGCGGTTTCCTCGGGCTGGTTCCAGTAGCCTTGCATCACGTTCGCTCCGCGCACGCAGATTTCACCCGTCTCGCCGACGCCGAGGATTTTCCCGTCGTCGCTCTGCACGGAGACCTCGACGTTCGAGATGGGCAGACCGATGGAGCCGGCCTGGCCCGAGCCGTCGATGGGATTGAGCGTGACGACGGGGCTGGCTTCGCTGAGTCCGTAGCCTTCGATGAGGGGCACGGGCATGCGTTCGTTGAACTCCTTCAAAATCTCGGCGGGCAACGGCGCGCCGCCGCTGATGCAGAGGCGCAGCGGAAAATCCGGCGGCGCTTCGCCGTGCGCGAGCGCGCGGAAGAACTGCGGCACCGCCGGGAGAATCGTCGCGCGGCGCAAAAGGATTTCCGCGATGACGTTCTTCGGCGGATGCACGGACTTGATGAGCAGCATGGAGCCGCCGACCAGCAACGGGAGCAACATGCCGACCGTCATCATGAAACTGTGGAACATGGGCAGCAGCACCACGAAGCGATCGTGGTCCACGGCGGCGAGTTTTTCGCGGCAGCTCTCGACGTTCGCGAGGAGGTTGCCGTGCGAGAGCATCGCACCTTTCGGATGGCCGGTGGTGCCGGAGGTGTACACGAGCACGGCCAGATCGGAGAGGGCGCGGCTTGCGCCGGGGAGGGACGAGAGGGACGGAGAGGACGGAAGGGGCGTGAATGCTTCCGCGCGGAGCTGCCGCAACTCGGGCAGGAGCGTGGCGAGTTTCTCCGCGCCTTCCTGCAGGCTCTCGTCGTGGATCACGACGCGCACCGCCGCGTCGCGCAGTATGAAGGCGATCTCGTCGGGCTTCAGGAAATTGTTCACCGGCACGACCACGCCGCCGGCCAGGATGATGCCAAACCACGCGGGGATGAACTCAGGGCAATTTTTCATCCACACCGCGACGCGGTCGCCGGGCTGGATGTTCTCCTGCTCAATCAGGTGGGACGCGACATCCGCCGCGCGGCGCAGCAGCGTGTCGTAGGTGACTTCCTCCGCACCCCAGAAAACGGCGGTCTTGGCTCCATGCCGCGTGGCGGACTCGACGAAGGCGCGGGTGAGATTCGTTGGCATGGCGGCAATTGAAACGCCACGCGCTGCGCAGGGTCAAGCGCGGCAGAAGAAATGGGTAACTTTGAACTTTGAACCTCGAACTTTGAACCTCGAACGCAGGCCGTCGCTCCGTTCCAAGTTCTGAGTTCAACGGTTCCGTGCTCAAAGTTCCCCATTTCCGCCTCCATCCCCGGCTTTTGAGCAACGTAGTGGAAATTTGTTTACGACCCCCGCATAGTTCGCTCCGTGATTGATACGGAAGAGAAATTGTCCGCCCTTTTGCCCGCACTGCGGGCCGCCCCGTGGATTGCCCTCGATACCGAGGCGGACAGTTTGCACGCCTATCCCGAGAAGCTTTGCCTGCTGCAAATCAGCGCCGAAGGCGTCGAGGCGCTCGTCGATCCGCTCACCTCCGTGCCCCTCGCGCCGCTGTTGAAAATCCTCGGCGACCACACGCTGATCATGCACGGGTCGGACTACGATTTGCGGCTCTTCCGCAAGACCTTTGATTTCACGCCCAAGGCCATCTTCGACACCATGCTCGCCGCGCGCTTGCTGGGCCTGCGCGAGTTTGGCCTCGGCAACCTCGTCGCGAAATACCTGAACGTGAAGCTGGAGAAAGGCCCGCAGAAGGCCGACTGGGCGCGGCGCCCGCTCACCCCGCGCATGGAGGAATACGCGCGCAACGACACGCGCTTCCTCAAGGCGCTGTCGGATATGCTGCGGCAGGAACTGGAGGAGAAGGGCCGGCTGGCGTGGCACGAGGAATCCTGCCGGCGGCTCATCGAGGAATGTTCCGTGGTCAAGCCGCCCGACCCCGAGGCCTGGCGCGTGAAAGGCAGCTTTCACCTCGGCCCGAACGCACTGGCCGTGCTCCGCGACCTCTGGCACTGGCGCGAGAAGGAGGCCGTGGCCTCGAACCGCCCCCCCTATTTCATCCTCCAGCCCGAGACCATGATCACCATGTCCATCGACGTCGTCGAAGGCCGGACGGTGGACCACCTGATCCCGAAACGCTTCTCCCCGCGCCGGGCCGCGACCTTGATCAAGGCGGTGCAGCGCGGCGTGCAATCAACCGACAAGCCGCTGCTCCTCCGCACCGCCCACTACCGCCAGACCGGCGAGGAAAAGCGCCGCTACCACGACTTGGAAAAAAAGCGCAACCGCCACGCGACGGATTTAAGCATTGACCCCACGATCATCGCCAGCCGGGCGGATTTGGTGCAACTGGCCCGGGTCAACCAGAACGGCGAACTGCCCGCCACCGAGCTGATGGCGTGGCAGCGGGAGCTGTTGAAGTAGGCTGGAGCGCCGGCGAAACGCCAGCGCTCCCAGGAATCACTGATTAACCAGCCGCGCGCGGTAGAAGCACTGCGCACCCACAGG
Source organism: Verrucomicrobiota bacterium (assembly GCA_038208765.1). Taxonomy (GTDB): domain Bacteria; phylum Verrucomicrobiota; class Verrucomicrobiia; order Limisphaerales; family SIBH01; genus JANNGC01. The sequence goes on from JBBQYK010000128.1 coordinate 6,012, forward strand.
ATCGTGGTGGATGAATTCCGCCGTGCCCGTCTCACCCGCAACCACATAGGCGGCGGTCTTCCACTGCGCGAGGTCGGTTGAAGTCTCAATCGCGTAGGTTGCTCCTGCCGCGCCCGTGACCATGAAGGCCCATCCTTCGGACGTGCGCGTCAGATGACGTAGCGCCAGCGGCAGACTGGCGGTGGACTTCACCTGCGCGGCGGCGAGGCCGGGCAGAGTAAGCGCAAATTCCGGCATCGGGTTCAAATTCGCCGGCAATTGAATGCCGCCGCCGAGCGTGACGCTGAACGTGGACGACGCGCCGCGCCGCCCGCCGGCCGCGTCGTCATACGTTGCTCCGAACGCCGTATCCCAGACCCGCACCTGAAGCTCCACCGACTGGCCCGCCGCCGTGCCCGGAATGAAGCGGATACCTCCGGCGAACCGGCCCGGCAGAATGAACGATGTGGTTCCACCCACCTGGACAAAACCGCCCCCATTTGTAGCGTGGAAAAGTCCCACGACCAATGAGCCACCGGCCGGAACCAAACTGCTGGCCCCAACGTCGTAAACGCGGTTGGAACTCAGGTTGGCCAGGTTCACCGTGCCGCCCGCGGCCACGTTCACGCTCAGGCTGGTGCCCGAGTTGGTCACGGAGCCGACCGGATTGCTGACGATGACGTGATACACGCCCGCCTGCGCGAGCTGCACATTGCCGAGGGTGAGGCCGGAGTTGGTCGCGCCAGGAATTTCTCCGTCATTGAACAGCCATTGATAACTCAGCACCGGCGAGCCAGACGCCGTGACATGCAGCGCCACGGTGCCGCCGACGTGGACGGACAAGACCAGCGGCGGCTGCGAAACAATGACCGGCGCGGTGGGCGGCGGATTGGTGACGACCACGGGCACGTCGGTAGTCGGGGTCAGAATCGCGGAGATTTTCAAACCCGCGCCGTAGCCGTTGCCATCCGCCCCGCGTCCGAGGGCGAAGTCCACGGTGTCGCCGGCGACCAGCGCCACGACGTTCGAGTAGCTCGTGCCGGCGGTGGCGGGCAATCCTTGGCCGAAAACTTCCACGCCATTCACGACGACATGGAAATCCGTGTCGCCGGAGTAACTGCCGGTGTAGAGCGAGTTCACTACGGTCACGACGCGGTAATTCGCATTGCTCGGCGCGGTGAAACGCAGCGCGCCGAAGTTCTCCGGCGGCCCGTTGGCGCCGGGGTGGAACCACATCGTGCCCGGCGGCAGAATTCCCTGGCCGCCGCCGATGATGGCCGTGCTCTCAAGTTCCCATGCACCACCACGGGCGGAATGACGGGCGGCTCGTTGGTGATGGTCACGGCGTCGTTCGTCGTGGGCGTGATGATGGCGACAATCTTCAAGCCTGCGCCCCAGCCATTGCCATCCGCGCCTCGCCCGAGCGCCAGATCAATCGTGTCTCCGGCGTTCAACGCGACGATGTTCGTCCAGCCCGTGCCTTGGGTGGCGGCGTTTGACGAGGACAAAACCAGGGTGCCAAGGATGATCCTCCGGGCGGAAAATCCGCTGGAATTGGAATCAAGCCGCTGGTTCACTCCGCCCCTCATGTTCGAGAACATCCTCCGTACGATTCGATTTCTCTGCCGTGGCGAGTTCCGCCGCGTGTGGAACGAGGTCCATGTGCGGATTTACCGTCCGGTCTGGGAATTCCTGTTTTGTTTCATCAAGCCGGGCCGGATCAGCGGGCGGCCTGAACCCACCGGCCAGTTCACGGTGGAAACCAACCATCGCGTCGCCTTCGAATCGCCTGATCATCTCGCGCCCAAAGGCACGGCGGCGAACAACAGCACGAACAAGAAATTCGTCCTGCACATGGACGAGTACCTGCGCCGTGAATTGAAGGCCGGTTCCAACACGCTCAACTTCATGGATCTTGGTTGCTCGGGTGGCCAGTTGGTGGCCGACTTCATGACCATGAAATGGCGCGGCGTGGGACTGGAAGGCTCCGACTACTCGCTCAAATTTAAACGAGCCAACTGGGCCACGCTGGCGAACACGAACCTGTTCACATGCGACATCACCAAGCCTTATCAAGTCACCCACGACGCGCAGCCCGCGCAGTTTCATCTCATCACCGCGTGGGAAGTCATGGAGCATCTGCCCACGCCGCTGCTGGATGAAGTGTTCACGCAAATCCGCAAGCATCTCGCGCCCGGCGGCTACTTCGTCGCCAGCACGACCGAGACGAGTGACATCAACGAGGGCTTGGAACTCCACCAGACGCAATGGACGAACGTGCAGTGGCGCGAGTACGTGGCGAAGAATCATCCCGACCTCGAATACGTGGACGTGGGCCTGAAGATTTACCAGTTCGTGCGCTACAACTTCATGCACCCGTCCTTCTTGCTGTATCGTAAGAAAGCCGCCTGAGCGGTCTTTATGCGAAACTTGATCTCGTGGCTCTCCCGTTCCGCCGCCGCGCGTCGCGTCGTCAAAGGACTGCGGCTGCATCGCGTGGCGAACGCGTGGCTGCGGCGTTTCCCGCTGGTCAAAGAGTTGCCCGGCAGCGGCATCAAGTATCGCGCCACGCGCATCGAGAGCATTCCGCTCGCGCGGGAGATGTTCGACAAAGGCGCGCTTTACGACGCGGCCTTGCTACCGAAAGATTTCACGACCTTCTCCGACCTAGGCTGCAACGTCGGCTACTTCTCGTGCTGGCTCATGCACCTCGCCCAAGGACGGAAGCTCAAGGGCCTGATGCTCGACGCCAATCCGCACGCCGTGACCGACGCGCGCTGGCACGCGGAAGCGAACGGTATGACCGAAGTCGCGGGCATCCACGGCATTGTGGGCCAAGGTAGTGGCGGCGCGGCGGATTTCTATATTTACGAATCGAACATCTGCTCCATGAGCGAACTGCCGGACACGGCGGCGCTCGGACTGACCGGCGAGTGGGAAAAGATTTCCGTCCCGCACGTCAGCGTCGAAACCGAATGGAGGAAAAAGTTCGGCGACACGCGCTGCCACGTTTTGAAAATTGACGTGGAAGGTTCCGAGATGAATTTCCTGCGCGCTGAGAAATCATTCCTGTCGCTGGTCGATTCCATCATCATCGAATGGCACACTTGGCGGGTGACGTTGGCCGACGTGCGGGCCTTCCTGGAGCCGCAGGGATTTCGTTATCTCAAGACGGTCGAAGAGAACGACCAGATGGGGACGGCGGTTTTCAGCCGCTGAGTTTTAACCACGGAAGACACGGAAAACACGGAATGAAGACCAAATCTACATTCCGTGTCTTCCGTGGTTGATTCTTCCCTTCCAGTTCCCGGCAGCGCGCTCTACTTGATGACATGCGGCACGAAGCGCTGCCGCAGCTTGCGCCAGAACTGTTCCTTTTCTGTCAGCGGCGCGGCGTCCTTCGGTAGCGGCGGCAACTCCGCCCGCACCTTCACCGGCCCGAGTTTCTTCGCCTCATCCATGCACGTCGCGTTGTGGTAAATGAGCACGCCATCGAGATGCGTGACCGTGGGCCAGCCGCGCTGCGGGCGGTTCAAGTAGCCACGAAAGTTGTATTGCGTGGGCAGAATCCGCAGCCGATCGAAGTGCTTCGTCTGCACCACCTCGTTGATCACCATCTGGTCGTCCGCCGGGATGCGGAAGTGGCGGCGACCGCGCGCGGCAATCTCGGCGCGGATGTCGCGGCTCTTCGGCACGTTCCAAAAGTTCACACCGCCGTTAAGGAAATTGGTCGTGTAGCCCTGGCCGAGCACGTAGCGCGAACCCATGTGCTCCGTCACCGCCGCCAGATCGAACCCGGCGAGAATTTTCTCGAACGTCGGCAGCGGTTGCAGACACAGCACGTCGTACGAATCCACCACTAGCGCGAATTCCACGTCGAGTTGCTCAATCAGTTCGTGCCGCCGGAAATACACCTCGCGGAGCGGATGCGAAAAATCAGGCACGGATGCGACGAGGTGGTAGGTGATTTGCGGCAGCCGTTGTATTGGCAGCTTGCTCCCGATGACAAACGCGTGCAGCGGCACGCCGGGATTCTTCTCCGCGAAGCTCAGGAAGGTGTAATCGAGATGCTCGGTCGAGTGACCGAAGGCGACCGTGACTATGGCGGAACTGCCGGGCGTCATGGTCAGGGTCGCGACACCGGGCGGAAGCGTTTCCGGTTGAACAGCGATTGCGTGCAGTAAATGCCCACGCCGATCTTCAGCACGTTCATCAGCCGCGCCACGCCGGGCAGCGCGCGGGAAAGTGAAGAACGCGCCGGCGCGTAAGCATTGGTAGCAGCAGCAGCAGCCGCGCCGCCGGCGTTCGCGTCCCACCGTGGCGTGTAGTCGCTCTGCTGCGGAGTGGTCGTGAACAGCGGCACGACTTTCGTGCGCTTCGCCCGCAGAATCAACTGCAGCGGCGTGAACGTCAGCACCTCGACGCGCGAGCGAATTACGCTCGGGTCCGAAACTTCATACCACCGCCCGTACGGCCCGACGCGATGCGCGATCATCTTCTGCATCTCGAAACCGTTCTCCTTGCTGAACACGCGGAAGAAAAGCTCAGGGCTGAACTGATAGAAACCGTGCCCACAATAGTTGTTGGCGATCGTGTGGATGAAAAGTGTTCCGCCCGGCCGCAGCATTTCCATGCAGTTCTGAAGCGCCATCGGGAAGTTGAACACATGCTCCAGCGTGCCGCCGTCATACACCAAGTCGAAGCGCTCATTGAACTGCCCGGGCAGCGGCTTGTTCAAGTCATGCACCACTTCCGCGCCCTCGAAGTCGGACACATCCAGCGAAGAAACCTTTTTCGCACCCAGCGCCTTGAACACAGGCTCGGCGTAGCCCGTGTCCTTCGCCCCTTCGGCAAACGCTTCCGTCGGATACCCATGCTTCGCCAGTTCGGCACGCATCTTCGCGGGATACACATTCAAGTCCTGCCGCCCGATGGTGAGCACGTCGCCGAATTCCACGCCCTCCTTCCGCGCGGCGATCAGAAACTGGACGGCGTTGATGTCGAGACCCATGTGCGGCGCAATCTACGGAAGCGGTGGAGAAGGTGTAAAGCCAGACGAAGCCGCCGCGCCTCACGCCACTTTCCGAAACTTCAAAATCGGGTGATACGAAAAGCGCCAGCAGCCGATCCGGTTCAGGCCCTTCGTCATCCAGTCCCGCTCCAGCGGGTAGAAAACCGGCGGGCCGTAATTGCTGCCCATGGCACCCTCCAGTTGGTAGCCCGCCTGCGCCGCCAGCTTTTCGATGTGCCAGGTGGTGTAAATTTTGTCCACCGGCTGGAGCACGACCCAGTTTGGGCGGTTCAATTTCTCGGCCAGAATCCGCACCAGCAGCCACGGCAGATGCGCGTAATTCGGAAACGACAGAAAGAGCAGCCCGCCAGGCTTCGTCACGGCCGCGATTTTTTTTAGCCCCAAAACCGGCTCCTCCAAATGCTCAATCGTTTCCATCAGCACGCACACATCGAACTGGTTGCGAGAAAAGTTCAGTTGATAGATGTCCTGCGTGCTCAGGCTGGCGCGCGGCAGCAGCTTCCGTGTGAACTCCACCGCCACCTCGCTCTGGTCGATGCCAAAAATGTTCTCCTCGCGCATCGGGCTATGTTCGGTGAGGTAGCGCAACACCTGCCCCTGGCCGCAGCCCAGTTCAAGCAGCTTGGTGTCGGCCTTCAGTTCGGGAATGAGAAACGGCAGCAAGTAGCGGTTCCACGGTGCCGTGTCCAACGGGCCCATGCCATAAAACTCGTTGTACCAGTCCGCCTCCTGGGCGTGCATCTCCTTGCCGTCCGGGTCGTGGGCGCGTGTTGTGTCGCTCATATGAAAAATCCGCGCGACCCTAGCCGCAGCCCCGGCGCGCGGGCAAGCTTCCTACGCGCCCATAGGGGGCAGCCCCCCCGGCTGCCTCACTGCGGAGCGGCCCGTTTCCATCATTGCCACTGCGCGCTTGGCTCCGTTACTTGTGGGGCGGATGCCCACGGTTGCCGAACAACTGCGCCTCGGACGCGAAGCGATGAAAATGGAGGTTCAGCAGGTCGCTGAAGCCACCAAGCTCAAGTCCGATCAAATCCGCGCGCTTGAAGAGGGCCGCTACGATTACTTCACCGCCCCGATTTACCTGCGCGGCTCCGTCCGCACCTACGCCAAGCTGCTCAAGCTCGACGGCCCGAAACTCGTCGCCGAACTCGACACGGAACTCCTTGGCTCTTCCAAGAAGTTCGCCGAAGACCTCCCTGCGCCCGCGCGCAAAAGAGGCGGCGTCGATTCCATCATGCTGCTGCTCTCGCGGCTGAACTGGCTGTGGGCGGGCATCATCATTGCGATCCTTTTGCTTGCGCTCGGCGGGAGCGCGGCCTGGCAGGCGTGGAAGA
>JBBQYK010000129.1:0-12295 GCA_038208765.1 Verrucomicrobiota bacterium
GCTGCCATCGACGAGCACCACGCGGCCCCAGCCGGAGAAGACCGCCGAGTAGGAACTCAGGTTGATGACGTTGGTGCTGAGCGTGATGACATTGGTCGTGGGCAGGCCGGTCAGTTCATCCAGTTCGATCAAGGTGGTGACGCTGCCGCCGTAGCCGAGCAGGTTGGTGCCGGTGCCGAGCGAATAAATTTTGCGCGCGCGCAGATCGCTGACGAGTCCATGCCGCACCGTATCGAGCGCGGTGCCGCCGGACAGATTCGCGGCGGAGAATGACCCCGCCGGCCCCGTGTTGTTCTGGCCGTAGCCGTTCAGGAAGACGCGCGGCACCGAAGCAGCCAGGCCGTTGTTGTAGTAGTAGCCCACGACCGGGAACACATCCTGCACCACGGCGTTGTTCACACCAAGGCTGCCGATGGCGAAGCTGTTCGCGTCCACTTCCAGCACCGCGACCACGACGGTGGCGACGAGCGAGCCGTAGAGGTTCGTGCTCGTGAAAACGTACGGGCCGGCGTCCGCCGGCTGCATGTTGGACAGGACGAGCGTGCCGCCCGTTGAGGGCAGTAACGTGCCGCCCCGGCTCCATTGCATGTAGATCGGCGCGGTGCCGTCCACCTCGCCCGTGAGCGTCACGTTCATCCCACGCAAGGCCTGGCGCGACGTGAGCGACCTGAGCAGGAACGGCGGCGAGAGCACGACCAGTTCGGCCTCCGTGCTGGTGTCCACGCCGACGGCGTTGCGCACCTCCACACTGAAAAATCCGTTGTTGTAGAAACTCACGAAGGGCAATTGGAGCCGGTTCGTGGTCGTGGTCGTGAAGTCTGACCCGTTGAACCGCCACTGGTAGGTGAACGGCCCGTCGCCGCTGTGGCCCACGGTGAAGAGTACATTCGATCCGGCCAGGACCGTCCGGCCCTGCGGCTGGTTGGTGATGACCGGAGGCCGCGCGGTGATCAGCGCCACCGGCGCGCTCGTCACCGCGCCAAAGTCATTCGTGATCAGTACGGAGTAGAGGCCGAGGTCTTCCGCCTGCACGTCCAGCACAGTCAGCGTCGGAGCAATCGCGCCGGGCAGGTTCGTGTCGTTAAACCGCCATTGATACGCCAGCGTCGGGCTGCCAATCGCCGTCACGGCAAAACCGGCGTTGCCGCCCGGAAGCACGGCGGCGTTCTGTGGCGCGAGGATGATTTGCGGCGGCAGCCCGCTGCCCGGCGACAGCTCAAACTGCGCGTCCGCGAAACCCACCGACTCGTCGCTGCCGCCGAACTGGCTGCTGCCCTCGTGATGGAAATACCAGCGCCCGCGCGACACCGACACGGTGAACGACGCCATGTCGGACAGCGAAGTGAACGTCGCAATATTCGTCGTCACCCCGGAAGGAACCCGCGTGCGCGCGATGTTCTGCGAGTTGCGCACATAGACCAGCGCCACGCCGTTCGTGTCCAGTTCCGCCACGCCCCAGTAACCCCAGCTTTCGGAACCGGTGTGCGACGGGTTGCTCATCGCGCCGAGATCCGTGACCACGCCGGAAGGCAGGGAAATGTGTTTCACGCGCACGCCGTCATGCACCACCACGCGTCCGTAGCCGGAGAAAAATCCAATCCCGTTCAGATTCGCGAGCAGAATGGGCGGCGCGAGCGGAACGGCGTTGCCGGTCAGCACGCCGGTGTTCGGATTCAACTCCAGCAGATGCGTGAGCGTGTCATCGCCGTTCACGGCGGGCGTCACCGCATTGATGCCGAAGGCGTAGGCCGTTTCGGAACGGAGGTCGCCGACGAGCGCATCATAGCGCGCGCCCACGCCCGCTCCGCCCGACAGATCACCAATCGCAAAACGCCCCGTGGCGCTGTCACCCGTCACGAAGACCCGGTTGCCCGAAGTCGCGATGCCGCCGCGGTCGTCGCCCGTCTGCGAGCCGTGTTCCACCAGCGCGGGGTTGTTCGCGGTCAGTGCCGTGATACGGAAGTATTCGCCACCCGCCTCCAGCACGTTGAGTGTCGCGTTGGAGCTGACGGCGAACCCGTAGGCGTTCGACACGACAACCGAGTAAAGGCCTGCCTGATTCGTGCTCACGTTGGCGAGACTGAGCGTCGCGTTCGTCGCGCCCGGCAGGTTCGTGCCGTTGAACCCCCATTGATACGTGAAGGGCGCGCTGCCGAAGACCTGCAAGGAAAACGTCGCTGGCCCGCCCGCCACCGTCTGCTGGTTCCCCGGCTGCGTCGCGATCTGCGGCGGCGTGGGGCCGACGAGAATCTGCACGTCATCCAGCGCCCAGTGGTCGCAGCACCCGCCGCTGTGGCTCAACTGCCGCCAGCGGAACAGCGTGCTCGCCGTCTGCGCGCCGGACGGAATGGAAATCTGCTGCGCCGCCCAGCCCAGCGTGTAAGCCGCGCCCGCCGTGTCAAACGTCGCAATGTTGTTCCACGCGCCGCCGCCGTTCACCGAGTATTCCAGCACCACGCCCTCGCCGGGCAGATCGGTGTTTTCCCAATCCGTGGCCCCGCCGTTCGACAGGCGCAGTTGAAAACCAATCGTCCCGCCCAAAGTCGTACCCACCGCGCGCGTCGTGGCCGAGCGTGTGTTGTCGCCGCCGAACCACAGCGAGCGCGTGGGCGACACGCTCCCGCCGTTGCCATTCGCCAGCGTGAAGGCCGCGTCGCCGAAGGCCGACCACTGCGACAGATCAATGCCCGGCTCGAAGTCATCAAACACGCCGGGCTGGTTGACCACGATGCTGACCACGGAGGAAGTCACGGCCACGCCGCGATCATCGAAGGCCACCGCCCGCAGCGCGTACCCGCCCGCCGCCAATCCGCTGACCGCGCTGCTGAACGGTGCGCCGGCGTCCGCGCCCACAAAAATTCCGTTCGCATAAAAACTCACCTGCGTCACCACCCCGTCCGCATCCGACGCAAACGCATTGATTGTGAACGCGCCCGGCGCGCTGAACGTCGCGCCCGCGACCGGGCTGACGATGCCGACGGAGGGCAGCGCATTCAGAACCACCGCCACCGGGGCGGACTCGGCGGTCGAACCGAGATTGTCCGTGGCGCGCGCGGTCAGCGTGTTCGATCCGGCGGGCGCATTCGTCCAGACGAAAGCAAACGGAGCCAGCGTGCTTTCGCCGAGCTTGTTCGTGGCGTCGGCAAAGTATTCGACTTTGGCAACCGTGCCGTCGGGATCACTCACGCTGACCGTGAGGCTGACGTTCACCGGTGTGAGCAGGAACAACTGCTGGTTCGTCGGCGTGACGAGGCTGATGACGGGCGGCGCGTTGTCGTCGTCGCGAATCACCACCGTCGCGGAGCCGGGTACGGCGATGAGGTAATTCGTGCTCGTGGTCAGCGTCACGATCACCGTCTCGTCGCCCTCAAGGGCAGGGTCATTGAGCGGAGTGACAATCACTTCGATGGAAATTTGTCCCGGCGTGAACGACGCCGTGCCGGTCAACGCCGTGTAATCCGCGCCCGCGCCCGCCGTGCCGCTGACCGTGTACTGCACCGTGAGACTGCTCGAAGTGACGCCCGTGCGCGTGAAGGTAAAGGTGCCGGTGTCCGCGCCAGGCTCGGCGGCGTTCGCGTCCGTTACCGCCAGCGAGACCGTGGGCGGCACGAGGACGGTGAGCATCGCGACGAGGCTGGTGATGGAACCCGCTGCGTTCGTGACCACGAGCGTGTAATTGCCCGCATCGCCCGGCTGCGCGCTGGCGATGCTGAACGTCGCGCCATTCGCGCCCGCGAGATTCGTGCCATTGCGCCGCCATTGAAAACTGAGCGGCGCGGTGCCCGTCGCGGTGGCGAGGACGTCCGCGCCGTTTCCGATGATGACGGCGAGACTCTGCGGCTGCGCGGTGATCGACGGCGGCACGAGCACGGTGAGCGTGGCGACGAGACTCGTCGTCGAGCCGAAGGAGTTGCTCACGACCACGCTGTAGCCGCCCGCGTTCGCGGGCTGGATGTTCGCGAGCGAATACGAAGAGCTGTTCGCGTCGGCAAGGTTCGTCCCGTCGAAGCGCCATTGATACTGCAATGCGCCGCCGCTCGCGGTCACGATGAAGGTCGTGTCGTCGCCCGCGAGCACCGTGCGGCCCTGCGGCTGTTGCGCGATGAGCGGCGGAGCCTGCACCGACAAACGCGCGGGACCGCCGAGGGCCACGCCCCACTGGTTCGCGACGAGCACGGAGTAAAGCCCGGCGTTCGTGGACTGCGCGTTCAGAATAATCAGGACTGAGTTCGTCGCGCCCGAAATGGCCGCGCCGTTCCGCCGCCATTGATAAGTGAGCGGGGCCGCGCCCGCCGCGCCCACGCTGAAGATCACGTTGCTGCCGCCCGCCACGACCAGATCACCCGGCGCGCTGGTGATGGTCGGCACTTGTCCGCCGGAGAAACCCGTCTCGCCGCCCGGCGTCGGCACGCCGGCGATCCAGTTCACGGGATCGTTGCCGTAGTCTAATGCGATCATGCGCTGGAGCGAAAAGCCGGTGCCGTTCGTATTGCCGTCGGCGGCGGAAGGCCACGGCGCGCGGTCGGAATACTTCACGCGCTCGACGAGGATGTAAGGCACCAGTCCCGCGTCCGGGCCGCTGGCGACGGGTGCGTCGGGACGTTTCAATTCCACCGCGTCACTGCTGTTGTCGAGCTTGCCGCTCCACGGGCCGAGGATGACGACGCTGTTGTCCAGCCCGTGCTTGGCGCGGAACTCCGCCAGTGCGGTCGCGTTTGTCGCCGGATCAAAACTCACGACGAGCGCGTAATTGTATTCAGGAATGATCACGCCGGGCGGGAAGTTGAAATCCACCGCGTCGCGCAACCGCCAGGTGTTCGTCGGGTGCGCCGCGTCAAACAGCGCGACGGGCGACGCCGTGGGGTTATGAATCTCGATGAACTCATCGAGCGTGTTGTCGTTCGTGCCGGCGTCGGGCGGATGATAGTGAATCTCGTTGATGACCAGCGGGCCGACGAGCGGGTAGGCATTGGTCGTGCCGGGCGTGCGCGCGCTCTGGGCCACGAAATCATCACCGCTGCTCTTCTCGTAGCGACCGAAGGACACACCGTCCGCCGCCGGGCCGAACTTCACGTACGCGCGATAGCCGGTCAGCGTGCCGTTCGCGTCCGCGACACTGAGGAAGATTTCGTCGTCCTTGAAACTGTTGAGCGCAAAGCTCGGGGCCACGTCGTCCGCCGTGGGATTGAACTGCACCTCGTGGAACACGATGAACCCGCGCGCCGCGAGCACCGTGCCGGGTGGAATTTGAAAACGCTGCAAGTCCTTCCGCGCGTTGCTCAGAAACCAGCCGCCGATGGCAACATCCACGTCACTCGGATTCCGCAGTTCGATGGACTGCGCCAGCGGCGGCGTGGCGCGCGTCAGGGCTTCGCTGATGACGACGCTGTTCGCGAGCGGCAGCCAGTTCGCCTCCTCGGGCGAGGCGCTGTCGGGGAAGGCGGTGAAGTTCGTCGCGCCGTCGGGCAGACGTCCGTAGGACACGCCGGATTGCGCGTTCGTGTAAGTGACGACATCCACCATCGAGAGCGCGTTGTTGAAAAAGCGGTAGAGGCCAATGCCTTCGGTGGCGGCGAGCTGGAAGTTGACGTGATCGCCTCCTGCTGCCGTGTTGTTGTCCGCGATGAATTGAACCCACGCCTCCGGCCCCGCGCCGATGAAGGAGAGCGGACGGATGAAATGTTTGAGCGGGTTCGACTGATCATCGGTGAGGAACAGTCCGGCGAAGGAGACGGGCCGGGGACCGGGGTTGTAAATCTCGAACCAGTCGTCCTCGCCGGCGGCGGAGTTTGGCAGCCACTCGTTGATCCGCAGCGCGGTGGGATCGCCCAGCGGCACGGTGACGTTCCCAGAACCGCGGGTCGGTGCCGTCAGCGTCCACGAATTGTTCTGTCCCGGCGTGGCGCGGCCCAGCGCGAGGTCGGCGACTTGCACGCCATAGACCACCGAGTCGAGCAGCGCGCCGCCCACGGACGGACGGTGAAAGAGATAGACCGCGCCACTGTCCGCACTGAGTTCGAAGCCGGCGTTGAAGGGCGAGTACGGTTCCGAGTCATCGAACTCCACGACGTAATGGCCGCCGGGCGCGATGGCCGCGCCCTGCGGGAAAACCCAGCGGCGCGGGCGGCTCAAGTCGTCCGTGAGGCTGAGGTTGGAAATGTCCACCACGTTGGTCGAGGGATTGAACAATTCCACCCAGTCCACGCTCTGGCCGCTCGCGTTGGTGAACGACTCATTCTTCGTGAAGACCTCGCTGAGAATGACCGGCGTGTTGAGGAAGTTGGTCACGAAACGTTGCGAGTCGAGGCCCAGCGCCATCGCCAGGTCGCTGCTCGTGGAACTTTGCTGGTGAACTTCAATGGCGAGGTAGTTCGTCCCCGGCACCAGGTTCGGCAGCGTGACGGGAATCCCGCTGATGACCTGCGGCGTGCCGCTGACCAGCGACGGGCGCGTGGCATAGACCACGGTCAGGCCGGCGGCGAAGTTGTAGCGGTAAATTTCCTGGTTGTTCAGGAAGAGCACGCAGCCGTCGTCGAGGACGTGCGAGAGCAGGAAGCTCACGCCGTTCGTCGGGCCGTTGTACACAAACGTGCTGCGGAAATACACCGTGGTCTGGCGCGGTGTGGTCAGCGGAATGGTCGTGCCGGTCGGGATGGGCGGCGTCGCGCCGTCGGTCGAGCCGAAGAACAGCGCGCTGCCGGCGGTCCACGACGCGTCGTTGTAATTCGTCGCGCGCCAGGCCGTGCCGAGATCAAGGCCCGACGCCTCCATGCGCCACGGGTGCGTGAGCGGGACGACGGCGGTGTTGATTGGCGTGATGGTGACGGTCTCGCCGGGATTGCCCGCGCCGGGCGTGGGCTGGGTGAACGACACGTAAAACGCCGCGCCGTCGGGACTGCGCCCCTGCGACACGTCGGGAATCTGCGTCTGATAAACAATCATGTCGATGAGCACGCCGTCGGCGCGCGCGAGGGAAATCCAGCCGCCTTCCGCCGAGAGTTTGAAGTTCGTGTGATCCGCACCCGCCGCAGAATCCTCATCCGCGATGAATGCGCGCCAGCCGCCGCCCGCGATGAAACTCAGCGGCGCAATCGGACTTTCCAGCGGCGTGCTTTGCGGCACATGCGAGAGCGCCAGCCCACCCAGCGCGACGGGCAGCGGGTCGGGATTGAACAGCTCGATGAAGTCCTGCTGGAAGAGGCTCCCCGAGGCGGAGAGCCATTCGTTGATCTTCAAACGCGTCGTCTCGCCCACGGGCTGCGCGATGTTCTCCGCGCCGAAGGTCGGCACCGTCAGCGCCCACGTTCCATCCGCGAGACGGCCCACGGATCGGTCCGGCAGTTGCAGGCCGAAGACCACGGAGTCGCGCAAACCGCCGCCGCTGCTCGGCGCGTCGTAAAGATAAACACCCTCGCCGGAATCTTTGAGACTGAAGCCGAGGAAGGTTTCGCCGGGGGTTTCGCCGCTGGCCGCGATGAGGACGAGGAACGCGCCGGGCGCGAGCGTGGTGCCGGCCGGGAAAACATATTTGTGCGGCGTGAGCGGATCGTCCGAGAGGCTCATGCCGTCCAGCGCCACCGGCTTTGCGCCCGCGTTCTTCAATTCAATCAGATCAGGAAATCTTCCGGCCGCCGGCACCGCCTCGGCGTTGTTCGCCAGCACCTCGTTGATGATCAGCCGGTTGAGATTCGTGTCCACGATCCAGGTGCGCGAGGCCGTGATGTTCGAGCCGAACGACGAGTTCGTCGGATACACGAACAGGTCGTCCTGGAAATAGCCCACGTCGTTGCGGCCCACGGCGTAGACGGTATGCGGGCCGTTGCTGAGATTGCTCAACGTGATGGACGGGAGGTTGGTGAACGGCGGCAGATTCGTCACGGCAATGACCGCGCTCCACGGACCGTTGTCGAGTTTCCAGCGGAAGGCCGTCCAGCCGAAGGGCTGCGGCGCGTTCGTGCCCCAGTTGAAAATGCCGCCGGGCCCGACGGTGAACGTCGCACTCGTCGAAGTGTTCGTGCCGGTGGGTTCGCCGCCGATGGCAATACCGGGCGGATTCAACCCGCCGATGTTGCGGTTGCCAAAGCCCGTGCCGAGCGCAGGCGAACCGGAGAGCAGGCGAAAGGCCTCCCGAACCTGCGCGGGCGTGACATTCGACACGGCCACGCCCGCGAGCGCACCGAGATTCAAACGCGGATCGAGATGGCGATTGCCTTCGCCCGGCCCGTTCCAGCCGTTCGTCGTGCCCTGCCACGCGCTCGGAAAAATGTTGTTCTCGAAAATCACGTTCAAGTTCGCCGGGTTGTAGAAGCGTTGCAGCGTGGTCGCGTCGTGAAAAATGTTGTGAGCTGCGTAGAGGCCCGCGCCTACGTCGGGATGCGGCAGCACGATGTTGTTGTCCGACCAGGTGAAGACGGAGATCTGGTTCGCAGGCGTGCCGCTGTTCTCGCGCGCGACGTGGGAGACGGTGTTGTAGAGAAACGCCACGCGTCCGCCCGCGTTGCCCACGGTGGTCGAGTTCCCTTTGTTCAGGAAGACGTGGTCCACGTCGTAGAAAAGGTTGTTGATGATGGTCCAGTCGGAGTTCTGCCCCAGCACATCCACGCCGCCGGAAATGGCGCTGGCGGTGTCGAGCGGATTGTCGGTGCGGTTCGGATCGCGGTGCGCGTGGAGGAAGACGTTGCCTTCAATCCACGCGTCGGTGCTGTCGAGGTCGAGGTGATCATCGCTCGCGCCGTCGAAAATGTTGCCGATGATTTGCAGCACGGGGCCGGGCCGATGGCCGCCGGTGAAATCAATGGTGTCGTTGAAGCCCCAGGTGTGGCCGAAGTAATTGTCGCGGAAAATGCCGTGGCCGCCCGCCGGAAGGCCGTTCACGCCGTGCAACATCTCCGGCTGCCCAGCGCTGGCGGGCACGGGCGCGGGATAGGTCGGGAACGTGCAGTGTTCGACGATGAACGACGACGCGTCGAACGAGATGTATTGCACCGCCGGCGTCGCGGGCCAGGTGCAGTGGCTGAAGACGACGCGCGAGTTGTTGACGTGAATCTGCGCGTTGTGTCCGCCGATGGTGGTGCCGCCGCTGGAATCGAAATCCACGTAGGCGAAGCGGTTATCGCCCGACGCGTTGATTAGATCCAGGCTGCCCCAATTGCCCGGGAACAGCGGATTGCGCCCGATCCGGATGTGCTGCAACTCCGTCCCCAGCGCAATGAGGCGGCCGGTGGCCTCGACGGTGAGGCTCGCGCCGGGCGCGACATAAACCGTGGTGCCCGGCTCGATGGTGAGCTGGTTTTCATCCGGTACGGTGAGCGCACTGGTAATTTGATACGGCCCGCCCGCCGCCGTCCACGTCACGAAGCCGCTGATCGAACCGCTCACGTCCGTGGTGGTGCCGGTGTCGTACCACACGTCGAGATAGGCGCGCTCGAATTCGCGACCGGTCGCGTCGAGCGACTGCACGAGCACGCGATTGATGCCGGGCAGGAGCGTGGCGGTGCCGGACCAGCTCGCGCTCGACGCGGTCCACAAGGCGGGCGAGGCGTTGACCAGCACCGAGCGGGTCTCGATGGCGTTGGCGACGCCGAAGAGCGTCGTCGAGGGGGCGGTGGTGCGCGGATAGCCGTTCTGCACCGGCAGCGAATGATTGATCGTGATGGCCAGCGGAATCTGCGCGCGCACGCCTGCGTTGCGGTTGGACGAAAAGTTTTTCATGTTCGCGAGCACGCCCGCGTTGACCCAGCTCCCGAGATGTTGATCCAGCGTCGCGCTCACCGTCGTGGGCGCGAACGCCGTCGCCATCAGGTTCGTGAGCGTGCGGAAGTAGAGCGGCGCGAAGGACGGATGCCGGAGGAAGCGGTTGACCGACGCGACGGCGGTGGCGCGGTAGATGTCCGAGTTCACGTCGCCCGCCGTGTCGCCCTGGCCGAGCACGGTGTCGAAGTCGTGGCCGAGCAGTTGGAAGCGCGTATCGAAGATGCCGCGATACATGCCGTAGTCATCGCCCCGGCCGGTGCCGAGGCTGGTCTCGCGGCTCTCCAGCAGCGAGAAGGTCGCGAAGTAGATGAGCCACTGCTGGACGTTTACGTGCGCCTGCACGGCGGCGACGTAATTCGAGTCGGGCGAATTGCTCAGCGCGTCCGTGAGCGCGATCAAATCCGACCAGTCGTGCTCCGCGCCGTTGGAAGTCTTGCGGTAGCCGGCGGCGATGTAGCTGTTCGGGTCCGTGCCGAGGTAGGCGAGCGTGGCGCTGTGGTTGCCGGTCGAGGCGCGATAAATGTTGCCGTTCGAATCGTCCGGGAAATGCCGCTTCGCGAAATCACCGTCCGGCACCTCCTGCTGCGCATAAGAATTCGCGCCCAGCAAGTTCACGTTGTTGACGCGCACCTGCACCGGCTTCTGATATTCCGCCTGGAGTCCGGCCAGCGCCGCGAGCGTCGCGCCCGCCACCTGCGCGTGCGGATATTGGGAATTCAAATTGATCGCCGTCACGCCTTTCCAACGATCATCCGCGCTGAAGTTCACGCGGTAATTCGGAATGGCCGCGCCCCGGCTGCCTGCGCCACGCCGGCGGAAGCCCGTGCGATGATGCTGCTCCGTGCCGTTCGGATCGACGGAGACAAACGTGCCGTTCGCCTCCGCGTCGCTGCTCCGCAAGCTGCCCGCGATGCTCGCGAGAAACGCGCGCTCCGTCTCCGTAAGCACGATGCGGTAGTAAGGCTGCGTGCCGGAATATACCGAGTCATCCACCTGATACACCGCATTGGCGCCGCTGGTCGGTGGCAGCACGCCGCCGCCGAGATCAGGGGCGTCCTGCGCGGGCGCAGGCCACAGCCGCGTCCGCGCGCCGCTGTCCGTGGCGGAGATGTAATACTCGATGACCGTGTTGTTGGCCTGCGCGGGAATCGTCGCGCCGAACAGTCCGTCGCCCGCGAGATCGTCGCCGTGCGCGCCGTCATCGAACATGGTGAGGGACGAAAAGGACGGAGGGAAGGCGGAGGAGGCGTTGCGGTAGAAAAGCGTCACCGTCAGTCCCGTCGTCAGTTCATCTTCAATGCGCGCCGTGATCGTCACGCTCTCCGTCGAGCGCGGCACGAGCGGGAAATTCACCACGCGCTGGATAAAAGGCGCGCTGTTCGTGGCGGCGACGGAGTTGGCCGTGCCCGGCGTGCCACTGGCGTTGGTGCTGGAGGACCAGTTCTGTCCGTACTCATTCGGCCCGGCGGCGTTGATCAATTCCAGCGTGGTGCCGCCGCCGTCGTGCGGCGCGAGCCAGTCCCAGCCGCGCAGGCCGAAGGCATCCGCCGAGAGCCGCGCGCGCACCGCCCATTCGCCGCTGTCGGCGTAATTTACCGCGTCCACCTCTTCACCCGCGCTGTTGATGAGGCTGAGCTTGTCCTCGGAATTTGCCAGCCGTCCGGTCCAGTCGCCGACGACGTTGGTCACGCCGGGATACGTGGCGAGAAAGTTGGTGCGGTTCGCCGCCACGACGAGATAACCGCCCGCCGGCAACGTCACGTTGGTGAAGGTGAAATTGACGCCACGCGTGAGCCGCCACTGATGCAGGCTGATCGCGTTGGTGCCGCGATTGAACAGCTCGATCCACTCGCGCCCCGTGTCCTCCGCCTCGGCGGCGGTGTGCGGCGGGTGATACATG
Source organism: Verrucomicrobiota bacterium (assembly GCA_038208765.1). Classification (GTDB taxonomy): domain Bacteria; phylum Verrucomicrobiota; class Verrucomicrobiia; order Limisphaerales; family SIBH01; genus JANNGC01. The sequence goes on from JBBQYK010000129.1 coordinate 11,654, forward strand.
ATTTCGTGGATGACCACGTCGGCGGCCGCCGCCGGGAGCGCGAAAAGACACGCGAGCAACAATGCTGAATAGGATCGTTTGTTCATAGGTTCACACCGCTTGGGAGAAAGCCTGCCTACGCTGCCTGAACCGCGTCCAGATTCAAGTGGCAAGATGTAAAAGGGCGTGATTTCCCGGCGCGCGCTCCCGTCACCCCGTCGGCGCGGCCTTCAACTCACCCGGCGATACGCGGCGCGATTCGTCGGGATGCCCTGGGCATTGAATCCGCGCTCGAAGTCTGTCAGCACCGCCGCCAGCCGTTCCGGGGTCGGCACCGGTGCAAACTGTTTGTTGGCTGCAAACACGCTGGCCATCTGCCCGAAGTAATCCGCGTCGTCCGTGCGGAGATAGACGACGCCCTCCGGCTGGAGCGCGGCGCGCAGCACCTCCGTGATGCGCTCGTTGATCAGCCGGTTCGCGCGGTGCTTCCGTTTCGGCCACGGGTCGGGGAAGTAGATGTGAAACGCGGCAACGGACGACGGCGGCAGCAGATACTCCGCGAAGTAACTGGCTTCCAGCCGCAGACCGCGCGCGTTCGCCAGTCCCGCGCGTTTGGATTTTTTTCCAACCTTTCTCAAGCGCCCCAGCAGCCGCTCCACGCCT
>JBBQYK010000130.1:0-12260 GCA_038208765.1 Verrucomicrobiota bacterium
GCATCCGTTTCCCCGAAGATGCCGCCCCGACGGGGCTGGGAATTTATTTCAGGGGTTTCGGTTGCTACAAAGATGTCGCGCCTATGGCGCTTGGTCTCCCCGGCGGGCCCGCGCCGGCCCAGCCCGAAGGGCCGTCATTCGTCAACCCAGGGCTGCGCCCTGGGCTGACGAATGACGCCCCGTCGGGGCTGGGGCCAACGCCCGTCCCGCCCAGGACGATCTCGCCGCCACGCGCCAGTTGTCGAACGACTTTGATGCGAAGGATTGGCAATGGTAGCGGAGCGGTTTCGGTTTTTCTGGTCCGCCTTGATCCCGCCACAGGCGCGGAAACCGCCAAGACCCGTCCGTGCGTGGTGGTGCCTCCCGATGAACTGAACCGCGCCGTGTCCACCGTCATCATCGCACCCATGACGACCGTGCGGCGCGGCTGGACGACGCGCGTCGAAGTCCGCTTCCAAGGCAAGACGGGGGAAATCGCCCTCGATCAGATTCGCGCGGTGGACAAAGCCCGCCTGGTGAAGCGCCTCGGCAAATTGGAGACCGCGACGGCGGCGGGGGTTTTGGACATGCTCGGCGAACTCTTTGCGCCTTGAGCGAAGAAGCTCTCCAACCTCGAATCAATGCGGACTGGGAGCGTTCGGTGGGATCGCGACTTTCTGGTTGGCCAACCGCGGGCAGACGTTTTCCGCCACGACTACTGCGCCTCCACGCGGTAAAAGCGCGCGGCCGGAGAAGGATTCCGGTTCGTGACGTTCAAAATGGAGCCGTTGCCGACGAGGTTCGTCAGCAGCAATTGCCAGTCGCTGCCGTCCAGTGCGTCTTTGTATTGAATGTGGTAGGTGCTGCCCGATTGGTTCGCAAAGGAGAAGATGAAATCGGTCCCGACCCAGGCCGGATTCAGGATCGTCACCGGATTGGCGGGAGTGTTCGTGACTGCAACCATCACCACTGCGGAAGAAGTCGCCGTGCCTTGATCGTCCGTGGCCCGCGCCGTCAGGCTGTAGGTGCCGGCGGCGACATTGCTCCAGACGAGGCTGTAGGGACTCGTGAGGTCTTCGCCCAGTTGATTGGTGCCCGCGAAGAATTCCACTTTGGTAATCGTGCCATCGGTGTCGCTGGCGTTGGCGGTGAACGTGAGGTCGGTCGGCGCAAGGAACGAAGCGTTGTTCGTCGGACTGGTGATGCTGACCGTCGGCGCGACATTGCTGGCGACCGTGAGGCTGATTGTGTTCGTCGCTTTCGCCCCAAGATTGTCCGTCGCCACAGCGGAAAAGGAATAATTCCCGGCTGCCAGACTGTTGACGAACATGCTGAAGAGTATGTTCGTGTCCACGCCCAGAGAAGTTGCGCCCTGGAAGAACTCGACCTGATTTACCGTCCCGTCGCTGTCAGACGACGAGGCTTGCAATGAAAAACTGGCTGGCGCGAACAGCGCCGTGCCATTCGTGGGACTGGTGATGATCACGAACGGCGGCAGGTTATTCGGCGTCGTGTCTTGTTCGATGGCCTGCACGGTCACCGTGGCCAATCCGTCCGAGCGACATTCGAATGTCGCCGTCCCGTTGGTTTGATCAGGGTCGGGCAACGCGGCCAGAACCACCGACACCGGATTGGACCAGTTCACAGAAGTGAAAACATTCGTCGCGCCACTCGCCACGATGAGGTTCGTGTCGCCACTGGCGCGGGCGACCGTCACGGTGACACTCGCCAGGGGCTGTTCCGCCAGCCGAATTGTGAACACCGAATTGCTGCCTTCAGGAACATTCAGCAACGTCGGACTGACCACGAGAGACTGCTGGTTCGTGGCCATGGCGACCGTGAACGTGCCGAGCACAGTCTCGGCGATGGCGTTGTTGGCCGTGTCTGTGACCTGCCTGTTTTGGATGGTGATTTGATAGGAACCATTGTCCGCGGCATCCCAGATCCCGCCTGGAGCGGGGGCCGAGTAACTCGCAATCCGGGGAGTACCGTCTGTCGGCGTATCCACCCCGACATAATCCACGAGATTCGAGTAACCGTTCGGACCGGTCACAATGAGGTTTGATGAACTCAGACTGGCCACGCTCACGGCCGAGTCGTCCGTGTAAGTGACCGTGAACGAATGCGTGGGCGAGCCAGCGCTGACGATGTTCGCCACGCTAATTAATGGCACCGGCGGCGTGGTATCCAGACTTCCATCACCGAGGATTTCCACGTCGTCAATGTTCCAGCCGATGTCATTCTGCGCCGGATTTGAACCGAGGCCCCAGCGCAAGCGAACCGAAGGACTTCCTGCCGCCCAGCTTGGCAAAGCATATTGAACCTGCTGCCACGAATTATCGGCGGTGGCTGAACTGGAGGACCAGACATCCGTCCAAGCCGTGCCGTTCGTGGAAACCTGGATGACGGCCGTGTCGGCGCTCTTGAGTCCCAGCCAGCGGCGAAAGCGCAGCGTCAGTGTCGTGGAACCGGAGCAATTGATCACAGGTGTGGTCGCATAGGCCGTCGAGAGTCGGTTGGGGTAATTTCCGCTCAAGTTGTAGCCGATGATATTCGTGCCCGTGAATCCATTCATTGGCCCCGTGCCGCTTGCATAGAGCGGCTTCCCATACTGCCACTGTGATTCCAAGCTCCACCCTGGATTCCCATCCATGTTCGCAAAGTAAAGGGCGCGCGGCACAGTGACGCTGAACTGTCCCAGTTGGCCGGCGGGCACTGCGGCTCCCTCGGTGTCGTGGACTTGATTGGTCTGCATCCAGACGGTGTAGGTTCCGCCATCGCTCTCCGTCCAGAAAGCGCCCGACGGTGGATTGACGGAATACGTGGCGACGCGCGGCGAACCATTCGACAGAATATTGACCGAGACCAGTTGAGCGGCCCGGCTGTAACCGTTGGTTCCCGTGACCAGAATGTCATTGCTGTCCAGAGTGGTGACATCAATTGCGACGTTGTCTGAGTACGTCACGGTGAATTGCTTCGAGCCGACGCCCGGTTGAGTGATGTCCGTGATCTGCAAAGTGGCACCCGGAGGAATCACGGAACTCGACGTAACGACTGAGCCGGTGATGAAATACTGGCCGATGCTGCCGTACGTCGTGTAGCCAGTTGGGACGGAACTGGTCGGATTGCCCGAGCCGGAATTGCGCACGTGCAAATAATAAATGCCCTCTGTCAGATTTGTTTGCACGCGCACGAAGGTTTGGCCGGAAGAATTGTTCGTGAGCAGTCGCGTCCCGTTCGTGTTGTAGAGTTCCACGGCTACATCGAGGTTGCCGCCACGAGTCAAACTGGACGGCATGTTCCACGGGTTGACGGTCAAATCGATCATTCCCGTTCCCGCTGCGAACGAAAACACATCCACGTCCGTGTTGCGCTCCAGCACGCCTTTGTTTGCGCTATTTGTGTTCGTAGGATCGTTTTCCGGCGTCGTAGCCAGCACGTTTGTCCCCCCTGAAACCATCAACGCCGTAGCCGAGGCAGACGTGTTTCCATGATCATCCGCCCGGTAGGAGGTTTTCCCGGCGATGACGGCGAGGTCGTCCTGGGTATTGTTCGCCAGGTAGTATTCACCCTTCGACCACTGGCTCACATTGCGATTGTAGCCGGTTCCCATCAGCGGCCCCCACGAAGTGTCCCCGCTCCCATGACCGCCGTAGTATTCGTAGCCGTCGGTTCGACCGTCATGGCTGAGGCCCATGTTGTGGCCGATTTCATGCGCGGCCGCCTCCGCAATATACGATTCGTCGTAGGCGAGATTGTTGAAGTAAATCCAGGCGGGGCGGTAACTCGCGTAGCTCGCCGAGCCGAAGACATTGACGTAAGCCACGCCGCCGGAAGTCGCGGCCGGATTGTCCAAACCGTTGGCGTCCGTGTTGCGCGTAATCAACGCGTGTGCGGTGCGAGTGGTGAAAGTCGCGGGACGTTCCGTGGTCACGTCGATGTTGAACGGCGCGTAGTCTTCCGCCATCCGTTGCCAGATCTGTTTGATGGCCAGTTGTTCGGCGTCGCTGAAGGTGGTGTAGTCCGCATCCGTGCTGAAGGCCACGGCGGGGATCGTGGTCCGCCCAAGCGACGTATTCCAAGCCGTGCCACTGACATTTTCACCGGAGAAATTGATGAACAGCACATTGGCCGCTCCCGGCCGGCTGTGAAACCGCAGGCTGGCCGGGAAGGGACTGACCGGAACCGCCGCGGCGGCGACATCCGGATCGTCGGCTGCCGGAGCGAGCGGGGCCAGTTTGAAGTCATCGGCGTAAAAGATACCGCCGGCGGGATCGACTTGGAGCGAGTTGAGATCCAGTTCGGTAAAATGAAAGTTGCCCAGCCACGCTACCGCCCGATCCCGTGCCGGTGCTGGAAGCCTTTCGATCTGAGTGCGCAAACGCCCCGGCGGAAGATCTTCGATGCGCCGCACCGATCCTTGGGCAAAGTCACGAGGCCCTTGCTGACCGACGGCAGAAGGCACGCCAGACAAAATCATGGCGCAACCGGCGAGCAACAAGAATGAACGCTGAATCAGGAACATTTTTGGAAATGAAGCACACCTTAAACCAACCGTCGAACGCTCGCCATTACGATACTCAACATTTCCCAGTCAGAGTCGCGCGCGGGATGGCTATTTCTCCCTGCGCACCACCGCAGCCTTGAGGATTTCCCCTGCGAGATGGGCCGGCCGGCACTTCCAAGCTGCGGCCGCGATTCTCACGCGTGATGGGGAGGCGTCGAACTGGTCGGCGATCAATACCACGGCGGGGCGCGTCTTCGCCACCAGGCCCATGTCCACGATCCAGACTTCGCCGTGGCGGGGACTCATTTGGCGTCAATGATGTTGAGGACTTCTTGCTCGACTTCGCGCGAGGGCAGGACGTCGGCCCACTCGGCCTCGGCGCGCTGGCGGGCGAGGAACTTGAGGTAGTGGAGCACTTCGCGCAGCACGGGTTCGGGCTGGTGCTTGATTTCTTCGACCAAGATTTCTTGCGTGCTCATGGCGAAGACCTTTTCACCGAAAGCGGTGGCCGGCAAGCCGAGCGATACGCAGATGGGTTTCGTTCACAACCGTCTCTTCTGAAACGGCGCGGATTCGATGACGCCGTTAAGCAGGGCGGAAAATTTCCCGTTCTCCTTCTCCAGTTGCGCCACGATGCGGTCCAGCGTCTCGACGTCGTAATACTCCACGCCGCGGCCCAGCGCGTAGGTCAGGAATTTCTCGGCAAGGCAGTGGTAGAAATCGGAGCGGTGCTTGGTCACGAGCACACGCTTCAACTCGCGCACGTCGTTGAAGGTTTCGCCGGTGATCAATCTTCCGGCGGCATCAATGGGTTGCTTGCGTTCCTGGTCGCGCCACATGCCGAGGGCGTTGAAATTTTCCAGCGCGAGGCCGAGCGGGTCCATGCGGTTGTGGCAGGAGCGGCAGAGCGCGTCCTCGCGATGCTTCGCCAAAGATTCACGCAGCGTCGGCTGGTGATCGTTGACCTCCTTCACGGCGTCTTCGAGCGGCGGCACGTTCGCGGGTGCCGGCGGCGGTGGCACGCCGAGAATGTTGTCGAGGATGAACAGGCCGCGCTTCACCGGCGAAGTGCGCGTGGGATTCGAGGTCACGATCAGCACCGAGCCGGCGGTCAAGACGCCGCCGCGCGGACTGCCCGCCGGAAGCGACACGCGGCGCATCTCCGGGCCGATCACGCCGAGATTCGTGAGCGCGTAATGCTTCGCGAGCTTTTCGTTCAGGAAAGTGTAATCGGCTTCGAGCAGCTCCAGCACGCTGCGGTTCTCGCGCACGATGTGGGCGAACAGCATCTCCGATTCATCCCGCATGGCGCGGCGCAAATCGCGGTCCAGTTCAATCTGCGGCTGGCCGTTTCGTCCGCCGCGACGCATGGCCTGCAACTCCGCCTTCTGCTCCGGCGTTCTCTGCTCGTCGGGAATGGCGTCGAGTTCCTGGAAACGCTGGCGGCGCTTTTGAAACTCCCCCTCCTCGCCGCTGTCGCGCGCCAACACAACGCGCGCATTGATGTCGATGCCGTCCAAGTCGCGCGTCTGAAGCCACTGGCCGACGAAGTTCTGGATGAGTGATTCAGAGCGGCGGTCAGCGAGCAATCTCTTCACTTGCGCGTCGAGGTTCGCGCGCAGTTCGTGGCGCTCGGCGAGGCGGAACAATTCCTCATCCGGCATGGTGGACCAGAAGAAGTAGGAGAGGCGCGAGGCGAGGGCGTGTTCGTCCAACAACCTGGGAGCGCCACCGTCCCGCTGGCTCGTGGGCGGACTGGCCGGCGAGACGCCGGCGCTCCCAGACAACTCCACCTCCTCGACGCGAAACAAAAACTTCGGCGACGCCAGCACCGGGACAAGGGACTGCGCGATGCCGTCCTCAAAGCACTTGCCCGGCTGCTGATAAACACTCTCTGCCAGCGTGACGAGTCGCGCCACGCTGCGTTCGTCGGTCGGACGGCGATACGCGCGCTGCAAGAAATTCCCCAGCACTTCGCGCGCATACTCGCGCCGCCCAGTCGCGTCCGCAGGCGCATCCTTGGTGAAGAACAGATCAAAGTTCTTGGGACGCACCCAGTGCTTTTCCTCCGTCGGCCCCTGCACGCGCACCGTCGTGATACGCAAATCGAGTGAGTTTTTCTTCTGCTCGACGGGGACGAGCGGTTTCAACTCGACCGTCAGCCGGTGCGCGCCCGCCGCCCATTTCTGATCGACCTCAAATTTGAATTTCTTGCCCGCGTGCCAGCCCATTTCCTGTTGCCAGATTTCCTGATCGTCCGCCTTGAGCACGATGTTCGCGCGGCCTGGATCGAAATCGAACTGACCAAGCACCTCCACTTCCAGCACCACGCGATAGCTGCCGTCCTGCTGCGCCTGGAACGACTGCCCCACGCTGGCCGCGTCGTAAAAACTCATCCGCTCGCCGCTGCCTTTCCCCTCAGTGTTGAGAAACTCACTGCCCGGAATCGCCGACTCAGCAACCACGCGCGTCTGGCGCGGCAGAGACGCGGCGACCTGTTCCGCGAGCTGCATGTATTTCTCCAGCAGCAACGGCGACATGCTCAACACGTCGCCGATGTTATCGAAGCCGTAGCCCGTGTCGTCCGGCGGCAGTTCCTCCTCCACGCGAATGTCGTGGCCCGTGAGGTCGCGCACGGTGTTCCGATACTCGACACGATTCAGCCGGCGCACGGTGACGCGGCCCGGATCGGGATTCGCCGGGTCAAGTCCGAAGGCGGAATGCTTGATCCACTTCTCCAGTTGCGCGAGTTGCTCCGCCGAGGGCTTTGGCTTTTTCTCCGGCGGCATCAGTCCGGCGCGCACGTTTTTCAACACCTTCGCCCACAACTCGGGCTTGAGCAGCTCGGCGTCGCTCTTGAATTCATCAAAGCTCACGTCGCCCTTCTTCGCGCCGTCCGCGTGGCAGTCGGAGCAATACTCTTGGAGGATGGGCTGAATGTCCTTGCGGAACGAAGCGGCGGCGTCCGCGGCACTGGCGAGGGAGTGACTCAAACCAATGGCCAGCCCGGCGGCCAGCGCCAGACACGCGGGCCGCGACTGCCAATCCAGGCGTCGAGCCTGTGTCATGTGTCTCGTGGGCTTCATCACAGTGGGAACGATGACATTGAGCATCAGTTCGGATTCGTTGTCGAGGCGTTGGTCGAGGTAGATGTTCCGCCGCGCCGTCCGCCGCCGCGTTGCGGCTGGCTCACAAACGTCGCGACATCCTTCGCCGCCTTCGTCTCCACGCCGGGCTTTTGCAAGAAACCCAAGTCGCGGAACCAGTCGATGTAACGATCCTGCCACGTCCCGAACGGGATTCCGTTGCGATGCGTCAGCCCGCCGCTCATCCGGCTGCCGTCCGGCAACGGATCGCCGGGGTGGCGGCCATTGCCGTAGATGTGCATCTCCACGTTCGGGATGCCGGCGTTCAGCATGGCGGTGAAATACTCGTTCGCCCAGATGGCGTGTCCGCGATCCCCAGCGCCTGCGCAGGTGATGAAGGCGGGCGGCGTGTTGCGCGGGATCGAAGGATTGCCACCGCGCGCAAACGGCGTCGGGCCGGGATACACGATACCCACGAAATCCGGCCGCGAAGAAATTCCCGCCAGCGGATCGCCGGGCGCGCTGTTCGTCTTATCAAAGTTCTCAAAGAAGACCGCTGCCGGTGCGGACAGTTCTGCGCCCGCCGAAAAGCCCATGATGCCGATCTTGTTCGGGTCGATATTCCACGCCTTCGCATTCGCGCGCACGAGACGGATGGCTTGCAGCGCGTCATTCACCGCGTCGGTCTGCGCGTTGTAGCCATCTTTGCGCAGACGATTCCGCAGAATGACGGTGTTGACGCCGTAGTTGAAAAAGTAAGGCACGAAGTCCGCGCCTTCCGTGCCGACGTTCAGCGTGTTGTGTCCGCCGCCCGCCGCGAGAATGATCGCCGCGCCCGTGTTGATCCCGCCCTCGACCGTATGCACCTCGATGGACGGGTTGTGGATGTTCGTGATCCAACTGATGCGGCCCGGCACCGCCTTGCTCACGTTGTAATACTCCGCCTCGCGCACGCGCTCCGCCTTCAGGAACGGCGAGCCAGCCGGATACAACGGCACCACCACGCCGCCTGGCAGGATGGGTTGCGGCGCATACGGCGCGTCATTGGTCGGCCCCGGTTTTGGGATGCCCAAAGGAATGAGTGCGGTCGGTGTGGCGGACTGTGCGGCCACGTTCGTCGCCGACAGCAGAAACGCAAAAAAACCGGACGCGATCGGAACAGAGAATCGAGAGAAACGCATGGCTCGCTTCACGGACGCGCCGCGCCAGCGTCAGGTTTCAGGACAACTACCGCCGCTCCTTCAAGGCCTGCGCGGCCTCACGACGCACGCGCGCCTCCGGGTCGGTTTCCGCGACGTGTTTCAACCACTCGATGACCGCAGGGTCGGTCTTGTAGCCGCTCAAGGCATCTGCCGCCCGCTCGCGCACCAACGGATCCGGATCCGACAGTCCATGCACGAGCGGCAGCTTCATGCTGGGATCCGTCGAACCGTCGAACGCATCAAACACCCGCGCCCGTTCGCGCGGATCTTTGGAAGCCTGCACATACTGTGCGAGCGCCGCCGTGGCCTCCGGCGCGCTGTCCCCGGCTTCACGCAACACCTCCACCGCCAGCAACCGCTCGTCCAGCGAACTGTTCGCATCGAGAGCGCGGGCGCGCGTGGCCGTGCGGCGCGCATCCGTCATTGGCCCCTCGCGCAACGCCTCCTCGGCCTTTTCGCGCACATCGCCGTCGGCGTCCGTGCGCGCGAGATTCCACAACAGAGCTTCAACCTGCGGATCGCTCACCGCACCGCGCAAGTTCTGCACGGCGCGTTCGCGCACGTTCGCATTGAGATCACTCGTGGCCAGCTTGATCATCGGTTCGCGCAAGAGGCTGTTGGTCGCGCTGCCGAGTTGCTGCACCAAATCTTCGCGCAGCCCGTTGTTCGTCGCGCTTTGCAGCCAGGACAGCGTGTGCTGCATCATCGCCTCGCTCAAGGCTCCGTTCCGGCGAAGCAGGCGCAAGGCTTGCAAGCGGTCCCGGTCGCTCGCGCTCAGGTCCATCACCTTCTGCTCAAGTTCCGCGCGCTTGTGCGCCGCGAGCGGAATCTGCCCGCGCGACATCAGGTATTCAGAGGACTCTGTGAGTTGCGCCACCGTTTTTTCCAGCACCGCGACGCGCCCGTTCAATTCCTCATCCGTCATCACGACGGCTCTCGTCGCGCGCTCGCCCTGCGGCGTGTCGCGCGCCGGTGCGGCGTCAGGCTCCGCCGACGGACTCGGTTGCTCCCGCCCCGCCGCCGGCACCTGCTTGCGCAGCTCGCGAATGACTTGGCCCTGCCACAAGGCCAAGGCGGTGATGGTCAGCAGACAAATTCCGACTCCAATGCTTCTCCACATAAAATGTTCTCCTGGTTTCCGTTTCAACGCCCGCAACTTAGTTCACCGGTGCTTACGTGAACCTTACGCGGCGTGCATCCGAACACTGTTCTTGGTAGTGGGACCGGCGCCCTCGCCGGTCAGAAGTCTCGCAGGCGCCCTCGCCTGTCGTTCTGCGGGCGGGGGCGCCCGCGCGACTCACGACAGCCGGGGGCGGCTGTCCCACTACCAAGAACAGTGTTCGGATGCGCCCCCTTACGCGGCGGAGGTTTCATTTCGCTTACTCAGGCGTGCGGGAAACGAGACCGTCATGCGAAACAATTCCGGCGCGACGAGTTCCGCGCGCACGGCCGCGTCGAGCGTGTCCGCGTAGGCCTTCACCAAGGCCAGTCCCACGCCGCAATGAGTTCCGTCCGTGCGCGCGGGATCTTTGCGCCAAAGCGGTTCAAAAATGTGCGGCAGGTCGTCCGGCACCAGCGACTGCTGCGTGTTGCTCACGATCACACGGATCCATTCACCCTCGCGTTGAACAGCGTACTCGATCGCGCCACCCGGCGGCGCGTGTTCCACGGCGTTGTCGAGGATGTTGAAGAGCAGCGCGCGCAGGAGCGTGGGATCGGTCTCGATCACGGCGGAAGAATCTGCCGCGCCTCGGACTCCCAGGTTCTTCGCGGCCCAGCGCGCCCGCAGTGCATCAGCCAACTCACGAGTCACCAGTGCCACGTCCACCGCGCCGAGTTGCATTTGCGCGCGGCAATTCTCAGCGCGCGCCAGCGCCAGCAGCACGCGCACGAGGCGCTCCATCTGTTGCGCAATCGCGTTGGCCTTCACCGCCAGATCGATGGTGACTGCCGGATCATCGCGCCAGCGCAAAGCCACATCCGTGAGCGCGCGCAGTTCCGCAATGGGCGTGGAAAGTTCGTGCGCCGCATCCGACGTGAACCGTCGCTCGCGTTCGAAGGCGGATTGCAGATGCGCCAACACACGATTCAACTCCGTCGTGATGGGACGCAACTCCTCCGGGATTTGGTCGGTGCTCACGCGCTGCTCCAAGGACGTGGAAGAAATACCGGTGACCTCGCGAGCCAAGGCGTGCACGGGTTGCAGACCGGCCCCAACCGCGCGCCGCACCACGAACCACATGAGCGCGAGCAACCCAAGCGCCCCACCGCCAGCAGCAAGCAAAACCGTCAGCCAAGTGCGATCCAGCCGGGCACGGTCACGCGCGAAGATGACCAGCACATCGTTCGCGCCATCGTCCGCGAATCGCAGCGCGACCGCGCGCCCCGCCCGCTCGCCCGGCAGCGTCACATTCCAGAACAGCGGCGGGGAGGCCACGTCTGATGGCGGCGTGAATAACGCGGTGCCGAGGGAGGGCGAGCGTGCGAGCACCGTGCCGCTCCCGAGTGCGGCTTGAAAATATTCTGCGCCCGCGCCCGCTTGAAACTCCGGCAGAGACGCCTCCGTGAATTGCAGGTTCACGCCGCGACGCGCCGGATCGGCCAGTGTGGTCAAAGCGCGCGCCTTCGCCAGGAGCGCGTAATCGAACTCCGCCACCAACAAACGATGCAGCGCCGGCAAGACCACCGCCCCGACCAAAATCACCAGCACGGCGAGACCGCTGATCAATCCGACGGCGAGACGCTGACGAATGGACTTCATGCCGCTTGCAGCACGTAGCCCAGGCCGCGCCGCGTGTGAATGAGCGGACCGCACCCCGCCGATTCAATTTTCCGGCGCAGCACCGAGATGGCCGACTCGACGGCGTTGCTGAACAAATCTTTTTCGTCGGAGTAAATGTGCTCCTCGATCTCGGAGCGCGAGACGACTTCACCCACGCGCTGCGCTAGAAACTCCAGCAGCCGATACTCGCGCGGCGTCAGCGCCAGCATTTCCCCACGGCAGTTCACCGCCCGCGCCGTCGTGTTGATCTCGAGTTCGCCAATGCGGACGACGGGGTTCTTCTTCTCGTAACGCCGACGCACCAGCGCCTCGACGCGCGCCAGCAGCTCATCGAACGCGAACGGCTTGGAGAGATAATCATCCGCTCCCGCGCGCAAGCCGGCGACACGGTCGTTAACGTGATCCTTCACCGTGAGCATCAACACATGAGTGGCGTTACCCGCATCCCGCAGTTTTCGCAGCACGGTTAGCCCGTCCATTTTGGGGAGCATCACATCGAGGATGACCAGATCGTAGCTGCCCTCGCGCGCCCGCCACAGCGCGTCCTCGCCATCGCCCGACACATCCACCGCGTAGCCCGCTTTGCGCAGCCCGAGCGCGATGGTCGCCTGCAACCGTGCTGAGTCCTCGACGAGCAGCAGGCGCATGGCTCAATCGCGCTTTTCGATTTCGAGAATTTTGCCGCGCGGCGAAAGCGTCACTTC
>JBBQYK010000131.1:0-12152 GCA_038208765.1 Verrucomicrobiota bacterium
TGCCGCTGGCGGATTTCACGGCGCTGGCCGAGGTCTCCATCCCGATGCTGCGCAACGCCATCAAGGCGTTTCTGGAACAGGACGCGAAACTCGCGCGCGAGACGATGGAGGAGGAGGACAAGGCCGACATGCTGCGCGGCAAGCTCGACGCGATCCTGCTGCAAATGCTCCAGTCCGGCACGATCCCGGTCAACGCGCTCACGCCGCTCCAGACCATCGCGCGCCGTTACGAACGCGTGGCCGACCAGGCGAAGAACATCTGCGAGGAAACGCTCTACATGTGTACCGGCGAGTACATGAAGCACAAGGGCACAGAGGTTTTCCGCGTGCTGTTCGTGGACGAAAATAATTCCTGCCGCAGCCAGATGGCCGAGGGCGTCGCCAACGCCATGAACGTCGAGGGCTTCCGCTTCAGCAGCGCCGGGCTGGAGTCCCGCGCGGTGGACTGGCGCACGGTCGAGTTTCTGAAGGAGAAGGACATCGACATCTCGCGGCAGACGCCGAAAGCCGTCAGCCAGATTCCCAATCTCGATCACTACCATGTGATCATCGCGCTCGCGCAGAACGCGAAGAAAGTTTTCCCGCCGCCGCCGACCAAGACGGTGGGATTGGACTGGACCGTCGAAGATCCGTCCGTGCATCCCGGCTCCCTGGCCGACGTGCGCGACGCCTACGAACAGACGTTTCAATACATCAACACGCATGCGCGCGAACTCGTGCAAGCGCTGGTCGAAGACAGCGATTAAGGAACACCATGAAAAATAAATTCATCACTACCACCCTGGCCCTTGCGGCGGCGGCGGCCCTTGTGGGTTGCGGCAAATCCGACGGCGGCGTCAAGAAGACCACCGTGGCCAACATCGGCTCCGACACCATGGTTAATCTCGCCGCCGCCTGGGCTGAAGCCTACGCAGCCGTGGACAAGACCGTGCTCATCGAAGTCAACGGGGGCGGCTCCGGCGTCGGCATCAAGGGACTCATCAACGGCACCGCCGAACTGGCCAACAGCAGCCGCCACATCGAGGAAAAGGAGCAGGCGGAGTTGAAGGCCAAACACCAGGTGGAGGCCAAGGAGTTCGTCGTCGGTTTCGACGCGCTCTCTATCTACGTCCACAAGGACAATCCGTTGAATGAAATCACCATGGAACAACTGGGCGACATCTATCGCGCAGGCGGCACCATTACCAAGTGGAGCGATGTCGGCGTGACCAGCATTCCCGGGGCGAAAGGTGACGAGATGATTCGGGTCAGTCGCCAGAACAACTCCGGCACCTACGAGTATTTCAAGGAAGCCGTGGTCGGAAAGAAGAACGAGTTCAAGCTCGGCTCGCTGGACATGAACGGCTCGAAGGACGTCGTGGAACTCATCGGCAAGACGCCCAATGCCATCGGCTACTCGGGCATGGGTTACGCCACTCCGGCCGTCAAGACGCTCAAGGTGGCCAAGAAGAAGGGTGAACCCTCCGTCCAGCCCAGCATCGCCAGCACGCACGACAAATCCTATCCCATTGCGCGTCCCATGTTCTTCTACACCTCGGGTGAACCGGTGCCGCATGTGAAGAAATACATCGACTGGGTCATGTCCGACGCGGGCCAGAAGATCGTGGAGACGACCGGTTATGTCCCGCTGCCCAAGAAGTAAACCGAACTGAATTGCCGCAGGCCGCGGCGCCGTCTCACGACCGCCGCGGCCTCTTCGCCTCAAGAATCCATTGTTACAATGCGCACGATGACCACATCCAGTCCGGCGACGATGCCGGTCAAACGCGCCGCGCGCGGCCCGTTGGCGATCTTTGGAGAACGAGTCATTGAAGCCGCCGTCTATCTTTGTGGCATCAGCTCCATCGTCTTCGTTTTCGGCATTTTCTTTTTCGTCTTCAAGGAAGGCGCGCCGTTGCTGGCCAAGCTGAATATTTTCGAGTTCCTGACCAGCACGCAGTGGATTCCCACCTCCTCGGTGAAGCCCCAGTACGGCGCGGGCGCGCTCATCGTCGGCACCTTGAGCGTCACAATCCTGGCGATGGTCATCGCGGTGCCCTTCGGACTGGGCGCGGCGATCTTTGTCTCCGAGTTCTGCACCGGCAAAGTGAAGGAGACGCTCAAGATCGTCATCGAACTGCTCGCCGCCATTCCCAGCGTGGTCTGGGGGTTCATCGGCTTGACCGTGATGAGTCCGGTCATCATCGCGGTCTTCCACGTCCCCGTAGGCGTGAACCTCTTCAATGGCGCGCTGCTCCTAGCACTGATGAGCGTGCCAATCATGGTCAGCATCGGCGAGGATGCACTCAAGGCCGTGCCCGACAGCTACCGAGAGGCCGCCGTCGCGCTCGGGGCCACGCGCTGGCAGATGATTTACCGGGTGCTGATTCCGGCGGCAAAGAACGGGTTGCTGGCCGCCGTGCTGCTCGGCGTGGGCCGGGCCATCGGCGAGACCATGGCCGTACTCATGGCCACCGGCCATGCCGTCAACATTCCGCACTCGATTTTTGATCCCGTCCGCACGCTGACCGCCACCATCGCGGCGGAACTGGGTGAAACCTCCCAGGGTTCGCCGCATTATCAGGTGCTGTACCTCATCGGCGTGCTGCTCTTCTCCATCACCTTCGTGGTGAACCTGACGGCGGATATGATCGTGAAGGGCATCAAAAGGAAATAGCCATGTTTACCGAAACTGCCTTCAACCGGAAAAAACAACGCACCGAACTGGTCGCGAAGGTCTTCTTCGGCTTCATGGCCGCGGCCATGGTCATTCCGCTCTTCCTGATCGTCGGGCACATCGTCATCCAGGGCTGGCCCGCGCTCTCCTGGGAGTTCCTCACCGAGAATCCGCGCAGCGGCGGGGCCAAGGGCGGCATCTGGGCGGCCATCGTCGGCACCATTTACATCGTCTTCTTTTCCCTGGCCATCTCCGCCCCCATCGGGGTGCTGGCGGCGGTGTACCTGAATGAATACGCGCGGGAAAGCTGGTTCACCCGCGTCGTGAATCTCGCGGTCATAAACCTCGCGGGCGTCCCCTCCATCGTCCACGGGCTGTTCGGCGTCGCCGCGTTCGTCTATTTCGCCAATTTCAACGATGGGAAAAAATCCATCATCGCCGCCGCGCTCACCCTGGCCGTGATGACGCTGCCCGTGATCATCACCTCGACTAAAGAGGCGCTGGCGGCTGTGCCCCGCCAGTTCCGCGAGGCCTGCTGGAATGTCGGCGCCACCCGCTGGCAGACCATCTGGCGCATCGTGCTGCCGAACTCGATCAGCGGCATCCTCACCGGCGTCATCCTCCAGGTCAGCCGCACCGCCGGCGAGACCGCGCCCGTGATGCTCACCGGCGTGGCCACTTACAAGATGCTCGATAGCACCGGGCTGTTTCTCTACAACCCGATCAAGGATCAGTGCATGGCGCTCTCCATGCATCTCTATTATATCGCCACCCAGGCGATCAACATCCCGAAGGCCACACCCTACGCCATCGCCACCGTGCTGATCGGCGTGGTGCTGATCGTGAACGCCGCCGCCATCACCTTCCGCGTCTATCTCCGCTCGCGCAAAAAGTGGTAATCCCATGAGCAGCAATTCCGGCCACAAAATCGAAGTCCAAGACCTCCGCACCTTCTACGCGGGCAAGGAGGTTCATCACGGCATCTCGTTCCACATCGAGCCGAACGAGATCTTCGCCATCATCG
Source organism: Verrucomicrobiota bacterium (assembly GCA_038208765.1). GTDB lineage: Bacteria > Verrucomicrobiota > Verrucomicrobiia > Limisphaerales > SIBH01 > JANNGC01. The sequence goes on from JBBQYK010000131.1 coordinate 3,681, forward strand.
GGCCGGCCCAGTCCGGCAAGACCACACTGCTGCGCGCCATCAACCGCACGCTGGAATTCACCCCCGGCAGCAAGATGACCGGCACGATCAAGGTGGACGGCGAGGACGTGAAGAAGGTGCGCGACGTGTACGGGCTGCGCCGCAAGATCGGCATGGTGGCCCCGCTGCCCGTCGGCCTGCCGCTGACCATTTACGACAACGTGGCCTTCGCCCCGCGCTCCTCCGGGATCAAGGACAAGAAGTTCCTCGACGCCCACGTCGAGAAATGCCTGCGCCAGTCCGCGCTCTGGGACGAGGTGAAGGACCGTCTCGATTCGCTCGGCACGAAATTGAGCGGCGGCCAGCAGCAGCGTCTCACCATCGCGCGCGCCCTCTCGCACCAACCGGAGATTCTCTGCCTCGACGAATTCTCCATCGCCATCGACCCCGTGACCACCATGCGCATTGAGGATGTGCTCAAGGAATTGAAGAAGGAGATGACCATCATTCTCGTGACGAACCTGGTGCAACAGGCTCGTCGCCTCGCCGCGCGCACCATGTTCCTCTGGAACGGCGACATCATCGAACTGGACACCAACGAGGTGATGTTCAGTGACACGCCGAAGGACAAGCGGACCTACGACTACGTGAACGGAATTTTCGGATGAACCCTGCGATGAACAAAGCTGCGGCACCCACCTCACCAGCCGGCGCGGATCAGGAACTGGCCATCATCACGCGCGATCTCTGCCTCTGGTACGCCAAGTTCCAGGCGCTCATGAACGTGACGGTGGACATCAAGAAGGGGATCATCACCTCGCTCATCGGCCCGAGCGGCTGCGGCAAGACCACCCTGCTCCGTTGCTTCAACCGCGTGAACGAACGCTACGGCTACGTGACCACGAAGGGGCTGATCGAGTTGCACGGGAAAAATATCTACGACCCGGACGTGTCGCTCATCGAACTGCGCAAATCGGTCGGCATGGTTTTCCAGCGCCCGAATCCCCTGCCCATTTCCGTGTATGAAAACGTGGTCTTCGGCATTCGCATTCACAATCCCTCCAGCGCCCTGAGCAAAGCCACGCTCGATGACGCGGTGGAGAAGGCGCTGACCGAGGTGGGCCTGTGGAAGGACTTGAAGGACCGGTTGAACGACAAGGCCATCAACCTCCAGCTTGAACAGCAGCAGAAGCTCTGCATCGCGCGCCTGCTGCCGCTGAAGCCGGAGATCATCCTGATGGACGAGCCGTGCAGCGCGCTCGACGTGGAAGGCACGCGCGCGATTGAAGAATTGATGTTCGAGCTGAAAGGCCGCTACACCATCGTCATCGTCACGCACAACATGGCCCAGGCGCGGCGCGCGAGCGACGAGTGCATCTTCATGCTGATGGGCGAACTGATGGAGCATCTGCCCACGGCGGAACTGTTCCTGCACCCCAAAAATCCGAAGACCGCCGAATACATTGAAGGCCGATATGGTTGAGCGCGGGCGCTTCTGCTACGCTCTCGACCGTCGCAACCAAGACAAATCATGAAACCCAAAATATTGGTCGTCGATGATGAGCCGGATGCGCTGGAGTTGATTTCCTACAACTTGAAAGCCGCCGGTTTTGACGTGGCCACCGCCGCCGATGGCGAGGAGGCGCTCAAGAAGGCGCGCAACGCCCAGCCCGCGCTGATCATTCTCGATGTGATGCTCCCAGAAGTGGACGGACTGGAAGTGTGCAAGACACTGCGCCGCGAACCCGCGACCGCCGCCGTTCCGATCATCATGCTCACGGCGAAGGCGGCGGAAATTGATCGCGTGCTCGGTCTCGAACTGGGCGCGGATGATTACGTCACAAAACCCTTCAGCCCGCGCGAGCTCGTTCTGCGCGTGAAGGCGCTGCTCCGTCGCCGCAACCCCTCCGAGCCGGAGGCGGACAACATGGACTTCGCGGATTTGAAGATCGACATCCCGCGCCATGAGGTGCTGGTCAGCGGCAAGCGCGTGGATTTGACCGCGACGGAATTCAAGCTCCTCACCGTGCTCGCCGAGCGCAAAGGCCGCGTGCAATCGCGCGAGGCCTTGCTCCGCGACGTGTGGGAATACGACAACTTCATTGACACCCGCACCGTGGACACGCACATGCGCCGCCTGCGCGACAAGCTCGGCGGCGCGGCGCGCTATCTCGACACCGTGCGCGGCGTCGGCTACCGCTTCGTGGACAAAGTGTGAACGTCTTCCTCGCTGAAGCAGAATTCGTGTGGCAGACCGTCGCTGTCATCCTGACCATCGCCCTCGCCCTGCTCTTCTTCATCTTCCGGCGGAAGGTTCAACTCGCGGAGGAGTACATGGAACAACTGCGCGGCGAACGCGACGCCACCGCGCAGCGCCAGTGTGAACTTGAGGATCAGGCCCGGGCCGAACGCCAGACCCTCTTCAACAGCATGGTGGAAGGCGTCGTCCTGCTCGACCGCCATGGCCGCATCCAGCTCGCCAACCAATCCCTCGAACGCCAGTTCGCCCTCACCATTGATGTGCGCGGCCAGACTTTGAGCGAGGCGTTTCGCCGGCCCGAACTCACGCAACTGCTCACGCGCCTCGACAAGGAACGTAAGGTTCTCAGTTGTGAACTCGAGGTTGGCGGCGACCAGGCCCACTACTTCGAGGTCAATGCCGCCACCGTGCTCGACCGCGACGGGCGTGCCCAAGGCACGATTCTGGTCTTTCATGATCTCACGCGCATCCGGTTGTTGGAAAACACCCGGCGCGAATTCGTCGCCAACGTCAGCCATGAACTGCGCACGCCGCTCTCGCTCATCAAGGGCTACGTCGAGACGCTGCTCGACGGCGCGATCACCGACCCCGAGCTGTCCGCGAAATTTCTCCAGACCATCGACCGCCACTCCAACCGCCTGACCAATCTCATCGAGGATCTGCTCACCATCTCGCGTCTGGAGTCCGGGCAAATCACGTTGCAGCTTCGCACCCTGCCCTTGCGTCCGTTTGCCGCCGGGCTGATTGCCGAGTTGCAGACGCGCGCCAATGAGCGCGGCACGAAAATCATCAACGAGATTCCCGAGGGCCTCGCCGGGCGCGCCGACCCTGATCGCTTGGAGCAAGTCGTGGTCAACCTCGTCGAGAACGCCGTGAAGTATGGCCGCGCCAAGGGCCGCGTCATCGTGCGCGGGCGTGCGGTGAACGGCCACGTCGAACTCTGCGTGGCCGACGACGGCCCCGGCATTCCCGCCGAAGCCCGCGAGCGCGTATTCGAGCGTTTCTATCGCATCGACAAAGCCCGTTCGCGCGAGGCCGGCGGCACCGGGCTGGGTCTCGCCATCGTCAAGCACATCATCCAGTCCCACGGCGGCAAAGTCTGGGTCGAGAGCGAACCGGGCCAGGGCGCGCAGTTCTTCTTCACGCTGCCGGTGTAGCCTCGTGACGCAATTACGACGTGCTGCGTCAGCAGATCGTCGCTGTGATGGGTGCCTGAATGCTTTTCTGCCCTTGCTTGAGGAGGAAGGTTTGCGAAGCTCCGGCGTTCCTTATGACCGATATGCGATCAGCCGGCAGCCCGGTGTTTGCCACGACCCATTGGAGCGTGGTGATGACAGCCAAACAGGGCGACTCATCCGAAGCGGATGCCGCTCTGGAGAAGTTGTGCCGGGCGTATTGGCGCCCACTCTACGCCTACATTCGACGCGATGGTTGTGACAAGACGGAGGCACAAGACCTGACTCAGGAATTCTTCGCGCGGTTGCTGGCCAAAGATTACCTCCAACACCTCCGCCACCAGGAGGGCAAGTTTCGATCGTTCCTGCTCGCGTACCTCAAGAACTTTCTGTCCGAGCAGCGCAGGAAGGTCGGAGCGCAAAAACGCGGAGGCGGCTGTGTGTTCGTTTCGCTGGACGAGCCTGCCGGCGAAGATGGTTACCTCCTCGAACCGGTGGACGATCTGACACCGGATCAGGTCTTTGAACGTCGGTGGGCGCAGGCCGTCCTTCATACGGCGCTGGATCGGCTACGCGAGGAATACGCGGCGCGTGACCAGGGCGCATTGTTCGAACTGCTACAGGATTATCAGCCCCGCGAGCCGGGCGGGCGGTCTTACGCGCAACTGGGCGAAGAACTCGGCATGACCGAGGCAGCCGTCAAATCCGCCGTGCAACGGATGCGGCAGCGCCACCGCGAGTTGTTGCGGGAAGAAATCGCCCAAACGGTCACGCGTCCGGAAGAAATCGAGGAGGAACTCCGGCATTTCCGTGCGCTGTTGGGTGGAGAGCGCGGCTGATCCGAACGTTCCACTTTTTCTTCGGAACTTTCGGGCGCTTTTTATCCTGCATCAGGCAGACGGGATTGCTAATGGCCAGCGCTCGTCCAGATTTTGGAGCGCGGATTTATGCCGCTTCAACTTCCGAAGTCGTAAGGCCTGAAAACTTCCACCGCGTTGGGATGGTTGAACGGTGCAGCGGCATGAATGCCGCGCTCCGAAGGAAATCGTGGGCTGAACGCGAGAGAGAAAAACTGTGCCAGACACCAATTGCTGCGCGGAGTGCGGCACGCCTTTCCCGGCGTACTGGCCCAAGGGTCTTTGCACGCAGTGCGCCCTCGACGGGGCGCTGGAAATGACCAACGCGGCCAGTCAGGTTCTCCAGGCGGAAACGCCTGTCACTCTATCCGACGGAGCATCATCAGGATTGAGCCCGGAGAGTTCGCCACTGGGATCGTTCGGTGACTACGACCTGCTGGAGGAAATTGCGCGCGGCGGCATGGGCGTCGTTTACAAGGCGCGGCAAAGGAAGCTCGGCCGCATCGTCGCGGTGAAGATGATCCAGGCGGGAGCGCGCGCGGGGAAGGAATTCGTCCAGCGCTTTCGCACTGAGTCCGCTGCCGCCGCCATCCTGCAACATCCGAACATCGTCGCGATCCACGATGTAGGTGTCCACGAAGGCCAGCACTATTTTTCGATGGACTACGTGGAGGGCCAGAACCTGGCGCAGCGAGTGGGACAACAACCCTTGCCCGCCAAAAAGGCGGCCCGCTACGTCGAAATCATCGCCACTGCGATCCATTACGCGCACGAGCGGGGCATTCTCCATCGCGACCTCAAGCCATCGAACGTGCTGATCGACGCACACGACCAGCCGCGCGTCACAGACTTCGGCCTGGCGCGACGATTGGACGGCGATTCCAGCCTGACGATGACCGGTCAGGTGTTGGGGTCGCCGAACTTCATGCCGCCGGAACAAGCTGGTGGAAAGCGCGGCAAAGTCGGCCGACCCAGCGATGTCTATGCGCTTGGAGGCATTCTTTACTACTTGCTGACGGCACGGGCACCGTTTCAGGCTGACTCGCTGGAGCACACCATCACTCAGGTGCTCAATGCCGAGCCGGTGTCGCCGCGCTTGTTGAATCCCTCGATCCCACGGGATTTGGAAACCATCGCGCTCAAATGTCTCGAGAAAGAGCCGTCGCGCCGCTATCAGACCGCGCAGGAATTGGCGGATGAACTTGGCCGTGTGCTCCGCGATGAACCGATACACGCGCGTCCCGTCAATGCACCAGAAAAGCTCTGGCGCTGGTCCCGCCGGAAGCCGGCACTCGCGGGCGCCCTTGGCTTCGCGATCGGCGCGCTAGTGGTGGGTTTTGCAACGACCTCCTGGCAATGGCGCCGCGCTGAGCAGCACGCCGTCTCCGAACGTCAGCAGCGCCAGCGGTCAGAAACGGGCGAGTCCAACGCGGTGCGCCAGCTTTATGTGGCGAACATGCATCTGGCACAGCAGGCATGGGAGCAGAACGATGTCAGCCGCGTCCGGCAGTTGTTGGAAGACACGGCGCAGGCTCCGTGGCGCGGGTTCGAGTGGTATTACTGGCAGCGCCAAACGCATTTGAAGGTGCAGACGTTCCGCGGACACAGCAAGCCGATTCTAGCCGTGGCCTATTCCCCGGACGGTCAGCGGATTATCACCGGCAGTGCGGACAATACGGCCAGGATGTGGGAGGCAGCCACCGGCAAGGAATTGTTTTCTCTGCGCGGGCACACCGCGCCGATTCGGTCGGTGGCGTTTTCACCGGACGGCCAACGGATCGTCACCGGTAGTTGGGACCGGACAGCGATGATTTGGGATGCGGCGAACGGTAAGGAATTGCAGACGTTACTGGGCCACAGCAATGCGGTGTTTTCCGTCGCCTTCTCCCCGGACGGGCGGCAAATCGTGACCGGAAGTCGGGACCAGACAGCCAAGGTGTGGGATGCAACCAGCGGAAATTTAATACACACCATTGATGGGCACAGTGGTGTGGTCTGGTCCGTGGCCTTTTCCCCGGATGGCGGGCGGATTGTCACCGGCAGTTGGGACCATACGGCGAAGGTGTGGTCGGCGGAGGACGGCACCCTCTTGTCCACGTTCCGAGGGCACGACGCTCCCATCTTTTCCGTGGCGTTTTCTCCGGATGGACAGCGGATTGTCAGCGGCAGCCGCGATCTGACGGCCAAAGTCTGGGAAACCACCACCGGCCAGCAACAGCTCACCCTGAGCGGCCACAGCACTCGCGTATTCTCGGCGACCTTTTCTCCGGACGGCCAGCGGATTGCCACCGCTGGAGACGACCAGACGGCCCGGGTGTGGGACGCAAGCAATGGTGATCTGCTGTCGGTCAAGCGGCACGGTTCCCGGATCAGTTCCGTGGCTTTTTCTCCGGATGGCCAGCGGATTGTCACCGGCGGTGGGTCGGTGAGCTTTTCTCCGAACGGTGAAGTGATTGTACCGGGCAGCGGGGATAAAACGGCCAAAGTGTGGGACTCTTCCAACGATACGGAACTGCTCACTCTGAGAGGGCACGTTGGTCCGATTGGGGCGGCGGCCTTTTCCCCGGATCGCCAGTGGATCGTCACGGGCAGTTTTGACCATACGGCGAAGGTATGGGAGGCAGCCAGCGGCAAAGAATTGTTCACACTGCCGGGGCACAGCAATTCGGTCCGATCCGCGGCGTTTTCCCCGCACGGCCGGCGAATTGTCACCGGCAGTTTCGACCACACGGCCAAAGTGTGGGACGTCGACAGCCGCAAGGAATTGTTTTCTCTCATCGGGCACCGTGCTCCGGTCAAGTCTGTGACTTTTTCCCCGGATGGCCAGCGCATTGCCACCGGCAGCGAGGAAGGTACCGCCAAGGTTTGGAACGCGGCCAACGGCGAAGAACTGGTCACCCTCAAAGGACAAGGCCATTGGATCTGGTCGGTGGCTTTTTCTCCTGATGGGCGGCGGATTGTCACCGGGAATCAGGGAGGAAACATTGGCGCCACGGTATGGGACGCAGCAACCGGCGAGGAATTGCTCGGGATCAAGGGGCACAATTCCTGGGTCTTCTCTGCAATCTTTTCTCCGGATGGCCAGCACATCCTCACCGGCAGTGACGACCAGACGGCCAAAGTGTGGGATGCAGCCAACGGTGCGCTGCTGCTCACCTTCAAAGGCCACAGTGGCGGGGTCATGTCGGCGAACTTTTCCCCGGACGGCCGGCGAATCGTCACCGGCAGCCAGGATCAGACGGCCAAGGTGTGGGACGCGGCCAGCGGCCAAGAACTGCTCACCCTCAAAGGCCACAAAGAATGGATCATCGCCGTGGCGTTTTCTCCGGACGGTCGGCGGATTGTTACCGGCAGTGCGGATCGAACCGCCCGGATTTGGGAGGCGGCTTCACCGGAGCAGGTCGCGAGCTGGCGAAAGGCAGAGCAAGCGGCCGCGTTGACGGCGCAAGGGAATTCGCTCTGAGGTGATTTTCTCCACCACTCCCACAGTGCCGGTACAGCGGAAAAGGAACTCGGCGCCTTGAGAAGAGCGGGGCTCATCTTGAAGGCAGATTGACTCAGGGACTGTTTGATAAATCGGCCAGTCAGGGGACCGGACCAACAACCGGGGGGCCGATTTCAGTTGTTGCCGGTAGGCCGCGTGCCTCACGCCGCGGGTTGGTGGTGTTTTCAAACACGCTCTCAAAGAGGCAGATCCTCGGTCGCGCGGCTGAAGAAGAATTATTTCCGAAAGTCCCGCTACTCTCGCCAGCAAAACGTCCTGTATCCCATGACGGGATCGCACGTGGCCTTGGAATGGTTCGTCGGAACTCGAAACAAAAGACCAAAACACAAAAGAACAGAACTTTATGAAAATCTCCTTCTCCCAATTAAATCACTCAGGCCGGCAACGCCGCTTCGGTTTCGCCTTCCTTCTCGCTGCCTTCCTGGGATCGTGCGTCACGGCCGAACTCCGTGCTCAGGTCGTCGTCGTGCCCAATTCGCTAGCCACGAACGATGGCGATACTTCTGGCACGACACCTACCGGCCCCGCCCAAGTACGCGATATGAAGATTTACGACGCCTCTCAGTTTGGAGCGCTCTCGGGGCCTTCCTTGCTCACCCGATTCGCTTGGCGTCCCGACTCAATGCCCAACGCGTCCGGCCCGCGCACGGCGACGCTGCGGATTTACGCCTCGACGACGAGCCGTTCCGTGGCGGG
>JBBQYK010000132.1:0-12130 GCA_038208765.1 Verrucomicrobiota bacterium
GCGTTGCTGGAATGCACGAGCAGCTCCGGCTTGCCGTCGCCATTGATGTCCTTCAAGTCCGGCGACTCGCCATCCGCCACGTCGAAGATGGCGTGCTTCACCCAGTTCCCAGCCTTGCCCTTCGGATTGAGGTAAACGAGCGCCGGCTCGCCCGGCAGGCTATAGACAAGAATGTCCGCCCACGAATCGCCATTGAAGTCATGCGCGTAGGCCAGGAAATAATCGGAGTAACCCTTCGCCGCATCGTAAGGCGTCTTGGTCGGCCCGCTCGCGTTCACGCTCGGCGGCGTGAAGTTCGCCCGCCGCGCAAAGTCCGGCCCATACCAGATGGAGCAGCCGGCGGTGATGTCGTTGTGGCCGTCATGATCAAAATCGGCCAACGCACAGCCCTCCGCGACGAACTCGGTGGTGAGCGTCTGCTTCTTGAAAGTGACATTGGCGGCTTGCAATGGCAGGGTCGCCAGCACGCCGAGAAGGAGCGGGGTGAATTTCATGATGCGTGAGATTGGAACAGAAACTTCGCCGCGAGGGAACCGGATGTTTGCCGCGGCCCAAGTGAACACGCGTCTCCACCTTCCCGATGCGTTGGGTGCATCTGGCCGCTGTTCTTGAGAAGGACCGCGACGAGGTAGAGAACGGTGTCCTCACCACGCCGCGCCGGAACCCAATCGGCGTGGTGGAACTTGCGGGTGCCTCACCCCGGCGCGCTGAGGACAGCGCCCCCCAGCCGCCACTCCCCGTGCCGCGGACTCGGTGGCAAGAACAGTGTCCAGATCATCTGCGTTCAGTTCTTCATCATGAATCAAGATTGATGGGCGCTGCGAGTTTGGGAACTCTCCCTCCATGCTTCGACCCCGAAAGAAATACACGATCCATGATCTGCAGCAGCTCAAGGGTAAACGCTGCCTGACGCACATCCATGTGAAGTCGCCGGAGGAAGCCGCCGCCGCGGAACAGGCCGGAGTGGACTTGATGAGTTGCAGTTTCGATTCACCCGAGGCGCAGGCCCGACTGCCGCTGCTCGTTGCTGCCGCGCCGAACAGCTTTTTTTCCTGCGCCACGCCGCATGGACTGGCTTCGCCCGAGGAGGCGATTCGTGTCGGCTTTCGTGCGCTCGAACACGGCGCAAGTTCCGTCTATTGCTCCGCCAGTCCGTTCATCATCGAAGCCATGGCGCGAGAACGGATTCCAGTCGTCGGGCATCTCGGCATGGTTCCGCGTCATGTCACCTGGACCGGATACCGCGCCATCGGGAAGACCGAAGAGGAAGCGCGACGGCTCCATCAGCAAATGAAGGCACTGGAAAACGCCGGTGCTTACGCGGCGGAATTGGAATGCGTGCCGCACAACCTCGCGCGCTTCCTCTGTTCGCAAACCAGGATGCTCCTCATGTCCCTTGGCTCTGGCGACGGCTGCGATACGCAATTTCTTTTCTCCGACGACATCCTCGGCGACTACGAAGAACGCCCGCCACGCCACGCCAAGGCCTACCGCAATTTTCTGGAAGAACATCGCCGCCTGCAACGTGAACGCCTCGCCGCCTTCACCGAATACATCTCCGACGTGAAGGAAGGCCGTTTCCCGGAGCGGAGCCATCTCGTCGAGATGGACGATGCAGTCTTGCAGAAGGTGATTGGCTCGGTCGGGAAAGCGCCGTGACACGTTTGGGTCTTTCCCAATTGAGCAAGGCTTCGGTTGACGAAAAAAATGACGAGGTTACACGCTCACCGTCTGCGCCACGCTTGTCTGAATTGGCGTGAAGATGTCGAGGGCTACGCTGACCGTTTCCAGCGCCACGACAAGCGAGTAACGGATCCGAAGGTTGTATCTTTTCTGCTGAGGGCGGAGACGCCACCAGCCGTTCACCGGAAACACAATGAGGTGCTCCATCAAAGCGAGTTGTGCGGCGGTGCCGATCCAAGTGTCGGAGTGAATCGAGCCGCGCCGTCGCCAACGGTCTCCGAGCAGCGAGCGTGACGGTCAGTCCATTTGCAAGCGGTAGAACTGCTGGCCATTGGTCGCCACCGGCAGCGTCACTCGCCATTCGTTGTCGAGGAGCGTGGGCGCGTTGGTGAGCGGACTCCAGAGTACGGGCGGGGTCAGATTCGTCGCGCCGAGGAGCGCGAAGTAGTTCGCGTCCGGCGGCGCACTGAGGATCAGATCGGGGCCGGACTGGCGGGCGCGCAACGCAAGATTCGTGTTCACGCTCACGTGCGCGAGCAACTCGAAGTTGAAACCCACATCGCTGCTGGTGTTGGTCACTTGATGAATCTCGGCGGCGAGCGTGTTCAGGCCGGGGAGGAGCGGGTTGAAGGTGGAAAGTTGAAAGTTGAAGGTGAGCCAGTTGGTTTCGTCCGCGCCGCTGATGGTGGCGGTGGCGGGCGTGGTGTGGGTAATGGTTCCGGCGGGCATGGAGTCGCGCCAGATTTCCGAGCCGTTCAGGTAAATCACCGCACCGTCATCGCGCACGAGGCGGGCGGTAAGCGAGTGCACGGCGAGCGGCGAAGGAATGTAGAACTGGCGGCGGAAGTAGAACGTGATGTTCGTGCCGCCGGCCGCGTTGGTGCGCGCGAGCGCCGTGACTTCGCCGTCGTTGCCGAACCCAAATTTGCTCATGCCCGTGGTCCACGCTGAGTCGTTGAAGGAGTTGTTCCGCCAGGTCGTGCCGAGGTTCACGCCGAGGTCGTGATACTTCCACACCGCTCCGTCCGCGATCAGAGTCGTGGCCCGCGCCGGGCGCAAGGTGGCGATCAGTTCCAAATCAAAACTTAGGTCGCTGCTGTTCGTGCCGTTCTGATGCACCTCCACGGCGAGATAATTTGTTCCCACGATGAACGCGGCAGGATTCAGATTCGTGGTGAACCACGCGGACTCATCCGCGCCGCCGACCGCCGCGCTCGCCGGTGTCGCCGCTGTGATTGAACCCGTGGGCAGGTTGCTGCGAAACACTTCCGCGCCGTTCAGATACACGGCCGCGCCGTCGTCGCGCTTGAGGCGAAGCGTGACGGTGGCGAGTTCGCCGGTGCCGGTGAGCGTGAAGGCGCGGCGGAAGTAAGTCGTGATGCGCAGGCGGTTGGTGTTCACCACGGTCGCCTCATCGTCGTCGCCGAAGCCGAGTTGCGCCGGACCGCTGGCCCATGCGCTGTCGTTGAAATTCGTCTCGCGCCAAGCGGTGCCGAGGTCTGCGCCGGTGTCGTGGTATTTCCAAATCGAGCCACCGGCCACGAGCGTCGTGGTGTTGGTCGTGAAGAACGCGAGCGCGTCGGCCATGTATTGCTGGCGGCGCGTCGCGCTCGTGATGGTCTCGAAGGGGAAGCCGAGATAGACCACTTTGCCGCCGCCCGCGCGGCCGTCGTATTGAACCGCCGCTGCGCCGTTGCCGTTGCCGGAATAATTCAGCGCCGCGCTCGCGCCCACGCCGAACGGCGTCAGCACATCCGGCGAACGCACGAAATAAATTCCGCGCGAGCCGTCATCGAACGTCGTGGTCGCGCGCGTGGCAAAGATGCCGCCGATGACCGAGGCGAGGTCGTAACTGTTCGAGTCGTCATTCGCGTCGTTGGCGAGATTGGCCTTGAGATGATTGTTGAAGAACGCGCGGTCGCTCGCGCTCGGCCCCGAAGTGCGATCCAAGTCCCACGCGATGTCTGATCCGGACACGAAGAGATGCCCGCCCGCGTTGCGGAAATTTGCGATGGCCGTCTGTTCCGCGTCGCTGAACGTCTCGTCGTTCACTGACTCCTGGCCGCAGGCCCAGACGACGATGGCGTAATCGCCGAGCGCCATCGCGCCGCTCGCGACCGCATCGTTCTGGCACGAGTCGAACGGCAGGCCGAACGCGCTGATGGCCTGCCCGTGCGGCACCACGTAGTCGAAGGAATTGTTCCGCCTCGGCAGCACGCGCTCGATGCTGCCGCTCGCGCCGGGCGGGGCCCACGCTTGCGCGCCGGTGTTTTGGCGCAGATTCGTCGTGCGGTCGAAACGGTCGAACGCATTCACCACCAGCACCCGCGGCTGAGTGCTGGTCGTCGGCGTGCGGCAACCGACGACTTCGGACGGCATGGACTCGCCGCCTGCGTTCACGGCCGCGACGCGGAAGTAATATTCTTCTCCTGCCGCCAGTCCGGCGATTTTCCAATTCGTCACGTTGCTCACCGTGATCGGATTCCCGAAGCCGTAGCCGTTCGTGCTGCGATAAATCACATAGCCCGTCGCCGCACCGCTGCCGCCGCTGCTCACGGGCGCGCTCCAGCGCAAGGTGATGGCGCCGTCCGCCGCGCCCGCCGCGCGCACGTTCACGGGCGGTTCGGGCAGAAAGTTCGCGGGCAGCAGGTCGAAGTGGTTCATGTATTTGATTACCGCGTGCATCGCGCCCCGGCCCGCGGCGGCGCGCGCTTTCGGATCGCGCAACACCGGGGTGTCGTTGGTGTGGTCGTGGAAGCCCACCTCGATGATCGTCGCGTCCATTTCGTAATTGAAGTAGGTGCCGGTGATTTCGCCGTAGCCGCCGGTGTAAGTGACCGTGGTGCGATTGTTCCACGCGAACTCCAGCGGCGGCGAACCGAGCGCGACCAAGTCCTCGTCCACTTCGTTGCCGGCGATTTGCGCGAGCAAACTTTGATTAGGCGTGGGGTCGCTGGTGATGAGCGCGAGCGTGCCGCGTCCACCGCCCGCGTTCGAGTGGAAGCTGATGTGAATGCGCTTGAAGAGATTGCCCTGCTCCTGACGGTTCATCTCGGCGGACATGCGGCCGGGGGCTTGATACGAATCATTCTCGTCGCCGGTGCTGGCGTCGTAAATGACCGGATCCTGACCCTGGCCGAAGTTCGCCTGAATCCAGTAGCGGCAACTTTCCTCCTCGCGCGGGTATCCCGAAACGCCGCCGCCGCGATTCACGGAACCCATGCCGTTCCCGAAACGAATCGCATCGGCAAACGTGTAGGTGCCCGCCGCCGAGCCGCGCAGATTGCTGACGACCACGGAGCCGAGGGCGGGGTTCGCGCCGGCGTTGAAAAAATATTCGCCGAGATAAATCCACCCGTTGCCCACCATGTGATGCGGAATACGAAGCTGCGATTCCCCGCCCGTGTGCCGGACGCGATACAACTGCTCGCCGCGATCCGAACCGTGGCGCACCCAGGTATAGACTGGATAAAAACCCGCGACCGGAATGTTCGGCGTGTACGTGGCCGTGGCCGTCTCCGTCGCCGCGAGCGCCGCGTAGCGATACGGCACGTCGCCGACGCTGCCAAAATAATTTGTCGAGACGCTGTCGAACCACGTTCCCGCGAAAACCACGCCCGCGTCGTCATTGTCCAGCACCACCTCGTTCGTCTGCTGGCCGAGGGGGCGCATGGAGATGACGGTCGCGCCGGCGTTGAAGCAATACGCGGCGAAAAAGTTCAACTGATCGAGATTGCCGTAGTCCTCGTTCATCTCCAGCAACGTGCCGCGCTGCAAACGCCAGGTCGTGCTCGGGCCGTAGGTCCAGCCGTGGCCGCTGTTCATGAACACCAGCCGGCCGCTCAACGCACCGGCCGGTTGACGCGCCGCCGGGGCGACCGGCCCGAACGACTTCGGCATGGATGTCATCACCGACGGCACCGCGCCCGCTGGCTCCGCCCAATCCGGCGTGAAGTGCGGACGGTTCGTGGAGATTTGGAAGTCATCATGTCCATGCCCGTCCGCCCACGCCGCCAGCGCGGAGAGAAGCAGCAACACCGGGATGCACGAGAAACGCACGGGGCAGAAGTAACACTTCAGCGCATGGCTCGCCAGCATGGGACTAACTGAGGGTGCGATTGAAAGTGGCGAGCAGACCAGCGAGGTGGAACTGCTGGAGCTGCGAGCAGTCGAGACGCGGTGGCGGGCGCCTCCCGGACCACCGCTAAGCCGCCCGCTCTGCGCGATAAAACCCACCAACTGGTGCGCTCGACTTTCAATCGCACCCTCTAACTGGCCTTCTCCTCGTCCACCGGAAATTCGTCATTCGTCACTCGCTCATTCGATTGGCTCACCAGCACCACGAACTCGCCTTTGAGCGTGCGCTTCTCCATCACCGCCAGCAACTCGGCCGCCGTGCCGCGCAGGTATTCCTCGAACTTCTTCGTGAGCTCGCGCGCGAGGACGACGCGGGCGGCGGGGTAGAGGTCTTTCAATTCGCACATCAGTTTCTCGATGCGGTAAGGCGATTCGTAGAAGCAAAGCGTGCCGGGGACGGCGCGCAAGGCTTCGAGCTTTTTGCGGCGCTGGCCGGATTTGATCGGGAGGAATCCGATGAAGTGAAATTCCCCGGCGGGCAGTCCGCTGGCCGTGAGCGCGGCGATGAGCGCGCACGGGCCAGGGATGGATTCGACGCGGAAACCAGCGGCCACGGCGGCGGCCACGACGCGTTCGCCGGGGTCGCTGATGCCGGGCGTTCCAGCATCGGTGACGAGGGCAATTTTCTCGCCGCGCCCGAGGCGTTCGAGGAGTTCCTCACTTCTTTTTGCCTCGTTGAAACGAAAGTAGCTCAAGAGCGGCTTGGAAATGCCGAAGTAGTTAAGAAGCTGTCCGGTTCGACGAGTGTCCTCCGCTGCTATGACATCGCATTCCCGAAGAGTGCGAAGAGCGCGGAGGGTGATGTCCTCCAGATTCCCGATGGGAGTCGCGACAAGATAAAGCGTCGCTGAAGTGAGCGGGGGCAGGGTCGGTTCGGCAGACGGCATGGCGCATCGTTCAACACGAACCGCGGCCACGCCAAGAAAAAGAGAAAGGCAGCCAATGCTGGAATTGTTCAAAAGAATGTTGTCGAGGTCGCAACCGGTGCCCGCCGCGCCCGTGCGACAGGCCGTGCCCGCGCGCGCCGGAGCCGTGCCGCCCGCGCGCCCGCGACCCGGCAGCACGCCGATGCGCGTGACGCCCGTGGCGAAACCCACCTCCGCCGTCCAAGCCGCCGCCGCCATCCCGCCTGCGCCACCCCTTTCCGCTGTGCCCGCCACGCCGAACGGCACGCACGTTTACGTTTCGCTGGCCGCGATTGCGGCCTGCGTGCCGGAATCGATCAGCCACAAGGTCCCGGCGAACGGGGATCAGTTCGTCGCCATTCCGCTGGAGTTCATCGTGCCGCAGTTGTCGCAGGGCCAGGTGGTGCTGACGGGCGCGGAACTGGTCGCCAGCTCAACGGAATTTTTTGGCGCGTTGACGCCGCAAGATGAGGTGTCCGTGTCGTTGCCGTTGGCCGACGTGCTGCAGCAGGTGCCGAAGGAATATTTTGTCCGCAAGAACAAGCGGAAGATCGAGGTGCCGGCGGAAGTCGCGTCGGTGTTTGCCGCGAATGGTCATGGCGTGAGCATCGCGCGTCCGCCGGCTGCTCCGGCCTCTCCGGCGGCACCCGCGTATCGTGCGCAGCCCGCCGTGACCAGCACGAGCGCGCAGCCCGTGCCGGCCCCGACCGCGCCCGCCGCGAAGATTTCCATTTCTCCGTCGTCGCTCGCCGCGATGAAAGCAGCGACGGGGGCTCCAACTCCCGTAGTGACTGCGTCGCCCGCGCGTCCGTCTGCTCCGGCTCCACGCGCCATCACGCCTGCTCCGGCGACGCCCGCCGTCACGTCGGCCCCGGCTCCTTTGCCGCGTGTGGCTGCGCCGGCTCCGGCTTCGATGGTCAAGAAAGTTGCGCCCGCCGCGCTTAAAAATGCCGGTGAACTCGCCGTGCCGCTCGCTTCCGTCGCGCCCGACTGGGATCAGGAAGTGCGCCGACAGTTGACCGACGTCGATCTTCAGCAGCATCAAATCCTGGTGCCGCTCGAACTGCTCGAGCCCGCCATGAAGTCCGGCAAGGTGCTGTTCAGTTGGGCGGAAGTGGCGTCCTGGATTCAACCGCCGCTGCCCAGCCCGCCCACGCCGAAGGTCGGCGAGATGCCCGTGGAGCTGCCGCTCAAAGTCATCGCCCCCTTGTTCATGGCGAACCAGAACGGTGCCGCGCACAAGCGCGTGTCGGTGGATGAATCGATCCCCGATTTGTTCGGCGGCGGCGCGAAGGAAAATGGTCACGGCCATGCCTCGACCAACGCACAGATTCAAACGCCGCTCCGCGCACCGCAGACGCCCGCGCCCTGGCCGGCTCCTGCGCGCGCCACGACGCCGGCTCCCGCGCCCGTCGCCCGCACGGTGCCCACACCGTTGCCTGTCGCTTTTGCGGAGCCTGAACCCGCAGCGGCCCCTGCCCCTGCGCCGGCTGTGGAAGATATTTCCGCCGACGCCGTCATCGGCGCGGAAGGTTCACGTTTCGGTGCGAAGGAAATTGTCCTCAACACTTCGCGCCTGCCCGGTGTCGCGGGTGCGCTGCTCGCCATGAGCGACGGCCTGCTCGTGACCAGCGCCACGCCGCCGGCGGTGAAGGGCGAAACCATCGCAGCCTTCCTCCCGCAGATGTTTGGCCGCATGAATCAATACACGAAAGAACTCGCGCTCGGCCCGCTCCAGCAACTCACGCTGGGCATCGAGAGCGGCCAATGGCACGTCGTCAAAGGCCCGAACATTTACTTCGCAGTGCTCGGCAAGCGCGGCGAAACGCTCCCGTTAAACCTCCTCGCTCAAGTTGCCGCTGAATTGAGCATTCAATCGAAATAGTTATGGCCATCATCAACCAAGCGACCAGAGAGCTGCAGGTGAAGATCGTGTTCTACGGTCCTGCGCTCGGCGGCAAAACCACCAACCTCGTGCAAGTCCACGAGCACGTGCAGACCCAGGAAGGGCACAAGGGCAAGCTCGTCTCGCTCGCCACCTCCTCCGACCGCACGCTGTTCTTCGACTTCCTGCCCATCGAGGCCATGGCCATCAAGGGCTTCAAGACGAAGTTCCAGCTCTACACCGTGCCCGGCCAGGTGATTTACAACACCACGCGCCAGCTCGTCTTGCGCGGCGTCGATGGCATCGTCTTCGTGGCCGATTCGCAGTACGAGAAGATGGAGGAGAACGTGAAGGCCTTCCAAAACCTTGAGGAGAATTTGCGGACGCTGGAACTGGACCTCGATTCGATTCCCTACGTCCTGCAATACAACAAGCGCGACCTGCCGACCGCCGCGCCCGTCGAATACATGGAGTTCCTCCTGAACAACCGTGACGTGCAGGTGCCCGCGTTTGGCGCCACCGCCCACAAGTGCCAGGGCGTCTTCGAGACCTTGAACATGATCACCCGCATGTTGCTCCACAAGTACATCAACGAGAGCAACCGGGTGAAGCAGTTGGTCTGACGGGAACCAAAACATTTTATGGCTCTGCCCCAACTTATTGCAGAGGACATGCGGGAACTCGACCGCGTGTTGGGAGAACTGGTCTCCCGGAGCGAGGCTTCGGCCGCGCTCATCATCGACAAGGCCGGCTTCCTGATCGCGCAGACCGGGGACCTCGGCGAATTCGATTCCACCACGCTGGCCGCGCTGGCCGCCGGCACCTACGCCGCCACGCAGGGCATGGCCTCGGTCATTAGCGAGCCAAACTTCACTTGCGTCTATCAACAGGGGGAGAACTTCAGCCTGCTCGTCCGCAACATTGATTTGGAATCCCTCTGCGTCGTCGTTTTCCAGGCGCATGTCAGCGTGGGCGCGGTGAAATACTTCGCCAACTCCGCCGTGACGCATCTGGCCAAGCAGTTCGAAGCAGCCTTCCAACGCGACCCGAGCGGCAAGGTGGACTTCGCCATGCTCAACATGGAGGACAGCGCCACGTTTTTCCGCAAGACGGGCTGAACGGAAAAGCAGAAATTTCGAAAGCAGAAAGCTGAAATGAGCCGTGGGCCCATATCAGCTTTTTCTGCTTTCTGCTTTCGCCATTTCTGCTCTTGAAACATCGCGTTGACGCTCCCGCACCTTCTTCGCAGTATCCGCCCCGCCTGCGACCCAGGCGCAAGGTGCTGAACCCTGAATTCCAAACCCATTGCTCAACTTATTTTTATGAAGCTCGATAGCGTTTACTCGAATCTCACCATCAAGACGGGCGCGAAGCTTGTGCTCATCGTCATGGACGGTCTCGGCGACATCGCCACCAAGGCGAACGGCTACCTCACGCCCCTCGAAGCCGCGAAGACGCCGAACCTCGACGCGCTCAGCAAGGACTCGGCGCAGGGGCGCATGATTCCCGTGGCACCCGGCATCACACCCGGCAGCGGGCCGGGGCATCTCGGTTTGTTCGGCTACGATCCGCTGGAGTTTGAAGTGGGCCGCGGGGTGATCGAGGCGCTCGGCCTCGGCTTGGAATTGAAAGGCGGCGACGTGGCGGCGCGCGCGAACTTTGCCACGCTCGACGCGAAGGGCATCGTGACTGACCGCCGCGCGGGCCGCATCCCCACGGAGAAGTGCGAGGAGTTGTGCGCGTTGCTGTCGAGTAAGATTAAGAAGATCGGCACCACGCAGGTCATCATCAGGCCGGGCAAGGAGCATCGCTTCGTCGTCATCTTCCGCGGCGCAGGACTCGAAGGGCCGCTCACGGATGCCGATCCGAATCGTGAAGGGCTGCCCATCCCGACGGTGAAGCCGACGAACGCGAAGTCCGCGAAGCAGAAGAAGGCGGCGAAGTTGATCGCGGATTTCTACAAGGCCGCGCTGCCGCTCTTGAAGGCGCAGAAGCCGGCGAATGGTTTTCTCATGCGCGGCATCGCGCATCAGCCGAACATCCCGATGTTCGAGGAGCGCTACAAACTGCTGGCCGCCGCCATCGCGGTGTATCCGATGTACAAGGGACTCGCGCAACTTGTGGGCATGGCGAAGATCGAAGGGCCGCAGACGATTCGCGAGCAGTTCGAGTGCTACGTGAAGGAGCACGGCAAGTACGACTACTTCTTCATCCACTTCAAATACACCGACAAGTACGGCGAAGACGGCAACTTCGAGATGAAGAAAAAAGCCATTGAGGAATTCGACGCCGCGCTGCCGATCTTGCTCTCGAAGAAGCCGGACGTGCTGGCGATCACCGGCGATCACTCCACGCCTGTGCCGATGAAAGGCCACTCCTGGCATCCGCAACCGGTGCTGCTGCACTCGGCGTGCAGCGGCTCGGACAAGCTCGAACGCTTCACGGAGACGGGCGCGAACTCGGGATCGCTCGGCGTATTCGACGCGAAGTTTTTGATCCGACTGATGCAGGCGAACGCGAAGATGTTCGACAAGTTCGGCGCGTGAGCGCGGAGCGCTGAGGCGCATTTGTTTTCCCGCAGATTCAGGAAAGCCGCAGATGAAAAAAACATCTGCGGCTTTTTTCTAAATATGCGAGAGAACATTTTTTGCCCGGAAAAATTTCCTGCGCGCGCTGCAAAATCCGTTTTGATTTTTGCCTTTCGAAAACTTTTTTTGCGCGTGATCCGGATCGCGCATGGAAAAATTGCTAAGGAAATTTCTTTCCACCACACAATGATCTCACTACAAAGCTGGCCCATGAATTTCACATTTCATGGATTGGAGGTGAGCGCACATGGCAGCTAAGAAAAAAGCAGCACCGGCAAAAAAGCCCGCAGCTAAAAAGAAGAAGTAACCTTTCACCTCAACCAGGATGGCGACCAAAGTCGCCATCCTGTTTTTTTATCCCTCATGCCTACGCTCGTATTCGACATTGAAACCGCCGGCCTGCCGCCTGAAACCTTTGACGAGGTGCAGCAGGAGTATCTCTTCCGCGAAGCCGAGCGCCTCGAAGACGTGGCGGCGCGCGAAAAGAAACGCGCGGAACTCACGCAGATGTTCAGCCTCTATCCTTTCACCGCGCGCGTCGTCTGCATCGCCATGCTGAATGTCGAGAGCCTGCGCGGCCAGGTGCTGTTCGTGGCGGAGGACTTCGAGGAGGACGCGGTGGAGGACGGGCCGGTGAAGTTCGCCCCATGTGTGGATGAGGCCGAGATGCTCACGCAATTCTGGGACGTGGCGAAACACTACGACAAGATTGCGACCTTCAACGGACGCGGCTTCGACGTGCCGTTTCTTTACCTGCGTTCGGCGCAGCTCAACGTGCCGATCACCTGCAAGAACTGGCTGGGCTACCGCTTCGCCACCGATCCGCACTGCGATCTTGCGGAGCAACTGACGTTCTACAGCGTGAGCGGACGCGACGGCGCGGCCCGGAAGTTCAACTTGGATTTTTACTGCAAGGCCTTCGGCATCGAATC
>JBBQYK010000133.1:0-12118 GCA_038208765.1 Verrucomicrobiota bacterium
CCGTGCGTGCGTGAGAGGCTGGCGATGAGCGGACTCTGCCAGTCCACGACGGTGCGCGCATCCACGCCCTTGCGCTCGGCGATGACTTTCGTGCCCTTCTCGTTGAGCAATGTCGCATCCACCGTCACGCGGTAACGGCTCGTGCAATACAGCGGCACGGAGAAGCGCTTCTTCGTCCCCGTGGGCAGTTCGATGGCGATGCGCCGCGCCTGGCCGTTGCCGAATTGTCCGCCGGTGATCTCGACAAGGCCATTGAAGCTCGGGCCATCGTTCTGAATCTCACACGTCACCGGAAACCACGCCGCTTCCGAGACCGTGCTGTCCGACACGCCCAGGCCGTGGCCGACGAACACATCGAAAATGATCTGCGCGCGGAGCGGAGCCGCGGGTGCGAGCAGAGCGATGGCGAGGAGGAAAATCCGAGCCGCGCTGAGAAGCCTGCGAACCGCGGACTGCGACGTGTCGATCATGGCGAGTTTCGTGGCGCGTTTATAGGCAGCGCGAAGGAACGAGGCAAACTCAATTCCCGCGCCTGTCGCTCCGGGCGACGGCACGGGGCAGTGATTGCGCGCTTGCGACTCATGGATGACCCGGTATGGTCAGCCGCATGAAAATGATTCTCCTCGCGGTGGTCTGCGCGTTTGTCCTGGCCGGCTGCTCTACGACCGGTCACTCGGCCAAGTGCTGCTCGGCGGGCGCCACCTGCACGGCGGCGAAGAGCGCCTGCTGCGCCGAAGGCAAGTAAAGGCGGGCGGAGCACCGGACAGCCATGTCCGGTGAAGTGAAAGTGAGCGCGGGTAAAAATCTTTGCGACGGTCCGAACAAGAAAAAGTGCGGACTCGGCGGTTCGCAACTCCCTTGATTCCTGCGCGGCTTTCTCCTTCCCGCCTCGCCTCCTTTCCGTAAGCTGCCGCGCATGAAGCTCGGCATCATCAACTCCGCGTTCCAGCAGGTCGGCATCGACACGGCCACCGGCTTCCAGCACATCGCGCGCATCGGCTTCGATTGCGTCGATGTCTTCACCGAGGCGGTCGGCATTTCCAAAAAAGAAATGACGCGGGTTGCCCGCGCGGCGGAGAAGTTCAACCTGCCGATCATTTCACTGCCCGTCGTCTCGGTGGGGCTTGTGGATTTCAACGAGCCGGTGCGCGAGTTCCATATTGAGCGCACGAAGAAGTTCATCGACCTCGCCGCGCAGTGGGGCGCAAAGAACGTGCTGCTGGTGCTCGGCGAATACATCTGGCAGCGCGAGGTCATTCCTCCGGCCACGCAGTGGAAGTGGGGCGTCGAGACCTGCCGCCGCCTCGGCGATTACGCGGCCAAGAAGAAGATCGACATCGCGCTCGAACTGGAGCCGTTCCGCCTAAGCCTGCTCAATAGCGTGAACGAGATGGTGCGTTTCGTGGACGACTGTGATCACCCGCGCGTGCGCGCGAACATCGACGTGAGCCATCTCGTGCTCTCGGACACCGCGCCGGGCGAGCTGAAGAAATTGCAGGGCCGCGCGGTGCATGTGCATCTGAGCGATTGCGACGGCATGGTCCACGGTGATTTGCCGCCAGGGCGCGGCGTGGTGAAGTTCGCGCCCTACCTGTACGCCATCAAAGAGCTGAACATCCCGGACGGCGTCATCTCCATCGAACTCGAATACTCGCCCGACCCGAAGCGAATCGTGCAATGGGTCGAGGAGGCCTATCGCGAGACGGCGAAACTGATGGCGCTGACGGGGCTGCGGGGATGAAAAGTTTGAACCACGGATGGACACGGATTCACACAGATGGGGAAGAAATGTTCGTGAACTGGTTTTGAAAATCCGTGTCCATCGGTGTCCATCCGTGGTTAAAAAATTCTTATGAACCTCGCCGACCTGCGCCGTGAATACTCGAAGAGCGGACTGCGCCGCGACGACCTCGATCTCGACCCCATCGTGCAGTTCCAGACGTGGTTCGCGCAGGCGTTGAACGCACAGCTCATCGAGCCGAGTGCCATCACGCTGGCCACGGTGGACGCGCAGGGCCGGCCCTCCGCGCGCATCGTGCTGCTCAAGGCGGTGGACGAGCGCGGCTTCACCTTTTTCACGAACTACGAGAGCCGCAAAGGCCGCGAACTCGCCGCCAATCCGCAGGCCGCGCTGGTCTGCTACTGGGCGGAACTGGAGCGCGAAGTGTTGATCGCGGGCGAGGTGAAGAAAGTTTCCCGCGAGGAATCCGCCGAGTATTTCGCCAAACGTCCGCGCGGCTCGCAACTCGGCGCGTGGGTCTCGAAGCAAAGTTCCGTCGTCCACGGCCGCGGCGATTTAGAACGAGAACTGGCCGAAGTGGAGGCGCGTTTCGCGAATCGCGACGTAGAACTGCCGCCGTATTGGGGCGGCTACGTGTTGAATCCTTCGCGCGTGGAATTCTGGCAGGGCCGCCCAAACCGTCTGCACGACCGATTCCAATACACGCGCCAGCCAGGCGGCCTGTGGCGCATCGAACGGCTGTCGCCGTAACAACGTGCCCTCGGCGTCCCGCCGGGAAGAAACGTCCGACTTCACGAGCGGTGCCTCGCATCGTCGATGGATTTTCCAACTAAGAGCGCGCCGACCCGGCGGGACGCCGGGGGCACGTTAGCGCCGCTTCGCGGCGAAGAGTGGCTCGTAAATCCAGGTGCCCTTGCACTTGGGGCATTTCCCTGGGCGCGCAAACTTGTCTGTCTGAAATTCAAAACCGCACTTGCGGCACTCGGCGGGCGTCACCACCAGTTCGTAGTCGCCGTGACGGCTGCTCTCGGCCAGATGCTTGAGGGCATCAATCACATCCTTCGGTTTTTCCCCCACGGCGCGGGCGATCTCGGACAAACTCATCGTCTGTCCGAGCAGCATGGGAATGAGGTCGCGCCGGAACATGGCTACAAATACTTCGCCAGCAACGGTGCGAGTTCCTTCACCGTCTGCGCAGGCCAGCATTTCCGCTCCGTCATAATCGCGCCCGCCAGCGCGGAGTGACACGGCCAGTTCGGATCGGTCGGAATCTGCGGCACGGTGGCGACGAGAATCTTCTTCGCCATCTCCGCGTTGCGCCGCACATTTGCCACCACCATTTCCACCGTGACGTGCGCCTCGTCCTCCTTCCAGCAGTCGTAGTCGGTGATCATCGCCATCGTGGCGTAGGCGATCTCGGCTTCGCGCGCGCACTTGGCCTCGCCGAGATTCGTCATGCCGATCACGTCGTAGCCGGCGCGATGATTGGTCAGCGATTCCGCGCGCGTGCTGAAGGCCGGGCCTTCCATGTTCACGTAGGTGCCGCCGTCATGAATTTTCGCGCCGAGCTTGCGCCCGTTCTTCAGCAGCAACTGCCGCAACTCCTCGCAAACCGGATTGGCAAACGCCACGTGTCCCACCAGACCGCGCCCGAAGAACGTGTGCTCGAACGAGCGTTTCGTGCGGTCGAGAAACTGGTCGGGCAAAACGATGTCGCAAGGGTGGTATTTCGCCTGAAGCGAGCCGACGGCGCTGACGCTGAGAATCCATTGCACGCCCAGCTTCTTCATCGCCCAGATATTCGCCCGGTGATTCAACTCGCTCGGGAGAATTTTGTGTCCGCGCGCATGACGCGGCAGGAACACCACGTCGCGGCCCGCGAGTTTTCCCGTGAGCAACTGATCGGAGGGCGCACCGAACGGCGTCTTCACCGTGACCCATTTTTGATGCGTGAATCCTTCGAGGGCATAGAGGCCGCTGCCGCCGATGATGCCGATGCGATGCTGTGCTTTCATGCGCGCGGACTTTGGTGAGACGGGGGCGGCGGCTCAAGAGGGAAACCGGCTGGAGGGCCGGGACAACGTGCTGCCGGTTTGTAACCGGCAGAAGAGCCGCTCTTGTTCCAGCGTCAGGAAAATTGACCAGCATCCCTTCCGTGGTACGTCCTCCACGTTGCAAACTGGCAGCAAAAACAAACCGGCCCGAAGGTGAAACATGCACCTGCGGGCCGCAGTCAGTCCGCACTCAAAGGTTAACGCGGGAAATTCAGGGCAACGTGCTTTCGAGCACGAGTTCCTCGCTGGCATTCAGCACGGCCAGGTTGCGGAACTTCAGCGGCGAAGGCGCGGTGGAGGGGAGCCGCCCTACGCTGATGCGCCCGGTGTAATCAGCGGCATAGGTGCCGACCGGACTGTCGTTCACGAGGAGCGTGAACTCGCCGCCTTGGCCGGCGGCGAACAGACGGAACTGTAAGTGGCCGCTCTGCACCGCGACAGCGAGGCAGCCGACGGCGGTGAAATCAGCACCGGTGTTTTGCAGCACGCTGGTGAGTTCAAATTCAAGCGAAGGCGCGGCGTGCAAATCGAGCGTGAGAATGACCACCCCGTTCGAGTCCGCGACCGCCAGCGTGCGGACTTCGGTGAGCGGAGCCAGCAGTCCGGTCAGCGCACGCTTCTGGCTGGTGTGGTGGACGCGTTCGTTCACTTGATGGCGCTGCTGTTGAATGACCGCGCGCCCGGCCGACGTGGTGGTGAACTCGGCGACGTTAAGAAAGTTGGTGTCATCGCCCGTGGTCGCGAGCAGTTGATAAGGCGTGCTCGGATCGAGCTGCGCGACGGTCACGCGCAGGCGCTGGAGATGGCTGGCTCCGCGCTGCTTCACCAGCGCTCGCACCTGCCCGCGTGCGTCCGTGTCAAAACCGGTTGTGGCGAAAGCCTCCTTGACGACGTAGAACGTCGAGTTCGCGGCGGGAGCGGCCTCGGCCAGCAGCACGCCAACGAATAGCGCGCCAAACGTGATGAGAGCTTTGCCTCTGATAATCATAGCCGAGTTTTAGCAGCGCCGGTGCCAGTGGAGGCGGTGTCCAGATTTGCGCGGATTCGGAGCGAATTGGCGGGCACGGTTTCTCTCCGATGGACACGTGGGACAATCGCTGTTCCAAACGGGGACACGGCATTTCCTTTGCCGCCGCTTTGAGTTTTGACTTTCCCGGGGCTGCCTCGGACTTTCGGCGGCATGTCGCAGAACGCTCTCAAAGTCCTGGCCGTCGTCGGCAGTTTGAACCGTCAGTCCGCCACGCGCGTGGTCGTGAATGATGTCGCGGAGAAGCTGCGGGCGGGCGGCGTGGAAGTGGACGTGCTCGACTTCTTTCAAGAGCCGCTGGCGCTGTTCAACACGGACACGACTTACGACTCAGACGTGTTCAAGAGTCTCCGCCCGCGCGCCGAGCGGGCGGATGTTTTCCTCCTCGGCACGCCGGACTACCACGGCAGCGTGAGCAGCGCGTTGAAGAATTTTCTCGATCACTTCTGGCAGGAGTTTGCGGGCAAACTTTTCGCGACCGTCGTGGCCTCGCACGAGAAGGGGCTGACGGTGACGGATCAACTTCGCACTGTCGCGCGCCAGTGCTACGCCTGGTCGCTGCCCTACGGCGTTTCTTTTTCGGACAAGGAAGATTTGCAAGAGCACCAAGTCGCGAGCGACGTGTTGAAGAAGCGATTGGAAATGTTCGCGCACGACATCCAAGTCTATGGCGACGTGCTGGCGACGCAACGCCGTGCGGATCTCGCTGGCACCCAGCCGGGCTTCCTCGCGCGCTATCGTCCGAGAGCATCCGTGGGAAAATGAAAATTGCAGGCCCGCTCGCGCGAACCTGCAATCTTCAACTTGAAACTTTCAACGCGGCCTACGCCTTGATGTTCAGCTCATACTCGCGCTTCGTTGTCTTGCCCGGCATCGGTACGGGATACTTGCCGTCCGCGTCCGCAATCACCGGGGCCGGTGAATTCGGAGTGAACTTGTCTGCGCCGGGCGCGAACTCGTGCTCGCTGTTCAGCATGTCCTCGTAAGTAATTTCCATGCCGGTGTGCGCCGCCATGCGGCCCATCGAGGTCACGAGGCTGGTTTCCACGCCATGCTGCACTTCGTTGTAGGGCTTGTTGTTGCGGATGGCGTCGATGAGCGCATTCCATTCGTTGAGATACGGGTCGCCTTCCTTCGGAATGTTCTGCGATTGCCAGAGCATGTTGGTGCGGGTCGGATTCTGGCTGCTGTGAATGCTCGAAGGGCCGCCGCAATCGCCCTGCTTCGAAGCGATGGCCATGCCCTTCGTGCCGTGGACATGGCTGAAGTACATCGGGTGCGCGCCGTTGTTGCAGCGTCCGTCCATGTACATTTTCGCGCCGTCGGCGAAAGTGTATTCCACGGCGTAGGAATCAAAATTCTGATCCACCCACGCCTTGCCGCTCGGGCTGGTGCGGTAATGACGGCCACCGAGAGCCTGCGCCTTGATCGGTAGCGCGTTCTTCATCCAGCACAGATGATCAATGTGATGAATGTAGAAATCGCTGAAGCAGCCGCCGCTCGCCCAGAGGAAGCTGTGGAAACGCGAAATCTGCCACATCAGTTCGCTCGGCGTGCCGGGCCAGCGCTCGGAAAAGGCCGACGCCACCGGGCCGTGCATGCGATAACCGCGCATGAGCATGATGTCGCCGATCTCGCCGTCTTGAATGCGCTTGTGCAGTTCCTGCATCGGGCGCGCGTGGCGGGACATCAGGCCCACGCCGACTTTCATGTTCTTGGCCTTGGCCTTTTCGTTCAGCTCCAGCATCCGGCGCGAGGTCGGGCCGTCCGCCGTGACGGGCTTTTCCATGAACACGTTAACGCCCTTTTCAATCGCGTAGGTGTAATGCACCCAGCGGAAGGCGAGCGGCGTGGTGAAGATGGCGACGTCCCCGGGCCGCAGCGCATCAATGGCGTTCTTGTAACCGTCGAAGCCGAGGAACTTGCGGTCGTCCGGCACGTCCACCTGCGCGCCGACGGAGCTTTTCTTCAAGGCGTCGTAGCTGCCGTTGAGCTTGCTCTCGAAGACGTCGGCCATCGCGACCAGTTTCACTGGGCCTTCCTTCACGTTCAGGGCGTTGTTGACCGCGCCGCTGCCGCGACCGCCGCAACCGACGAGCGCGACCTGGATGGTCTGGCTGTCCTGCGCGTGGACGTGGGGCAGCACGATGCCCGCGAGCGCGGAAACGGTGGCCACTTTGCCGGTGGTTTTGAGAAAGTCACGCCGCGTCGTGGCGGCGGATAAATTGGAGTCAGGCGATTGATTCATGTGTGTATTTCGGGACGAAGCGCCGCCGGTGTCAATTCAAGGAATGTCGTGGCGGAAGCTTCGGGCGGAGTTTGCCAGCGGGATGAATAGCGAGGTTGCCGTACTCAAAATAATAACGGCCTGGCTCATCGCCAAGCCGTTGCATGTTCGTGCCGGAGCTTCTCAGACCAGCTTCGCCAGCAGCTCGTCGTTCGTCTTGTGCTTCTTCAGCGCGGCGGTGAGCGTTTCCATCGCTTCGACGGGATTCAAGTCCACCATCATGCGGCGCAGCTTGCGTACTGCCTCAATGTTCTTGGGTGCGTAGAGTTTTTCCTCTTTGCGCGTGCCGCTCTTCGGAATGTCGATGGCCGGGAACAGGCGGCGCTCCGAGAGTTTGCGGTCGAGGATGAGCTCCATGTTGCCGGTCCCTTTGAATTCCTGGAAAATCAGTTCATCCATGCGGGAGCCGGTATCGACCAGTGCCGTGGCGATAATGGTCAGCGAGCCGCCATTCTCGATCTTGCGCGCCGAGGCGAACATCTTGCGGGGAATTTCCAGCGCGCGCGCATCCACGCCGCCGGTCATCGTGCGACCACTGCCGCCATGCACCGAGTTGTAGGCGCGGGCCACGCGGGTGAGAGAGTCGAGCAGCACGAACACGTCCTTGCCTGCCTCCACTTCGCGACGGCAACGCTCGATCATGAAGCGCGAAAGGCGGACGTGGGTTTCCAGTTCCTGATCGTTCGAGGACGCCACGACCTCGGCCTTCACCGAGCGCTGGAAGTCAGTGACTTCCTCGGGCCGTTCGTCGATGAGCAGCACCATGACGTGAACTTCGGGATGGTTCGTGGTGATGGCGTTGGCAATCTGCTTGAGAATGGTCGTTTTGCCTGTGCGCGGCGGCGCTACGATGATGCCGCGCGTGCCTTTGCCGATGGGCGTCACGATATCAATGACGCGCGTCTCAAGCTGGTCAGGCGTGGTCTCGAGGCTGAATTTCTCGATGGGATCAATGGTCGTGAGATTCTCGAAGCGCGAAGCCTTGGTGTAATCGTTGAAGAGCATCCCGTTGACCTTCTCCACCGTCTTGAGCTGCGGATTGCTGCCGCGATGCGGCGGGTTCAAGTAGCCCTCGATGAGCGCGCCTTCGCGCAGGAAGCTGCGCTTGATCGTGTCGGGCGTGACAAAAATGTCGGTGGGTTTCGGAGAAAAATGCTGCTCGTGGGAGCGCAGGAAGCCGAAACCTTTTTCCGAAATTTCCAAAAAACCCGAGCCGAGTTCGGCCGTGCCATTGCCCTGGCCGTTGCCTTGCGGCGGGGGATTGCCGACCGGGGAATTGGCCTGCGGGGCGGTGCCTTGTGGGGCGTTACTCATATGTTGTGTTGATGAAGAGCCAGAAAACCAGAACCCAATGAATTATGAACTTTTGGAAAACCGAGCGCCTGAACGAGTGCGCTGCGGCTGGACCTTCAACGCGCGTAATAAAGGGGAAAGCCCGCACCCGTGCAACTACTTATTTTTTATGGCCCTCCCGCGTTTTTCGTAATGTCATAGAGCATCCTCCCAGCCCTTCCGCCCGCTGGGGCGGTGCAGTCCACAAGACCCATCCGCCGGCCCCGCCTCCGTCCCGAACCAGGTGGCAGCCCAAGCGTGGTCCCAAGCATGAAGTCCTTTTTTTCCCCACGGGCTTCTGCTCGGATGTCGGCCGTCACATGAAACTGATTCCTTTTCACGACCGTCTCGCGGTGTGCAGTTGGTCGTTGCAGCCCGGCTCGCCGGAAGAACTCGTCGCCAAGCTGAGACAGATCGGCGTGCCGCGCGTGCAACTGGCGCTCGACCCGGTGCGCGAGCAGCCGCAGGTCTGGGGACGCGTGGAGCACACGCTGCGCGCGGCGGGCTACGACATCGTATCCGGGATGATCGGCTTCGTGGGCGAGGATTACACGAGCATGGAGTCCATTCACGCCACTGGCGGCGTGGCCCCGGACGAGACGTGGGCCGAGAATTGGGAGAACGTGCCGAAGGCGGCGGAGATCGCCGCGCGTCTGGGATTGCCGTTGGTGACTTTTCACGCGGGCTTTCTGCCGCCGGATTCACGCGCCCCGGAGTATGCGAAGATGCGGCATCGGCTGGAACTGATCGCGGATGTCTTCGCGGCGCGGAACATCGAAGTGGCATTTGAGACCGGGCAGGAGACCGCGCCGGTGCTGGTGGAATTTCTGAAAAATCTCGGGCGCAGGAACGTGGGCGTGAACTTCGATCCGGCGAACATCATTCTTTACGACAACGGGAATCCCATCGAGGCGTTGCGTGAACTCGGGCCGTGGCTGAAACAAATCCACATCAAGGACGGCACGCGCACCCGCACGCCCGGCCAGTGGGGCGAGGAAGTAGTGGCGGGCACGGGCGAGGTGCCGTGGCGGGAATTTTTCACGACGTTGCGTGAACTGAACTTCGACGGCTGGTGTTGTATTGAGCGCGAGGCCGGAATCACGCGCGTGGAAGATATTCGAGCCGCACGGGAGTTGGTGGAGCGGGTGGCGTGAAGTCAGGAGCGCAAAGATTTAGGCCGGAGATTTTTAACCACGGATGGACACAGATGAACACGGATTGAAACAGATCTCGTTCGCACGTCGTTCGCTCAATAGATGACGGCAGTTTCCGAGTCCAGTGCCCGGCCATCCGTGTCCAGCTATGAAAAAGTTACTCATTGGCGCGCTCAAGAACGCAGCGAAAATTCGCGGCCTGCGCCCGGATGAGTTCGTGAACATCGGTCTTCGGGCAGTCCTCGGGCGCGCGGGTGAAAGCGGTCGATGAAGGACAGAAACATTTTCCTAAGAAAGCCACGTCTCGATTGTCGTCCTGATGACATTGAACGCAAAAGCAACAAGACGGTCGAAGGTCTATGCGACGCCTGGGACACTGCGGCGCCAACGGGCCAAAGCTCCTGACATAAAATTTACAAACGGCTGACACTTTCTGGGAGCACTTCTGTCGAAACTACGTCCGAGAGTCAGTGTTTGGAGAACGGGACACATTGAAGAACGGGTATGAATGCACTAATCGAAGCTGAAGATTGGAA
The DNA here is from genome assembly GCA_038208765.1 of Verrucomicrobiota bacterium. Classification (GTDB taxonomy): domain Bacteria; phylum Verrucomicrobiota; class Verrucomicrobiia; order Limisphaerales; family SIBH01; genus JANNGC01. Next base: position 10,132 of record JBBQYK010000133.1, read on the forward strand.
ACCAACGGCGGCCCGGCTGGATCGCTCGGGGCCGGAGAAATTCAAGGTGGGCAATGCGCTGGTGGACCGGCGCACCGGGCGCGTCGAGCGGCCTGGGAGCGTCCAGCGACTGCGGGCCAAGGAATTGGAACTGCTCCTGCACCTCTACCAGAACTCGACCACGACGTTCACGCGCCAGCAGTTGTTGCACGACGTGTGGAACTTCGCCGCCACGCTGATGACGCGCACGGTGGACCAGACCGTGGCCACGCTTCGGAAGAAGATCGAGTCGGACCCCGACCAGCCGCAATTCCTGCAAACGGTTTACGGCGTGGGGTATCGGCTGGTCCTCTGAATGCCTCACGCCAAGAGCGCAAAGAGCGCGAAGGAATTACGTCGAACGGATCATTGCTGACAACGTGCTGCCGGTTTGTAACCGGCAGAACTTGGTGACGACTGAAGCTCTTCCTCAAATTTTGAACCCTCGGTTGACGCGGCCCCTGCCGGTTACAAACCGGCAGCACGTTGTCTGCGCCAGCGCCAAGCCCCCGCGCAAAATGCTTTTGCCCGCAAGGCATCTTGCTGTTTGATCGGCCCATGCGAATTCTTTCGGGCATTCAACCCTCGGGCGCGCTGCACCTCGGAAATTATTTCGGGATGATGCGCCCCGCCATCGAACTGCAGGAGCAGGGCGAGGCTTTCTATTTCATCGCGAACTACCATTCCATGACCTCGCTCTTCGATGCGGAGGAGCGGCGCAAGAACTCGCTGGATGTCGCGCTCGACTTTCTCGCCTGCGGGCTGGATCCGAAGAAGTCCGTCTTCTTCAAGCAGTCGGACGTGCCGGAAGTGACGGAACTCGCCTGGCTGCTCACCACGCTCACACCCATGAGTTTGCTGGAGAAATGCCACAGCTACAAAGACAAGATCGCCAAAGGCATTTCACCGAACCACGGCCTGTTCGCGTATCCCGTGCTGATGGCCGCGGACATTTTGCTCTACGACTCAAACGTCGTCCCCGTCGGGCGCGATCAGAAGCAGCACGTTGAAGTCACGCGCGACATCGCCATCAAGTTCAACGAGGCCTACGGCGAGACGTTCATCATGCCCGAGCCGCGCATCAAAGAGGAAGTTGCGCTCGTGCCCGGCACGGACGGACAGAAGATGAGCAAGAGCTATGGCAACACCGTGGAAATTTTCGGCGACGAGAAGGCGATGCGGAAAAAAATCATGAGCATCGTGACGGACACGCGCCTGCCCGCTGAACCGAAGCCCGACGCGGAAAAGAACAGCGCGCTGCAATTACTCAAGCTCGTCGCCCCCACCGAGGTTGCCGCTGATTTCGAAAACCGCCTGCGCGCCGGCGGACTCGGCTACGGTGATTTGAAGAAGGCCCTTTTCGAGCACTACTGGAATTACTTTGCCGCCGCCCGCACGCGCCGCGCAGAACTGGCCGCCAACCTTGATCACGTCCACACCGTCCTGCGCGATGGCGCGGAGCGCGCGCGCGCCGTGGCCGACAAAGTCCTGACGCGCGCGAAGAAGGCGAGCGGGCTGGACTAGCGCAACGTGCCGCCAGCGTCTCGCTGGCGTTACGCGCACTCCCGCTGCATCAGCTTCTCGAACTCGTCCTGCAAGCGCGTGGTGACGGGGGAGCGGGGCAACGGCGTGTCATCGAGAGATTCTACTTCCACCACGCCGCGCGAGGTGAGGGTGAGGAACACGCCTTCGCACGACTTCAATTCTTCCACGGGCAAAAGTTTTTCCTCGCAACGCACGCCGAGTTCGCGCGCCAGGTCGAGGACGGCGGAGCGGGTCACGCCGGGCAACACGCTCGGCAGCAACGGCGGTGTGCCGAGGACGCCGTCGCGAATCCAGAACACGTTGCTCGAACCGCCTTCGCAGACGTGGCCGTCGGTGTTGACGAGCAACGCCTCCTCCGCCTCGCGCGCGGCGGCGTGTGCGGCGGCGAGGACTTGCAGCAGACGGTTGCCGGTTTTGTGACCGA
>JBBQYK010000134.1:0-12117 GCA_038208765.1 Verrucomicrobiota bacterium
CGCAGCAGTTCCACGGTGGGATCAATCTCGCGCTTCTTCCGCTCGTCGAGCACCTGGCGGAACATCTCCCACACGTCCACCATGGTCTCGAAGTGGTCGCGGCGGTCGCCCATGACGTGAACGATTTTCACGATGCCCCAGTTCTGGAGTTCGCGGAGGCTGTTGCTCACGTTCGAGCGGGCCACGCCGAGCGCAGCGCACAGTTCGTCGGCGTGCAAGGGTTTCGGCGAGAGATAAAGGAGCGCGTGAATCTGGGCCATGGTGCGGTTGATGCCCCAGCGCACGCCCATCTCGCCCCAGTGGAGGATGAACTTCTCTTGAACCGGTGTGAGCTTTTCCATAATTCCTTAGTTTCTGTCTGGACAGAAATTAAGGAATAAGGTGTCCGGTGTCAACGCCCGGTTTGCCCGCGCGTGGAGCGCAGGGTGAAACGGTTGGTGGCCAAACGGGACGGCGCAGAGGTGGAGAGCCTCGCGCTGCGAGGCGAGGACCGGTCCGGCGCGGTGGCCCTGGCCTCGCCGCGTGAGGCCTCCCACCGGCCCGCCGTGTTACTGCTACCGTGGCGCCACCCTTTGCTCGGCCGGAGTCGCGGCCTAGCGTCGCCCCAAGCCCAAGACTCAAACCGACAACACGCGTACCGATCACATTTATGACAACGAATCGTTTCATCCGCCGCAATGGCGTCACCCCGTTGCGACAAACCTTCCTTCGCCACCTCGCACTGGTCCTCATGCTGTGCGCCCTGTCCGCCGGGGCCATGCTGTCCCGCGCGGCCAACATCGTGTGGGTCACCGACAACAGTCCGGCGGATGGCTTTTCCGCCGCCACCTTCGACACCTTTGCCGAGGACGGCTGGTTGACCTTGCTGACCAACGCCGGGCATTCCGTCATCCGCTTTAATCCGCCCAACAGCCAGAACACGCTGCTCACCGCCCAGCAGTTCGCGGATTTGAACACCAACGACTTGATCATCCTCGGACGCTCGGTGGGCAGCGGCGCCTTCCAAGCTCCGCAAGTGGGCGGGTGGAATTCAAACATCTTCAAGCCGCTCCTCTCCATCAACACCTACCTCACGCGTGCAATCCGGGCGGGCTGGCACTCCGGGAGCACCTTGCCCAATGGCGTGCCCACGGTGTTGTCGGCGTTTAACCTTGCGGACCCGAAGACCGCTTACATTTTTGGCGGCGTCGCCATGAGCGGCACCAACACCGTGGATGTCTATGACGAGGCCGGCGGGCAGAACACCAGCCAGATAACGGAAGGCCCCGTCGCCGGTGGCACCCGGATAGCTGGCTCAACCCCGACCGCCTGGCAGATTATCTCCGACTGGCCCTCGAACACGCTCGTACGCGCCAATGCGGACCGACTGGGCGGCTACCGGATGCAATTCTCGGCCGGCCTGCGCGAGTCGAGCGGCCAGCCCGTGTCTGCGGCGGGCGGAGAAAACCTGACCGCCACGGGCGAGAACATTTTCCTGCGCGCCGTGGAGATCGCGATTAACAACGGCAACCTACCCTACCCGCCGGTCGCGCCCACGAATCTCACCGGCCTCGCGCTTAGCGCCCAAGTGCAGTTGAACTGGTCTTCCGCTTCGTTTGCGTCCGGCAACTACATCAAGCGCTCGCTCACCCCCGGCGGGCCTTACACCACCATCGCGACCAACGGACTCAGCGCCAGCTACGCAGATTTCGCGGTCGTCAATGACACGACTTATTATTACGTCGTCGCCGCGTTCAACAGCGCGGGTGTAAGCCCCGACTCCGCCGAGGTCGCCGTCACGCCCAAGGACGCGCCCGTGAACATCGTCGCCGTCGGCGGCACCAACCAGGTGACCGTGAGCTGGGACGCGTTTGCCGGCGCGTTGAGCTACACGCTCAAGCGTTCCAGCAGTGCGAGCGGCCCGTTCACCACGGTCGCGAGCGGCCTCACCGGCACCAGCTATGTGGACACCACGGCGGCGGCGGGACAAATCCATTACTACGTGGTCGTGGCCCAGTTGAGCGGCGGGGACAGCGGCCAGTCTGCCACCGTTTCTGCGGCGACGGCCCCGGCCGCGAGCACGATCAATGCGGTGCTGTTCGCCTCCACGGTCCTGCGCGTGGGCTGGACGGCGGGGGGACAATCCGCCGGCTACCTGTATGAAACGTCGGCGGACGGCGTGAACTTCGCCCCGGCCGTCGAGCTTTCGGGCAGCACGTTGAGCTTCACGAACACCGGCCTGGCCCCGCTGACCAGTTACTTCTACCGCGTGCAGTCCACGAACGCCGCTGGCTACTCGCCCTACTCGAACGTGGCGTCGAACAGCACGCCCGCCTTCGGTTACAACATCAACATCGCCAACGGCCCCAACAGTTCGCAAAACACCAATGCCGCGCCCGTGCCGCCCGGCTACGCGGTGGATGAGGGCGAAATTTTCGGCGACCGCACGAACGGCCTGTTCTACGGCTGGACCACCGTGGGCGGCACGAACCTCACGCGCGAATCCCGCCGTCGCGAAAGTGCCCTCTCGCCCGACGTGCGCTACGACACGCTCAACCAGATGATGCGCAACCCGGTGAACAACCCGGCCTTCAGCGCGATTTGGGAAATTGAACTGACCAATGGTTTTTATGAAGTGCATGTGGTGGGCGGCGACGCAGCCGCGACCGACACCACGTTCCAGTTCAACGTGGAGGGCGTGAACAGCCCCGCCGTCGTGGCGACCACCACGGCGCGCTGGTACGAGTTCACCACCAGCGTCGGCGTGAGCGATGGCCGCCTGACCATCAACAGCGGCCCGCTCGCCCTGAACAACAAGCTCAGCTTCATCGACATTTATCCAGCGGTGCCCACCCTACCCTCGTTCCTCGTCCAGCCCGTACCGGTCACGGTGGAACAATCCCGGCCCTCCACGCTCAGCGCCACCGTGCAAGGCTCTCCGAACCTCGCCTTCCAATGGTACCAGAACGACGCGCCCGTCTCCGGCGCGACCAACACGACCCTCAGCCGCCTCCGCACCCAGCTCGCCGACGACGGCAGTTACTATCTCGTGGTCACCAACTACGCCGGCAGTGTCACCAGCGCTGTCGTCGCGCTTACGGTTACGCCCGACGTCGAGCCGCCTTACATCGTTTCGGTCGGCAGCTTGGACGGCAACATTGTGGGCGTGCGGTTCAACGAGGAAATTGATCCGGCCTTCGTCAACGAGGCCAGCAACTTTGTCATCAACAACGGCACCGGGGCTTTTGCCGTCAGCGCCACGCTGCGCCCGGACGGGCGCTCTGTGAAACTGGTGCTCGACAGCACCATCTCCGGCCCGTTCACCGTGGATGTCTATGATGTGTCCGACCTTGCGGGCGTGTACAACCCTCTGACTGGCACCAACGCCGTCGTGCTCGGCTTCACGGCCGGCGACATCGGCGGGCCGGTCGCCGCCGGCACCCACGTCACGTTCGACAACGACACCATCGAGATAAACGGCGGCGGCGCGGATTTCTGGATCACAGCGGACATGGGCTACCTCGCCACCAAGCCGCTGCTCGGCGACTTCGACGTGCGCGTGCGCGTCAATGGCTTGACCCGTCCGGACAACATCGCCAAGGCCGCCATTCTCGCGCGCGAATCCCTGGCCGCGAACAGCCGCGGTCTGCATGTCTCCGTCAACCCGCCGCCGCCGGGACGCAACCAGTATGAGACGGCCTGGCGGGCCACGACCGGCGGCAACTCCGCCGTGGTCGGCGCGGGCTTCGCTCCGGCGGGCATTCCCAACGCCTGGCTCCGGCTCACCCGCGCCGGCAGCATTTTCACCAGCTTCCGCAGCAGCAACGGCGTGGACTGGGTGCAACTGGGCGTGACCAACCAGGTTCATGGCCCGACCATGATGGTCGGCCTCGGCGTGACCGCGCACACCAACGGCGGCCTCATTGCCACCGGCACGTTCAGCGGGCTGATCATTACGCAGCCCGCGCGCGCGGAACTCTCGATCACCAAGACCGCGTCCACCAACCTCATCACCGCCGGACAGCCGGTCAGCTACTTCATCACCATCAGCAACGCCGGTCCCGATGGGGCGACGAACGTGGTGGTCAATGACACTCTCTCCGCGCTGGGCACGCTGGGCACGCTCACGCCCAGCCAGGGCACGCTCAATTCCTCCCCCAACACGTTCACCTGGAATGCCGGCGAACTGGCGGCGGGCGGCACGGCCACCCTCACCGTCATGGCCACCGCCTCGGCGGCGGGTTCGCTCACCAACTCCGCCAACGTCGCCTCCGAACTGAGCGATCCCGATCCGGCCAACAACGCCGCCAGCGTCGTGGTGCAAGTGGTCCAGCCCGTGTCCCCGGTGCTGGCCGGCTCCGGCTACACCAACGGCGTGTTCTTCGCCTCGTTCGCATCCGAATCCGGCACGAGCTACGAAGTGCAATACCGCCACGCGCTGCCCTCGCTGCCGTGCGATGACCTGCAACCGTGTCCCGGCCCCGACCCGACCCCGTGGACCACGCTCACGAATCTGCCCGGCACCGGCGCGGTCATCGACTTCACCGATCCGACGCCCGCGACCACGAACCGTTTCTACCGGATCATTCTGCGCTGAAGCGTTGGCACTGAACTCACGGGCGGCGGTCGCAAGACCGCCGCTCTTTTTTTTCAGGTAGCGCCAGCTTTTCCGCCGGCAGATCGGGAGACTTTCCAGTCTCGTGGGGATGGTGCGGTGCGGGCGTGTCCGGCCTCCGCGTGGGATCGAAAGCGCGGACGTGGAGCGCGCCTGAGAGCGCCGGCAAGGATGCCGGCGCTCCGGGAGTCTGGCCCCGGCCCCGCTCCGGCTTAGCCGGAACCATGCAGTTGATCGCGGGACCGCGCCCGCCCCGGGCGCCGTGGGCCGCGCCTCGCGGCCCACGGAGGGCGCCGGAAAACACTCACCGTTTAGTGCGGTTCCGCGCGTCGGGTTCAGCGCGGGGGCGCGCAGAACTACAGCCGGGGCGGCTGTGCTCCCCGGTCTTTTCAACTGCATGGTTCCGGCTCAGGGCGTGACCGCCGGCGCGTTCATCTCCGGCCGGTCGCGGCGGTGCTGCTGCTGCCGTTCGTGGAGTTCGCCCACGATGCGCCAGCCGATCCAGAGCGCGGCCACCAGCAGCACCGCGCCGGAGATGTGCTCCATGCGCAGGAGCGTGCGCGGCGAGATACGCCCGTGCCCTTTCGACACGCCCCAGGCCAGCAGAAAGAACCAGAGCGCCGCGCCGGCCGCCACGCCGAGCACGCAGGCCACGCGATCATCCGCGCTTTCATCCACCCAGTTGTGGGAGAGGAACGTGGCGGTCAGCGTGACCCACACCAGCAGCACGGCGGGATTGCCGAGCACGCGCACGAAGCCGGTCATAAAGGCCGAATGCGGGTGGAACTTCTGTTCGATCCGATCTGCGCTCTGGGTGTGGTCGGGGATTGATTTGGCGCGAAAGTATTTCCAAGAGAGATAGAGCAGGAAGAGAAAGCTCAGCAGCTCCATGGTCGATTTCACCATCGGCAGCCCGAGGAAGGCCGAGAAGCCGGTCAGCGAGATGGCGCAATAGATCGCCTCCATCACCACGGAGCCGAGACCAATCATCAGCGCCCAGCGGAAACCGCGGCGCGCGCCTTCGTTGATGATGGTGAGGTTGATCGGCCCCACGGGAATGGAGACGAGGAAACCGGCGACCAGCCCGGTGACGAAAGCGACATTGCTGTGGTCGAGAGGGGGCATTCCGTTCAGCGGGGGGTGGACGGCGGGACATCATCCTCGTCGTCCTCATCATCTTCGATCTCGCGCTGCATCTTGCGCGAGATGTAGGGCCGCACAAAGCCGTAGAGGAGAAAGGCCGTGAAGAGAATGGGCATGACGATGTAGATGATCTTTTCCCGGAGGATGACGATGCTGCCCACGAGCAGCGCGGCGAGCATGGTCTTCCAGAAGGTGCTGGTCGCGCGGAAATCGAATTTTTTGAAGGTGGGATACTTCACCCTGCTGACCATCATGGCCGAGAGGAAGAGCAGCAGCACGGGCAGGGCGTATTTCCATTTGCTCGGCGCGTAGCCGCGCTCGTCGAGGTGGATCATCGTCATGGTGAGTGAAGCAACCAGCCCGGCGGCGGCGGGAATGGGAAAGCCGAGAAACTCCTTGCCGCCGCCCGTGCCTGCCATCGTCGCGAGGCAGTTGAAGCGCGCGAGCCGGAACGCGCCGGCGAGCAGATACGCGGAGGAGATGAACCAGCCCCATTGCGGATGCCCCTCCCACACTTCGCGCAGCACCACGCGATGGACCAGAAAGGCGGGCGCGACGCCGAAGGAAACCAGGTCCGCCAGCGAATCGAACTCACGTCCGAACGGACTTTCCACCCCGGCCATGCGCGCGATGCGTCCGTCGAACAGATCGAAAATGCACGCGAGCAGGATGAAGCCGAGGGCGATTTTGATCTTGTTGTACTCCGCGTGCGGCGCCTCGCTGCGGAGATCGACGCCCACGATGTAGGTCAGCGCCACGAAGCCGCAAAAAAGATTCGCCGCCGTGAACAGGTTCGGCAGAAAATAAATTTTCAGCTTCGGTTCCGGCGCGTCCGGCGTTGGTGATTTTTCAGCCATGTTCCTCCTTACACAAACTTGGCGACGACCGACTGGCCGCCCGCCACTTCGTCGCCCACATTGACGAGCAATTTGACCTGCGGCGGCAAATACAATTCCACGCGCGTGGCCGGACGCATCATGGCGATTCGGACGCTGCGCGAGACCACATCGTTCGATTTGATCCAGGGCAGGATGCGTTTTCCCCAAGTGCCGCCGATGAGCCGGACGGCGACCTTCTCGGACGCCCGCCCGATGGCGTCGAAGCCGATGAACAAACTTTCCGCGCCGGCGATGCCGCCGTCCTGGCCCGCGCGACGATGCTCGAAGTGCGCGACCGTGGCGGCGAGTGGCGCGTATTGCACCTGCACATCAGTGAACGACACGCGGATGGAGAGGCGTTGGCACGCGCCTTTCACAAATTCATTTTCAATGGCGTTCTCTATCGTCTCAATCCGCCCGTGCGCGGGCGCGACAATGGCGTTGAGGTCGCTGGGTTCCGCCGGATTAGGATCGCGCGAGAGATAAACGACGGCCACCAAGAACAACGCCCAGACCGCGATGAAAATTTTGTGATACGCGAGGATGAATCCACCCAGTTGCCGCCCAGCCCACGCGCCCACGAACAGTCCAACCAGCGCCGCCAGTGACCAAAGCAAGAGCCGGAGCGTGGCTTGATTGGCGTGACCGGTGTTCATGTGCTTTCGCGCAGGACGCTACCGGCGGGGGCGCGCATTGAAAAGAATTTCGCGCGCCGGGTCAGGGCTTGCTGGTGATCTGAGCCCAGTTGAGATGCTGCGAGGCGGCATACTTCGCGAAGGCCAGTTCATTCTGGATAAGCACCGCGCGCACGATGCTGGAATCATCCGCGCGCCCGAAGCCGCCAATCATGTCGGGGATGATGTTCGCCTTCTTGTGCGCATACATCACGGCGAAGGCGGCGCGGGCGAAGGCCACGTAGGGCAAATCTTTGTAGGCGCCTTCCGCCACGTCCTCGACCACATCGGCGAGAAATTCAAGCTGGTCCACGAGATGGGGAAACTTGGGCGCATGGATTTGCGTGAACTCCACTTTCCACAGCGGCAGGTCGCGCAGCATCTCGTCCACAATGGCGGGCGTCATGTAGGCCGCGCCGTGATTCAGGAAATCAGCAATCTCAGACATGCCGCGACGCTACCGGCGGGCTGGCGCGGAAGTAAATCAGTAATCGGTGTCCGGTGAATCAGTCACCAGCCGCAGCGCCGCATGCCACAGAACACATCTGCTCACCGATGACTGATGACTGATTCACTAATTACTTTCCCCAACCGGCCGTTTCATCTCGAACGTCCCCCAGTCGTACTTCGATTTGTAAGTGGAGAAAAAGTTGGTCCCGTCCGCGCGGCCTTCGTAGGTGTAGATGCCGCCGGCCAGAAAGCCCAGGTCTTCCGAGCCGTAAAATTTCAGGCCGCTTCCGTCCGGCATGGCTTCCATCCGCACCGTGTAGCCGAAATGGACCGTGAGAAAGAGGGTCATCCAATGTTTGTAAGCCGCGTGGAACTTCACATCGAAGTGGTTTGTCTCCACCGCCGTGATCAGAGCGCGGAGCCGGTCGTTGTGCCCGTTGGCATCGCTGTGCCAGCGCCCTTCCCAGCGACCCGCGATGTCGTGCGCCTTCACCGCTCGCACCACGGTTGTCTTCCATTCGCGATTGAAGGAAGAACAGCCGGTGAAACCAAGCAGCAGCGGCACGACCCCGAGACAAATCCAGGCGCGAATTTTCATGCGAGAGAGGTAGCAGCGGGCCGCAGAGATTCAAACCCGAAGTTGCGCGGGAAATGGCGGGAGTGGCGGGGCTCGAACCCGTAACCTCTGCCGTGACAGGGCAGCGCTCTAACCAATTGAGCTACACCCCCGCGCAAACGGGGCGGCAAAATAGGGAACGCACACACGGTCGTCAATCGTGATTTCCAAACCGGCCGGAAGAAAAAAGATTCGGGCAACAGACGCCAAGGAGGTGGGGGTGGAGAACCCCGCTGAAGAAACGTGCTGTCACCCGAATCAAAATCTCAAAAATCTAATTCCACAATTGCGACCGGCCTCTCCTTTGTCAACAGCATCATCGGCACGGGACTGCCGGACTGAAGGACATGCGCGAGCTTTCTTAAAAATCCCAATTGGTCTGCCCTCATTCGTTGGCCGTGCTCAGTCGGCCGGTCGGAAAGGCTAACAAAAGGGGGGCAGGCAAATTGAAACTGCCAAGCCTGCGGCGGAACCTGGCTGGGTCCGCGTGGAGACAATCCCGTTGCCAACGCGCGCAAACCGCACTTAGGATTCTCGCATTCCGGCAGTCACTCCGGCGTTGCGATGTCCGAATACAAAGTCAAATTCGAGGTCTTCGAGGGTCCGCTCGACCTCCTGCTTTATCTCATCAAGAAGCAGGAAGTGGACATCTACGAGGTCAATCTCACCGCGCTGGCCACCCAGTTCATCGAATACATCGAGGTCATGCGACAGCTTGATCTGGAGATCGCCGGCGAGTTCCTCGTCATGGCTTCCACACTCATGTACATCAAGAGCCGCGAACTGCTGCCGGTGGACAAACAGGTCGCGGTCGAAGAAGAAGACGACGGCGAAGACCCGCGCTGGGAACTCATCCGCCAACTCGTCGAGTACAAGAAATTCAAAGACGCGGCGGCGCGTTTGCAGGAACTGGAAGTTCGCCAGGAGAGCGTCTATCGCCGCGAAGCGCCCAAGCCTGTCTTCGAGTCCGAGCCGCAGAAGCCTGACGTTTCCATCTTCGACCTCGTCAATGCCGTCAGCGCCATCCTCAGGCGCGTGGCCCAGCGCGAAGGCGAGTCGCGCGAGATTTTCGAGGACAAATGGAGCGTCAGCGAGAAGATCGAGATGCTGATCAAGAGCATCGGCGAGAAGGGGCGCATGAAGTTCTCGGAACTGTTCGAGAGTGCCACGAGCCGCACCGAGGTTGTGGTGACCTTCCTCGCGATGCTGGAACTGATTCGCCTCAAGCAAATCATCTGCGTGCAATCGGATCACTTCGCCGAGATCGACATCATCAAGGCCCAGCCAGAGCAGCCGACGGTGCCGACGGAGATTCCCGAGCAGGCCGTGTTCGAAGACGAAACGGTGAAATCCATGGGCGCGCAGACGGAGACGCAGGCGTGAGCGCGTTTCCGATTTTGAACCCAGCATCATGGCCGCGCACGCAGCCCGGAGGGGTGCCAGAACTAATCACACGGACACTGGCGCGAATGGCTCTGGCACCCCTTCAGGGTGCGGAACTTTCCCGCACGTTAACCGGCGGTGTCGTCGCTGTGCTCCTCAACCCCTGGCTAATTTCTGTCAGCCGTTCCGGCTGTTTCACTGCGGACATCTCTCCCCCTTCCCAATCATGGAACTGAAAAACATTTTGGAGTCGGTGTTGTTCTCCGCGCAGGAGCCGCTCAGTGTGAAAGACCTGCGCGAGGTGCTGAAGAACGCCGCCGAGTACAGCCCCGAGGCCGGCGATTTCAAGAAGGCCTCGTTCGAGGACGTCGTGACCGCGCTCGACGCGCTGACGATGGAGCACGAAGCCGCCGGCCGCAGCTACCGGCTCATCTCCGTGGCCGAGCGCTGGCAGTTCGTGACGCAGCCGGAGTTCGCGCCGTGGGTCAAGGCGCTCGTCGGCGAGCGCGCCCGTCCGTCGCGCCTTTCCGCGCCCGCGCTGGAGACACTCGCCATCATCGCCTACCGCCAGCCCATCACGCGCGCCGAGATGGAGCAGGTGCGCGGCGTGGCCGTGGACGGCGTGCTGCAAACGCTCGTCGAGCGCGGACTCGTCGAGCAGGTCGGCGTGGCGGAAGTGATTGGCCGCCCGAAAACTTTCGGCACCACTCCGATTTTCCTCGAATACTTCGGGCTGAAGAATCTGGAAGAACTGCCCGCTGCGGATGAGTTGCGCCGCATCCCCATCACCAAGCCGGAGTCGTTGCTGACGGTTGATCCCGGCCTCGCCACCGCGCCGCCGGAGCAACTGGCCGCAGAACCGGCTGCGGCGGCAGAAAGTGAAGCGGCGGCGAGCGAGAAGTAGTGGCAGCACGCTAAAGCGTGCTTCGCATCGTCGAATAGCTGAGGACGCCCGGTGAGCAAGTCCGCCGATTCTTTCGGTGGGGGCTGCCCCTCAACCATTCCACCTTTCTAAGATTTCTTTTTGCGCTGCCCCAAGATGAGCCGCTACGTTCCGCCCTCGATTCACCCATTGTATGTCACAACCTGCTGATGCTTTGAAAAAACAGGTCGCCGAGGCGGCCAAACATCTTGGTGGCGTCCGCGCCGAGGTGCAGAAAGTGGTCGTCGGCCAGCACGCGCTCATTGACCGGCTGCTCATCTGCCTCGTGGCGCGCGGGCATGTGCTGCTCGAAGGACTGCCGGGACTGGCTAAAACTTTGACCGTGAATGCGCTGGCACGCAGTTCGCATTGCGCCTTCGCGCGCATCCAGTTCACGCCCGACCTGCTGCCCGCGGACATCACGGGCACGTTGATTTACGATCCCGTGAAGGGAACTTACGCCACGCGCCAGGGACCGATTTTCGCCAACCTCGTGCTCGCCGATGAAATCAATCGCGCGCCCAGCAAAGTGCAGAGCGCACTGCTCGAAGCGATGCAGGAACATCAGGTCACGATTGGCGACCAGACGTTCAAGTTGCCCGAACCTTTCCTCGTGCTCGCGACGCAGAATCCCATCGAGCAGGAAGGCACGTATCCGTTGCCCGAGGCGCAGATGGACCGCTTCATGTTGAAGGTCGTCGTCGGTTATCCGAGCGAGGCGGAAGAGCGCCTCATCCTCGACCGCATGGCTTCCACGAAGCCGAATTTCACACTCTCGTCCGTGGTCACGCCCGGCGAGATTTTGAAAATGCAGGAACTCGTGAACCAAGTTTACGTGGACCAGCAAATCAAGGACTACGTCATCAAGCTCGTGCTCTCGACGCGGCAGGGCGACCGGCTGTTGCCGGACTTCAAGCGCCTCGTGCGCTGCGGGGCCAGCCCGCGCGCGACCATCAATCTCACGCTCGCCGCCCGCGCCCACGCACTGTTGCAAGGCAACGCCTTCGTCACGCCCGACGACGTGAAAGCCATCGCCTACGACGTGTTACGCCACCGCATCCTGCTCACCTACGAGGCCGAGGCCGAGGAAGTGACGACGGATTCGCTGGTGAAGACGCTGCTCTCGAAGGTGCCGGTGCCGTAGCACCCCGCCGGGGTGAAATTCCAAATCCCAAATCACAAAATCCAAATAAACTCCAAGTCGCAAATTCCAAAAGCGGCGCTGAAGCGACCGCACTCCAAACGCTCCGCGCAGGACGAGGCGTTCGCTGCCGCGCGTCAGTCCCGCAAGGCGGGAGAGTGCGGTCGCTTCAGCGCCGCTTTTCGTCCGACCAACCGAGCGCATCCCTTGGATTTTGAAGTTTGGAATTTGTTTGGGATTTGGAATTTGGAATTTGGAATTTTTTCCACCGCTCCATGACCGCCTCCACCCTCGCCGCCGTCTCCGACTTCACGGT
>JBBQYK010000135.1:0-12055 GCA_038208765.1 Verrucomicrobiota bacterium
GATTCCGCGCCCGGCGTGCATGACAGCGTGCCGGTCACGCGCACCAATCAATATCTCGTCCTGGCCCTGAGCCGGATCGACGGGCGCGTACTCTGGAAAAAGGTGGTGCGCGAGGAATGGCCGCACGAAGGCGGGCACGACACTGGCAGCCCCGCGTCAAATTCACCGACCACCGATGGTGAGTTCCTTTACGCCTTCTTCGGTTCGCGTGGACTCTACTGCCTCGACACCAACGGCGCGGTGAAGTGGCAGGCCGACCTCGGCAAGATGCAGACGCTGCACTCGCACGGCGAGGGCAGTTCTCCAGTGCTGCACGGCGACACGCTCATTGTGAACTGGGATCACGAGGGCAGTTCGTTCCTCCACGCCTTCGACAAGCGCACGGGCAAGCAGCGATGGAGAATTACGCGCGATGAAAAGACTTCCTGGTCCACACCGCTTGTCGTCGAGAGCGAAAGAAAACCACAAGTCGTCGTCAGCGCCACCAAGCGCGTGCGCGGCTACGACCTCGCGACCGGTGCGCTGCTTTGGGAATGCGCCGGACTCACGGACAATGTCGTCTCCTCGCCGGTGCATTGGCGCGGAATCATCATCGCGGGGAACAGCTACTACTCGCAGGCGATGGTGGCGATTCGTCTTGCAGGCGCGCGGGGCGACATCACCGCGACCACGAATGTCGTGTGGAAACTCAACCGCCTCACGCCCTACGTCTCCTCGCCCCTGCTCTACGGCGACACGCTCTATCACCTTCGCCACAATCAGAACATTCTCGTCCGCCTCGATCCGGCCACGGGCGAACTTCGCGGCGAGCCGCTGCGTCTCGATGGCCTTCGCGATTTCATCTTCTCGTCCCCGGTCGGCGCGAGCGGCCGCCTTTACATCACGGCACGTGACGGCACCACGGTCGTGCTGCGCCACGACCAGGAAAACGCCACGCTGGCCGTGAACCACCTCGACGATTCCTTCAGCGCCTCGGCGGCATTGGCGGACAAGGAACTTTATCTGCGCGGCGCAAAGTTTCTCTACTGCATCGCGGAGAAATAATCCGGGCTTTGGCGTCAGGTAAGAAAATCCCAGCTTGTGCGCCCGTCTCCATCAAGCGAGAACATGCGTGAATCTCAACTTATGGATGGCGGCTCCGTCAAAAACTGGATGGGACGAATGGCTGGCGCGGCTCTCGCGCTGGGCACGTCCGCGGCGCTGGCGCTCGATCCGATGGAGTCCGCCGAGTTCAACGTCCGCGTCACGGATGCCACCGGGCGGCCCGTTGCCGGCGCGACGGTGCTTTTGAAGTTTTCCGAACAGCATCCCGCGCGGAAGCCGGTGCGCGTGACGACAAACCGCGACGGCGAGGCGCGACTACAGGTGCGGCTCACCAACGCGGTGACGGAGATCGACCATCGCGGCTCGTGGCGCATTGAGCGAGACGGCTTCCTTCCACATGATGCGTGGTGGTCGGCTTTTCCCGGTGCCCGCATCGAGCAGAGCTTTCAGCTTGAACGCGCGGCGACGACGCTAATTCGGATCACCGGCGCGGCGGCGGCACTGGCTCACTGGCAGCCAATCCAGATCTACTACGCCAGCGGCGGCTATCGGCAGACCGCGCGCGGGCGTCTGGACGAGCATGCGGAATTTCGTTTTGTCCGGCCGCAGTCCGGGGCTGATCCTGAGTTGAAGATCGGCACGGCCTTGCGCCGATTCCCTGCGGACGCGAAAGAAGTGGCCGTGCGGCTGACGGAAAAGGAGGCACGCTCGTTGCTGGGCGATCACGTTCTCGCAGGCCGGCTGCTGCTCGCGGACGGCCAGCCGGCAAAGGGCTGGTGGGTGGCGCGCGACACGGAACTGGTTTCCTCCGGCGGATCAAATCGCGGTCCAATGATTGGGAGTTTCGCCGCCGCAAATTTTTTCCGCACTGGACGCTCGGGGAAGTTTCGAATCGAGCATTGCGGCGAATTTCTGCTGATCCGGTCGCCGGAAGGACTTCCGTTTCTCTACCCGCTGAATCCGCGCTCCTGGGATGAGCCGGTGCATGCCGTGACGATCACCCTGCCCGAAGTGCGCCGCATTCATCGGGGAACATTGTTGTTTGAAAACGGTTCTCCGGCGTCAGGCCATCCGATTCAAATCCGTCAGGTCCATTCCGAAGAAGGTCACTGGAATTTGAACCGCAGCGCGTTTGGCGCGGTGCCGTCCGGCACTCAACCTCCCGATGAAATTACCCGCACGCGGCGCGATGGCGCCTACGAACTGCCGATCTACTTTGGCGCGCAACATTCTTTCAGCCCCATGGCACCGCTCTCGGTCTATGACAACGGGCTGACCAGCGCCGGCCAGGTCACACTTCACTCCCGCGCGTCGCAACCGGCGGGCGAACGCAAGCGCGTGACCCTTCGCTTCGTCGATGAGCGCGGGGCGATCCTTCCCGACATCCGGCTTTACGAGTGGGACGGTTTTGCGGGCGGTCGCAGCACGGTCACGAGCAGCGGCGGCAGTTGGGACGCCGGGGGCTGGAACATTTTCGTCAAGAAAAACACCGGCACCATCAACATCCGCCGGGCGCAGGGCACGAACTGGAATGAATTCAGCCGGCGCATCGACGTGAGCGGCGAGACGAACCGCGTCGTCGAGATTTCCGTGCCCGATTCGTTGCACCGCTCCGTCCGACAATCGTTGCGCGGGCGGTTGATTGATCCCGACGGGCGGCCCGTGGCCGATGCGACACTTTATCCGTTCACAACGAGCGAGCAGTTGAAACAGCAGACTGGCATTAACGCGGGACCGATGCGGCCAAACCGGATTTTTCACGGCCTCAAGGCCGTGACCGACGCGGACGGCCAGTTTCGTTTCGAATGGGCGCCGGAAGAATGTTTTCTGAACATCCATCGATACGGCGCGGATGGTAACACGGTTACGTTGCCCGGCTGGCTGGCGCAGCCGCCGTCGGCCAACGCCTCGAATCGCGATCTCCTCATCCGGTTGCAGCCCGCCGGTTCCGTGCGCGTGCTCACGCCGTCCGGCCTGACGACGAATCCCAAATCCGTGTATCTGATGGCGGGCGAGAGCGCGGACATCACGAGCTACAGGGTCACGTTGAGCAGCAATGGTCTGCACGCGCCCTTCGTCGCGCCGGGCGCGTATCAACTCGTAAGCTACAACCCTTTTGAATTTGGTCCCATCAGCAACATCACCGTTTCCGTCCGTGCGGGAGAGGAAACCGTGATCGATTTGAGCAGCACGAATTATCTCCCCGCGCCTGAACGCGGACACGCCTGGCTGGCGGTGCGCGTGCTGGATGGGGGAAAGCCTGTGAGTGGAGCGATTGTGCAACGCCATTTGCTTGGCGAACGCCCGGCGGTGACGGGTGATTTGTCGGATGCGCGCGGGCGGGTGCGCATCGACACCGAGGCCGGTGCCGAATATGTGGTCGTCGCGCGCGTGCCGGGAAAGCTCATCGGCTGGCAGCGCGTGCGCGGCAGCGGTTTCGCGTCGAACCTCGATCTCGCCCTCGGCGCGGTGCGCACGCTGGAACTGGAACTGCCCGCGCTGCCGGATGCCGGCACGCGGAATTTTTACGATGGCCGCATGGTGTCGTTGCAGGCTCCGGGCCTGGACGACTCGGAGGCGCGTGCCCTGTTCATCACGCTCGGTCTGGCGGAGAAAATTTTTTACGGCCGCAGCCAGGCGAAAGGAGTGTTGTGGAGCGACCTTGCGCTCACGCGCGTGGCCGAGGACTTGCCGGTGAATCTGCCGTTGGCGTTCGAGGTTACGCGCTCTGGCCAGCCGCAGCAGAGCGGGATGATTACGCTGACAGCCCTCGATCCCAGAGTGCGTCCGCTCAAAATAGAGGCTGCCAAATGACATCGTCGTTTCAGCAGCCATGTGCAGCGGCGGCTGCGCGCGCGACGGCACGACGGTGGTGCTGCGCCACGACAAGGAGACCGCCACGCTGGCGGGGAATCATCTCAACGACTCTTTCAGTGCGTCAGCGGCACTGGTGGACAGGGAGATTTATTTGCGGGGGGAGAAATTTCTCCACTGCGTCGCGGAGAAGTAACGACCACAAAATTTTTCTCGAAGAAGCCGGCGGCCTACGTCATCCAAGATTTCTATGAATTCCAAATGTTCACCGGTTTGTTGGGTCCTGTCCGCAGCCTGCGCCGCGCTCCTTAGCGGGTGCGCGACCACGAAAACTTCTTCACCCGCCGCGCTGCGCGAGGCACTGACGTTTCACGCCTCCTTCGATCACGGGCTGGATGCGGATTTCGCGCTGGGCGATCCGGCGTTGCGTCACGCCCCGTCTTTGAGCAAGCAGGCGGAGGCCAGGCCCGGTCTGCCTGCGAGTGGCGAAGTGCAACTGGTGCGCGGCGCCGGACGCTTCGGTCACGCGCTGCGGTTCACGAAGAAGAAATCGCCGATGCCGTTCTTCCGCGCGGCGAAGAATGTCGCGTACCGGACGAACGACTGGAGCGGCACAGTCTCGTTCTGGTTGAGCACTGATCCGGCGGGCGAACTGGAGTCGGGCTTTTGCGATCCGATTCAAATCACGCCGCGCGCGTGGAACGACGCGGGCTTCTTCGTCGAGTTCGAGAAGCGCACGAATGACATCCCCTTCCGCCTCGGCGCGTATGCCGATTTCAAAGTCTGGAATCCCGCGAACAAAAAATGGGGCGACGTGGCTCCGTCGGAAAAATCTCTCGCCACTTCCGCGACGACGCCGTTCGCGCGCGGGAAGTGGACGCACGTGGCCTTCACCTTCGAGCATTTCAACACGGGCCGCGATGACGGCGTGGCGAAGCTGTATCTCGACGGCGCACACGCCGCGACGCTCAGCGCGCGCCAGCAAACATTCACCTGGGACGAGGAGAAATGCCTCATCGGGCTGGGGCTGAGTTACGTCGGGCTGTGGGATGAACTCGCGGTGTTCAAGCGCGCGCTGACCACGGCCGAGGTTCAGCAGTTGCACGGGCTGAGGAACGGTGTGCGCGATTTGCACGCGCGGTAGTGTAGTGGGGCAGCCGTCCCGGCTGCCATTCGTCCGATGGCCGTCCCGGCTGTCAAATCTGCAGGCGAGACGCCCACAGGACGCCGGGCAGCCGGGACGGCTGCCCCACTTGAATTCAGTCCCTCGCTTGACCGCTTTCGCGCCTGCGTGCTGGAATGCTGGGCATGAAACACCTTTGGTTAGCCTGCTGGTTGTGCGCCGCGCTTGCCATCTCGGCAGGCGAGTTGCAGGACGCGGCCGGGCGCGGCGACGTGGAAAAAGTGCGGAGCCTGCTGCGCGCGAATCCCGCCACGATCAGCGCGCGCGAGGGGGGCACGACCGCGTTGCACGAGGCGGCGCGCGCCGGGCATCTCGAGATCGTGAAGCTGCTCGTCTCCGGTGGCGCGAATGTGAACGCCACGGACTTCAGCGGATTGACGCCGCTGAAACTCGCCGGAAGTAAGCACCCCAACATCGCCTCTTATCTGCGCGCGCAGGGCGGCCTGGAAAAAGTCGTCCCGCCCCAGGCGCGCGTGGCCACCGCCCGCACGAATGCCGCGCCGCCCGCGTCCGCACTATTCACCACCAACCACTCCGCGCCGGCCGCTGCGGCCAGTCGCCCCTCGCCGCCCACCAGCGCCGCGCCGGCCGTGGGACCGAAGCCGCCGAGCGAGGCCGACTTGATGGCCGTGGGCTATCCGATTCACGAGGCGGCGCGCGTGGGCGACGTGGAGCAGATCAAATATCTCTACAAGTCCTCGCCCGACCTGGTGAACGCCACGGATGAAAAAGGGCTGACGCCGTTGCACGTCGCCGCCGGAAAAAAACAGACGAACGTCGCGCAGGTGCTCCTCGCGCTCGGCGCCAAAGTGGACGCGCGCGCCGACAGCGGCGTGACGCCGCTCCACGTCGCGGTGCGGCGCGGGGACGTGGACATGACGCGCCTGCTGCTGGCGGGGCGCGCGTCCGCCAGCGTGCGCGACAACTTCGACACGTCACCGCTCATGCTCGCCGTGCTCGTCCCGGAGCAGCCGGAACTGGTGAAGCTGCTCCTCGCGCAACGTGCCGAGGTCAACGTCCGCAACCGCGCGGGCAGCACGCCGCTCGGCGAGGCCGCGCGCGTGGGAAATGCCGCCGTCGTGGAATTGCTTCTGACCGCCGGCGCAGACCCCAACGCCATTGATGGAGCCGCCGCGCTCACGCCGCTGCATTCCGCCGCCGCGAGCGGCCAGGCCGGGGTCGCGCAATCGCTGCTTCGTCACCGCGCGAAGGTGGACGCGCCGGACGCACGTGGAGAAACGCCGCTGGCCTACGCGTTGCGCGCCGGTCAGGCCGAGGTGATTGGCCTGCTCCGCAAAGCCGGCGGAACCACCGGCCCCAAGCCCGCGCTCGATCCGTCTCAGAAAAACCTGGTGGATTTTTACGAGCGCATGGAGGCGACGCTGCGCCACGGCAGCGGCGCGGACATCAGCCGCACGTTGCTCGCGCTGAACCCGACGAAGGCGGAGACCGAGCGCATGTTCCGCAAACACGCCGCCGCCGCGTGGCTCGTGGTGGACGAAGTGAACCGCCAGATCAAACGCGCGCCCGCGTCCTCGTTGCGCGACGCGGAGGCGAGCAAAGAAATCTGGCGCGTGCGCCCCGGCCCGCCCAGCGGGCTGGTGCAGGAGTGGCGCACGCGCGGCTGGATGGCGCAGGACCTGCCGGTGTTTTCGCTGACCGTGGACAAGACCGGCAGCACGACGCGCCCCGGAGATTTCTGCCAGGTGAACGGACGTTGGGTGCTGGTGCCGCCGCTGAACAACGTCGCGGCGGTGATCGCGTCGGGCGGGCGGCCAGCACGGTGATGAGGCGGTGCGCGCACCGGAAAGTCTGGGTGCCTAGTGTCCCTGCCGTTGCGCGATGATGAGATCGCGAATCCCCTGCGGATTCGGCACGCCTTCTACGCGCTCCGTTCCATCCGCCGAAGCCGCCGTCGAGATCGTGATGTCGCCGACCCCGACCATGCGCCCCATGAAGCTTTGATCGATGTCGATGGCGCGCACGTCGCGCATGAAGAATTCGCGCTCGCACTTGTTGAGCAGGCCGCGTTCGAGCGTGATGCGCTGGCGATAGATGCGCAGGACCACGCCGCTGCGCTTCACCCACGCGACGATGAACGGGATGATCAGCCACGCGAAACACAGCCACCAGAAGTAGCGCCACCACGAAGGCCGCACCTCGGCCAGCAGTTCATCGGTGGCGAGCGAGGCGGAGACCGGCGCGGGCAGTTTTTCCGCCACGGGAAAGCCGCAGGCCGGGCATGACTTCGCGGCGGTGGAAACTTCGCGGCTGCATTCGGGACAGGCAATGATTGGCATGTTGGCTCCTGCAAAAAGCGTTAACAGGCCGGGGCGGTTAAGGCGAATGGAATTCTCGGCGGCGAAAAAATGGACCGCATGACTTTTTCCGTGCTTGTTCGCGCCAAGCTGCTTTATTCGGCCCGTCGTGGATTCGCAACAACTCGAGAAACTTCGCATCCGTTCCGAAAGCAAACAGCGCAGCCGGGGCACGCCGTGGTTCATCTTCGGGGCGGTCATCCTCACGACGGCGGCGGCGCTCTGGTTCGCTTTCGCGCGCGGAAAGGATCAGCGCGTCGCGAACCGCCCGCCGGACAAGAATCCTTCCACCAAGACCGCCCCGGTCAATGCCTCGACCAGCGTCGGGGCCTCCGGCTCGGCTTCCGACTCCGTGCTGACCGTGAGCGGCTACATCGTGAACCGCGAGCGCATCGAGATTTCGCCGCGCTTCCTCGGCGTGGTGAAATGGATCGGCGTGAAGAAAGGCGACGCCGTGACGAACGGCCAGATCGTGGTGCTGCTCGACGACGCCGAGCAAAAGTCGCGCGTGCTCGAAGGCGAGGCGCAGATCGCCAACGCGAAAGTCGCCGTGGAAAAAGCCGAGATCGATTACCGCCGCGTCCGCGAACTGATCGCGCTAAACATTGAGACCAAACAAATCGAAGACGAAACCCGCCTGCGCGTGGCCGCCGCAAAGGCTTCGCTGGCGCAGGCCGAGGCAGGCGCGCAGCTCGCGCGCACGTATCTCGAATGGACCGTCATCCGCTCGCCGATCAGCGGCGTGGTCTTGGAGAAGCTGGTCGATCAGGGCGAGCTGGTGACGCCGCAGAGTTTCGGCGGCGGGCGCGGCCCGAGCACCGCCTTTCTCGCCGTGGCCGACACGAAGGATTTGCAGGTGGAGATCGATTTGAATGAAGCCGACGTGGCGAAAGTTTCGCTCAACCAGGAATGCCGTGTGAGTCCCGAGGCGTATCCCGATAAAATCTATCGCGGCTACGTCGCCGAGATGGCCCCGGAAGCCAGCCGCCAGAAAGGAACGCTGCAACTCAAGGTGCAGATTCGCGACCCGGACAAGTTCCTCACGCCTGAACTGACGGCGAAGGTCGAGTTCCTGAAGCGGTGACGCCCCTGGGCCTGCGGAGCGCGGACCGCCGAGTCCGCGTGTTCCTGATCTTCCTGACCAATGTTGTATGGATGGTGCAAATGATCGCGCGGACTCGGCGGTCCGCGCTCCTTTACGTGGAGGCATTTTGACAATCCCACAGTTGCACCGCCCGTACCGAGCGCGCACAGTCGCGCCCAACCAATGAACTGGAGCCGCTACCTCATCCTGGCCCTCGGCCTTCTCGGAGCCGCGTCGCTGCGTGCGGCGGATGAAGATGACCTGCAACGGTTCACCGGGCAGGAAATCAAATCCGGTCGCGCCTTCGATGATAACGCCACGCCGACGTGGCCGGTGGACCCGGAGTTCACCAACGACGTCTTCCAGTTCACCCGCCTCCAGTACGTGGCGCGCTACGATTTGTACAACCGGGGCAGCTCCGACGCCGACATGCGCTGGCTGATTGATTTCCCCGCGTGCGATCTGGGTCTCTCCTACCGGCTGCAACAGATCACCGCCATCAAGGTTGATTCCGACAGCCGCACCGTGAAGCTCACCGACACGAATCTCTTCCACCACCCGTTCCTCTACCTCATCGAGCCAGGGCGCGGCTTCCTGACCGACCAGGAAATTCCGTTGCTGCGAAAATATCTGCTCAACGGCGGTTTCCTGATGGTGGACGACTTCTGGGGCGACCGGGAGTGGAAGAATTTCGAGGACGAACTGCAACGACTGTTTCCCGCCGACAAATTTCCGAAACAGAAAGTCACCGACCTCCCGCTGGCCCATCCGATTTTTCACACCGTGTTTGATTTGAAAGAATACCCCCAGGTGCCGGGCCTGCCGTGGATGCGCTACTACCAGAGCCGCGGCACGACGCACGAACTGAAGGAATTCCGAAACGGCGGCGACCACGAGCCGCACTATCGCGGCATCTCCGACGACAAGGGCCGCCTGATCATGCTCATCTGCCACAACACCGATCTCGGCGACGGCTGGGAACGCGAGGCCGATCCAGATTACTTCCGAATCTTCTCCGAGCCGAAGGCGTTCCCCATGGGCATCAACGCCATCGTGTACGCGATGACGCACTGAGTTTAGCCGGAACCATGCAGTTGAAGCCTCCAGACGGCCCATTCCTTTGCGCCCTTCGCGGCCTTGGCGTGAGGCATGGTGGATTTCAACTGCATGGTTCCGGTTTAGTGGGGCAGCCGTCCCGGCTGCCACTCGTCCACTGGCCGTCCCGGCTGGTGTTGATCCGGCAGCCGGGACGGCCGCCGGACTATCGCAGGCGGGACGCCTGCGCCACTAGCGTCCCATCGTCCGCAGATACGCTTGCAAGTCCGCCAGGCCTTGCGCGTTCAATCCACTGAGCAATCCGCTCGGCATCACCGACACGCCGCTCGGGGTGCGCGAAATAACGTTCGCGCTGTCGATGCGTGCGGTGGTGCCTGCGCCGGTTTGCACGATCCAGCCGTCCGCTGACTCGAACGCGACGATGCCGGTGTAGGTCTCGCCGTTGCGCAGGCGGAAGGTCGTGGTGCGATACGGCGGCGCGATGTCGCGACTCGGGAAAACAATCGCGTTCATCAAATCCTCCGGCGACATGCGCTGGCCCGCGCCCGCGAGATCGGGGCCGATGGCCGCCGCGCCGCCGTGACAGGACGCGCACGCACGCTGCGTGTAAATCTCCGCGCCGCGTCGGGCGTCGCCGCGCGCCCAGGCGATTTGCTTCCACGTCGCGATCCACTTCACTGGGTCGTCGTGGTCCTCGGCGTTCATGGCGCGCAGCAGGCCGGGATATTTGCCACCCACGAAATCGAACACGGGCTGATAGGTCTTGCGCAGCGTCACGGCGTCGGCGTTGAGCGGCTCGATGATTTGGAATTCGTGCTTCAGGCTGGTGCCGATCAGCGTCACGAGCTTCGTGCGCAGCGGTTGCTCGGCGGGTTCACCGAGGGACTTGTGCAAAAGCTTGAGCGGCGCGACGAGATTCGTGCCGGTGGGATCGGGCGGCAGTTTTAACAGAGCGCCGAGGCTCGCACGCGCGACGGACGGCTGGAGCGAACCAAGTCCCGAGAGAAATTTTGGGCGGTCGCCTGCGAGCGGTTGCTCGGCGAGGCGCGGCAACATCTCATCGCGCAAGACGACGTTGTGCCAATGGCGGCGGTAGAGCGGCGCGACGTCTTCGGTCGGCAGCACGTTGAGCAGCGCGACGAGTTCGCTGGACCAGGGAAAGGCGGTGTTCGCACGCACCGCGTGGAGAAAGGCGCGTGCAACGGCGAGATGTTTCTCGCCTTCAAATGCAGTCGCGAGAAACACCTGCCCCGGCGCGAGGAGTTGCGGGTTGCGCAGAAAGGCATCGGCCAGCGCGGGGTCGCGCCGCAAAAGTTGCTGCGTCACTTCCGCGAGGCGCACGCTCCAATTTTGTTTCACGCGCGCCTCCTGTCCGCCCAGCTTGCGATTCAGCGAGAGAATCGCGGCGGCAATGCGCGGCGCATTCTCCGGTACCGTAGCCCGGACGCGCGCGAGGCAGGTGAGGTAATGAAAGTCCGAACTCGCGTCGCTGCGGTCGGTGATCAGATTCAAGAACAGTCCGGCGGTGCGTTTTTCGCCGTCCTCCAGCATGGCCAGCAGGCGCGCGGTCTCGGTGTCGAGCGCAGGATTGCCGGAGGGAAAGATGCCGCGCGCCAGTTGGCGCAGAGCTGGGAGATCGAATTCCTTCAACTCGGTCGGCGGCTCGTAGGCGGTGAAGACTTCCACGGAAGGATTGTTCAAGTGCCAGTCGCCCAGCGCGAGAATGAGCAGCCGCACGACATCGAGGCGCACGTTCGCGTCGGTGGTTTGCGCGAGGAGGTTCGTGAGCGGCGGGATGATTTCGGGATGCGTCACTCGATCTGGCGTGCGCCAGACCTGGGCGATGGCGGCTTCGGCGACCGCAGGAGAATTCTTCGGCAGCACGGTCGTGAGTTCGAGCCACGCGTCGCCGGGCATGCGGCTCGCGACGCGTACGGCGGCGAGGCGCACGAATTTGTTCGCGTGGGAAAGACCCGCCTGGGCCACGCGCACGAGGTCGGCGCCGTTAAAAAGCGTGATTTGATCCGCGATGGCGTCGAGCGCGCAGCGACGCACGGCGTCGTTGCGATCATTGGCGAGGGTGAGCAAAAGATCGGCGGCGTTCTCACCCGGCGCGCGGCCAATCGACCAGGCCAGCCGGGCCCGCACGAGGTCAGAGCCGGATTGTAGCGCGGCCCTCGCGCGCAACGGCGGCACGCCACCAAACAATTCCGTGAGCACCTCGATGGCGCGCACGCGGTATTCATCGGGCCAGGAATTATCCGAGACGAATTGACCGAAAGCCTGTGCGCCGAGCCGTTGCGCCGCCGGCATCCAGAGCGCGCGCGACCAGGCCTCCAGCGGTTGCGCCGCGAGCAGCACGTTGTTCAGGTCCACGCTGGCCAGCGGCGCGAGATTCGGCGGCGTCTGCGCCCCCATCCATTCCACGCGATAGACCGCGCCGCGTGTCTTGCGTCCGCCGATGGAAATGTAGAGCGAGCCATCCGCCGCGACCGCGAGATCGGTGGGGGCGAAGCCTTGTGTGCCGATGGGTTCGATGAACACGTCCGCGTCATC
>JBBQYK010000136.1:0-12025 GCA_038208765.1 Verrucomicrobiota bacterium
TTCTGCTGTATCGCGGATTTTCAATCCGCAGGCTGATCGAACTTCCAACGCCTTCGCCCTCGCCGACGCCCTGCCGAATGCAATTCGGCGATACCGCAGATTACAAATCTGCGCTACGACTGACCGCCACTTTCAATCACACCCCGTCGAACAACCGCCCTTCCCAATTCGTCTGCCCTCCGCTATGACTCCGCGCGAACCAAAATCTGTTATGAAAAATCTCTTTGCCATTCTCCTTCTCACCGCGTTCTCGCTCGCCGCCGTGCGGGCAGATGACTGGGTGGAATACGCGCCCAAGCCCGGCCCTGGCGCGGGCAAGCACATCGTGCTGCTCGCGGGCGACGAGGAGTATCGCTCGGAAGAAGCGCTGCCGCAGTTGGCGAAAATTCTCTCCCAGCGTCACGGCTTCAAATGCACGGTGCTCTTCTCCGTGGACACGAACGGCTTCATCAATCCCGACGCCGGCGGCAGCCTCTCGAATCCGCACGCGCTGGACTCCGCCGACGCCATCGTGATGTCGCTGCGCTTCCGCCACTGGGACGACCACACCACCGGCCACTTCGCGCAGGCGCTCGACCGTGGCGTGCCGATCATCGCGCTGCGCACCAGCACGCACGCGTTCAGCGGCATCCCGAAGGAAAGCCCGTTCGCGAAATGGAATTACGGCAACAAAGGCGGCTTCGGAAAACAGGTGCTCGGCGAAACGTGGCTCACGCACTGGGGCGTCCACAAGAAGGAGGCGACGCGCGGCGTCATCGAAGCCTCGGCGAAGAACGAAGCCATCCTGCGCGGCGTGGAAGACGTGTTCGGCGATACCGACGTCTATGAAGCAGCGCCACCTGCGGACGCAAAGATTCTCCTGCGCGGCCAGGTGCTCAAAGGCATGAAGCCGACCGACGAGCCGGCGGATTACAAAAAGAAGACCGTCGCCAAAGTCGAACAGGGCGTGAACGACCCGATGATGCCCGTGGCCTGGACGCGCGAAGTGAAGAACGACGCCGGCAAAGTGAACAAGATTCTCTGCACCACGATGGGTTCGGCAACCGACTTGCAGAGCGAAGGAATGAGGCGGCTCGTGGTGAACGGCGTGTACTGGGGACTCGGCCTGGCCGTGCCCGCCAAGGCCAACGTCGAGATCGTCGGCGAATTCAAACCCACGATGTACGGTTTCAAAGGCTACATCAAAGGCGTGAAGCCCGAGGCCCACGCGCTGAAATAACCCGCGCAAGGTGGAAGGCCTCGCGCTGCGAGGCCCTGCGCTCGCAGCGTGAGCGCAACCACCAACCTGCCGTGACCGAACCCACGAGCCTCCCGCGCAATCTGCGCTCGCAAGTCGAACTGGAACTGCAATCCGGCGAATGCATCGTTTGGTTGGATCAGCCGATTCCCGGACGGCTGGCGCGTTCCTCACTGGGCATTTTGATCTTCGGCATCCCGTGGACGGCGTTCGCGATTTTCTGGGTGACGATGGCGGCGAAGGGCGTTTCCAAGTCGAACGGCGGCGCCATCGTTTGGTTGTTCCCGCTCTTTGGGGTGCCGTTCATCCTCATCGGGTTGGGAATGCTCTCCAGTCCGTATTGGGTGCGGCGCGGCGCGCGGCGCACCGCGTATGTCATCACCGACCGGCGGGCGATTCTGTTTCAAGGCGGCTGGCGTGGGAGCATGACCGTGCGTTCGTTCGAGCCGTCCGCCCTGCAAGGCGATTTGCATCGCAAGCAGCACAGCGACGGCTCGGGCGATCTGATTTTCACGCAGGAATTCCAGCGCGGCAGCAAAGGCCGGGAATACACTACGAACATCGGCTTCATGGCCGTGCGCGACGTGAAGGGGGTGGAGGAAAAAATCCGGGCGCTGGCGCAGAGCAAAATTACTAATCAGTAAATTAGTAATCAGTTTTCAACCCACCCTCGACTTCAACCGGCTGACTGAATACTGACGCACAGTTTCACTGAATACTTTCCCACCCCGCTACTTCCGCTCGTAGATCAGCGTGCCGAGCGTGAAGTTCAGCTTCTCCTGATCGCCGGTCACATCGTTGATTGTTCCGAGGAAATCCCCGGCGCGGTTCAACAGATCGGCGCGTTTCTCGCTTTCGCTCACCACACGCAGGAGTTGGTGCTCGGTCACGCCCAGGCCGGGGCCGGTCACGTCGTTGTTGTCCTGCATCTCGATCCAGAATTCGATGCGCGTGCCTTCGGCCAGCGGCGGCTGGAAGTCGCGGATGTTCCATTCGTAGCGGTTCTTCAAGTCCTTCACCGCGTTGGTGCCGAGATCGAGTTCGATGGTTTTGATTTCCGCGTCCTCGGATTCACCCACGCGATACTTCAGGCGCGCCAGTGCGATGCGAAAATCATCCGTGGCCTCAAAGCCGATGGGCTGGATGGCCTGGCGCGTGACGAGTTCCTCGCGGCGGTCGGGGTAAACGATTTTCACTTTCGGCGCGCGGTCGGGAACCACGTCGATGCGATAGACCGCCGAGTCGCGCGACGCCATGCCGTCGGTGTCGAGCATCTCGATGGAGAAACCTGTGAGGCCCTTGGCGGGAATGGGAAACTCTCCGCGCAGCTCACGCGGGTTCTCCGCGTTGATCTGCATCGGCACGTCATTGCTCAAGCCGGTGAGATGAAGGTGCGCGCTCTTGAGGTCGCGCGTGGCCGTGGCCGTGAGCGCGAGTTTGCTGCCGGCCAGGAGCGTGAGATCGCCGAGGGCGCGCTTGGTCTTCGGCAGGCCGACGTAAGCGGGAAATGTCTGTTCGCACTGAATCGAGGCCGTGGTCGGGCGAGGCACTACGGTCACGCGATGCATGCGGCTCATGCCGTCATTCAGCCGCACGGTGTAATCAAAATTCTGCTGCACGTTCTCCAGCGCGCGCACGAACTTGCCGTCCTTGTCCTTCTCCAACGGATATTCCAACGTGCGTTGGCCGGAGGTTTTCACGGTGAGTTTGCCCGCGCGTGGCACCACGCCCTGGGCCAGCGCCTCGATGCGAATCGTGTCGCCCAGACCGATGCGCATGTCGCCGGTCAGCACAGCCACGCGCGTATGGCGCGGCACCAGCGTCGAGGAGAGGAAAGCGCGCTTGAGCAAATCGCGGCTCACCTCGCCGCCATACATGAACGCGAAGACGCCGAGCACCAGCACGGCGAATGACCACACCAGCACTTGGCGGAACTCCTTCGTGGGAATGATCTCGGTGAAATCCTGCGGGCGCGCGAGTTCCTCGGTCTCAGCGACGGTCATGCGCGCCAGCGATGGTGCGGCTCCCGGAGGCAGTGCGCCGGGGCGGGTGAATTGAATCGAGGAAATGAGCCGCGAGCGGAAATACGGACGCGCCTTTTCGATGCGTAACGCCACCGCGTCATCATCCGGTTGATGACGGATCGGTGAGAGGATGTAACGCCACACCAACCAACCAGTTGCACCCAGCGTGACGGCCAGCGTTACGCCGCGCAGCCAGAGTGGGAAGTCCAGCCACCAGTCCAGCAGCATCGCCGTCGCGAGCAGGATGATGAACGCGCCCACCGCCATGCCCGCGCCCGTGCCGGAAGCCACGTTGACGTGCTTGCGGCGCACGGCGGCGAGTTTCTCCGTGAGCAGGATGCTCGGGGCGAGGCGCGGTTCGGATGTGGTTGGAGGCTCGCTGATCATGTCATGCGATGAAATTTGCCTGGTGCTTGAAACAAGGATGCGCGCCCCTCCCAATCCTGAAAGGATTGTCGCACCCAAGCCCAGGGTTGCTCGGCACGAGCTACCCTGGGTGCGCGCGAAAAGGAATCATCAACCCTGAAAGGGTTGAATCGTTTCGTCTGGCTCGGACTTGATTCAACCCCTTCAGGGTTGAAGAACGATTTGTGACCGTGACCCAGGGTAGCTCGCGGACTCGCAACCCTGGGCTTTGGTGAGGGAATCCCTTTGGGATTCCAACACCGCGCCACTACGCGCGCCCATGCTGCGTGATGTTGTCTTCGCCCGTTCATTTCAAATGCGACATCTTTCTCAGCAACCATTCACCAGCCAGCACCATCAGCATCAGGACGAAATACAGCGGCGAAGACCAGAGTTCCACTTCGAGCGGTGATTTCACGCGCTCGGTCTTCGCGGCGATGGTGTCGGGCAGTTTGAACAAATCCTCCTCGCGGAAGAACGCGCCGCGCGTCGCCGTCGAGAGGTCGCGGAGCATCGCTTCGTTCATCGCGGTTTCGCCGAACTCGAACTTCGGTTCCGTGACGGTGAAGTCGAGCGGCGTGTTCAAGTCCTGCTCCATGAAGAATTGATACTGGCCCGGCAGCGGCGCGACGAACTCACCGCGATATAATCCCGGATGATCCGGCGCGGAACGCAGAATCACTTCTGTCTTCTGCCCGCCGCTGCGCAATCCGAACACGCCCTTCACCGACGCCTCCTGCAACGGCTCCGCGCCCGGCGTCTGCAAGCGCGCGAAGACCAGCACGCGCTCGCCGGTCACATAACTTTTCTTGTCGGTCGAGAGGCGCGTGCGCTTGGAGCCGCCGAGGACGTGCAGCATCGCCATGCGCTGCGCGACCTGGCCCCACAGCGTGGTGTAATAAAGATCGCCGACGTTCTTGCGCCAGCGCCAGGTGTTGTCGGTGCCGACATACATCACCTGGCCCGCGCCGTATTGCTGCATCGCGACCACGGGCATCTTGCCGAAGCGCGATTCCTTGCCGGGATCGGGATCGACGAGTAGCACTTCGGCGGCGGGCTTCGGGCGCGACACTTTCGCAACCCAATAGACCGGCGGCAGTTGCTTCCACACCGCGGCGCTCTCGGCTTCGCGATCGGAAAGACGCATCATCAGGTTGGCGCGGCCGGCGGCGGTGAGTTCGAGACGCACGGGTTTGTCGGCGACCGGTTCCGTGGCCGTGAGTTGCACGCCGTCGAATTCCACCGGCAGCATTTTGTCGATCACAGTGCGGCGATAGGCGTGCGGAGAAAACTTTTTTCCGGCCAGCATCACGAACGAGCCGCCCAGCTCCGAGACGAAGTAGCTCACCGTCTCCAACTGGTTCGGGGAAAGTTTGCGCGGATCGATGTCGCCGAAAATCACGAGGTCATATTTCCCCATCTCCTCGCGCTGCGACGGGAACTGATCGACGTAGGGCGAGTTCGTGCCGCGCGCGATGGCCGGATCCGACTCGACGAGAAAGCACTTCAAATCCACGCGCCGGTCACGCATGAGCATGGCCTGCAAATAGCGGAACTCCCAGCGTGGCGACTGGTCGGCGAGCAGCACGCGGATTTTGCTGTCCACCACCTTGATGCGCTGGCTCGCCGAATTGTTCTCCTTCACCGTCTCGTCGTCGCGCGGTTCGATGGACGCGGTGAGATCAAACTCACCCTGGTTCAACGGCGTGAAACTCATCGGCACGACCTGCTCGCCATCCGCGCCGAAGAGAATTTCCTTTTCCTCCACCGTGGTGCTGTTGAGTTGCAGTTTGATCCGCGCGCTCTGGCCGCTCAGCCCTTGCGAACGCACGCGCACGGTCACAGCCACGTCGTCGCTTACGAAGGTCACGTCGGGCGCGAAGATGTTCGCCACGATGATGTCGCGCGGCGAGGTGATGCCGACGCCGTAAATATAGAGCGGCACGCCCTCCGCGCGCAGCATGGTGGCGACTTCGCGGGGCTGCGAGCCGCTGTTGTTCGCGCCGTCCGTGACGAGCACGATGCCGGCGAGCGGCTGGCCGCGCTTGCGATTAATCACCTCGCGCAACGCATCGCCGATGGGCGTGAGCGCGCTGGCGGGCGCGAGCTTTTCAATCCACGCATAGTCTGAAATCTTGCGCGACTCGTTGGTCTTGGTCTCAGGATGCGGCAACTGCGCCACGCCGTGACCAAAAGTGAACGGATCGAGATCGAAGTTCTTTTCCAGACGCGGCAGCAAATTCAGTCGTGGATTTTTTAGCGCCCCGCGCACGACTTCGACGCGCGCAATCTGCTCGTTGTCCTTGCTGCGCATGCCGTCGAGGGGTTGGCCGAGACCCTTCGCCGGATCGAGGACGTTGCGCGCGAGCGCGGCGCGTTTCTGGTCCGCGGCATCGAGGCGCGGGTCCTTGATGTTCATGCTCGTGGAATCATCAATCAGCACCACCAGCGATCGGCGGATGCTGCCCTCAATGGTCAGCGCGAGAATCGGGCGCAGCAACAACCCGAGCACGAGCGCGAAGAACGCGAGGCGCAGCGCAGTGAGCAGATACTTGCGCGGACGCGAAAGAGTCTGCGGTGATTTCGCGTAGCTCCACCAGGTCAGCAGTCCGAACACGATGGCCGCGAAAACAATCCACGGCATCCCCACGCCGCCGCGAAACGCGAGCGACGCCTTGCTGACGGCGAGCGCGTCGTCCACCCCGGTGCCGAGAAGTTTGAGGAGGAGTTCAGTCATGCGCGTGTCAGACAAAACGGAGTTGCCCAGCCCCGAAGGGGCGCAATTCGATAGCCCAGGGCAAAGCCCTGGGTCGTCGTGCGATTAAGTGTTTTAAGCCCTGAAAGGGCGAAACATTGTTCCGCCCTTTCAGGGCTGAACCCAATCGCGGTCGCTAACCCAGGGCTTTGCCCTGGGCTATCGAATGACGCGCTTTCAGCGCTGTGTTTTTGCGCGCTCATGGTCATTTGCTCCTGCTGAACCACTGCGCCAGGAACGTCTCCACGCCCGCGATGAGCAGCGCGAGGATAACGATGGGCAGCCAGAACTCCGCGCCGCTGCGCGCCTGTTGCATCTGATCCTTCAGCGAGATGTTCGGCGCCCACTCGACTAGGTGGGCGGATGCGCTGAGTAATTTCTTTTGCTCGGAGGAAAGTTCGTCGAGCGAGGATTCGCCCGCGTCCGGTTGCGCAGCGAAACGGAGCGCGCCGCGCGTGTCGCCCACGGCCACTTCGTAAATGCCGCTCAGGTCCGTGCCGTCGTATTGCAGCGTCGGCCAGCCGTTGACCATTTCGATGCGGCGCTGTTCGAGCAGGGCGTCGGTCTGGCGCGGCTTGAAGACGCGCGCTTCCTTGTCGAGCAATTCGGACGCGAGACGGCGCATGAACTTCTGGCCGACGCGCACGTTCAAGCCTTCATCCTGCCGCTGCACCATTGCGCCCAGCGTGCGGTGAATGAGTGGCACGAACGATGGACGCACCGGAAAATCGTTCCACGCCGTGTCCGCCGTGCTGGCGAACATCACGACACGGCCCAGGCCGTAAGTGCGTTCGATGATGGCAGGCGCACCGTGACTGAACTTGGCGATGATTTGCGGCGGGCCGGCTTCGTCTGGAGCGCCGGCTTCCAGCACGGCTCGGTCGGTCGTGGCGGTTCGTGCCGTGCTGGAAGCCGGCGCTCCGGGAACCGGCGCCAAATCATACGCACGGTAAAACCTCACGGACGAGAGCGTCCCGGCGTTCGGATCGTTCCAGAGCGACACGATGCTGTGATCCAATCCGCGATCCTGAATCGTGAAGAAATCCACGTCCTGTTCGGCATTGCCACGCCCGGTGACCAGCGTCGCAGGAAGCAGCCGGTGCTTGCCCGCCAACTGTTCGTTGTAGAACGCCGTGGTGATTTTATCGCCGAGGAAAACCATCAGGCCGCCGCCGCGCCGGACGTATTGCTCCAGGCTCTTTGCTACCGGGTCGGCGAAGCTTGCGACATTCGCGAGCACCACAGCATCGAAGTCATCGAGGCGCGCCGTCGGAAATTCCGGCGCGGTGAGGCGCGTGGTCTTGACGAAATAATTCGGCTGCTCGCTCGCCGGCACTGGGATGAGCGCGTGCCGGAGGAAGAACGTTTCGCTGTCGCGCGGCTCGTTGCCGGGATCGCCATCGACGAGCAGCACACGCACTTCCTTGATGGCGCGGACGGCGAGCGTGCGCTTGTCGTCAGCAGACAGGCGGTCCTCGGGAATGCGTGCCACGATGGAATGAAAGCCTTCCGCGCGCAGCTTGGCGAAGAGCGACACGCTCTTGCTGCCGCCGGGCGGGAGCGAATCAATCGTGAACTCGTCACTTGGAGGCTCGTTGTCCGCGCTAAGGCTGACGCGGATGTTGCTCACGGCTTCACGCCCAAGATTGCTCACGCGGGCCTCGAAGCGTACGGGCTGGTTCACCGGCACGAGGCCGCTGGCATTGCGCAAGTCGGTCACGGCGAGATTGCGCTCCTCGTGTTCACTCACGATCACGATGTGGCTGCGGATGTCGCGCTGCGAAACTTCCAGCAGCTTCTGGATTTCCGTCATCTGCTTCCATCCGGCGAGCTGGCCGTCGGTGATGAGATAAATCTCTTTGCGCAGACCGAGGCGCGGTTTGAGCGTATCGAGCGCGCGCTGGACGCTGGGCAGCAAGTCACTCGCGCGATCCGTGAGCGGCGCTTCGCGAATGGCCTTGCGCGCCAGATTCAGATCGAAGGTCGGCTCCGGGATGACCCCATTCGCGATGTCGGACGCGAGCAACACCGCCGTCGCTGAACCGGACGGCATGGTTTCCAGCGCCTGCTCGGCGGCTTTCTTCGCCTTCTCGAAACGCGTCGCCGTGCCGTCGCTCATGCCCATGCTCGCCGAGTTGTCCAAGATGAGCACCGCCGTCACCTTCGATTGCCCAAGAAAATCTGCGCCGGAATTCTTGAGGGCCGGCCGCGCCAGCGCCAGCGCCAGTAGCACGAGCAGCAGGCAGCGCAGCGCGAGCAGAATCATGTCCTCGACGCGCATCCGCCGCTGGTTCTTTTCGACGCTGGTCTGGATGAACCGCATCGCCGCCCACACGACCTTCTGAAATTTCCGCCGGTTGAGCAGATGGATGATGATCGGGACGGAGACCGCCAGCAGGCCGAAGAGCAGGAGTGGGTTGAGGAAAGCCATTGCCTAGTGACGAATGACAAATGACGAAGGGGCACGCGTCAGCGCGGGCCGTTCGGTCGTCGTCATTTTCATGCGCGGAGCGTAGTGGGCCGCGCGGGCGGAGACAATTTAGATTGTGAGCGGCGGGCTACTGCACGCGGAGGCGGATGAAGAGGTTGGTAGCGGAGGGCGGGCCGCAAAAAGTTTCATTGGTGCCGTTCGAGAAACGGTTGCTCAGAACGGTGAGTGCGAACCAGTTCGTGTTGTTCAGGTTCGTTTTGAATTCGGGGATGACGGTGAACGTGTTCGTCGCCGGTGCGGAGCGGAGGATGATGCTGGAGCCGAAGGAGTAGCTCACGATCTTTGGCACGGGCGGGGTGGGGGGATCGATGGTGAGAATGATGCCGCTGAAACTGTGAAACGAGCAGCGATAGCCGGGATTGTTCGTCGCCGGGGCGTTGGTGGGCACGACGTAGGTGATAGTGCCGGAAGCGATGTTGTTGTTCGTGAAGGTGCCCGGACTGAGAATCTGAAATGGGTGATTCGCAGCGGTTGAAACCGAGAACGTGTAGGTTCGCCCGCGCACCAGAGTGATCGTCGGGTTCGGCTGCGCACCGTTGATGCTGTAGAAAAAGCCCGGCGATGTGACGCTGAAGTCGGCACCCCAAGACGCGGCAGCCGCCCCCAGCCACACGGCTCCAACCCACGCCAATGAGCGGGCCCTTGATCTAGCTTGGTGGCTGGGCATCTGGTTTTTCATGTTCGCGTTGTTTGGAGATGACTGGTGTTTGGCTACGGATGTATTGAGCACCCATGCTCGCGAATTGTCAGGCGTAAAGTTTGCCGCTTCGGGGAATCTTGTTCGATACGCTGGCGCAATCCCCAAGACCCGCGAACTCAACGCGTCGTCCGCAGCCGAAACGCCAGATACGCGCTCAACATTTCGTGCAGCGGCTCCTTGGTGTTTACCAGTACGTAGTGGCACTGGTTCTTCTCGCAGCCTTCGCGCAGGCGCTTTTGGAACGCGGTCACTTCGGTGAGATAACTTTTCCGCAATTCGGCGGGGCGCGTCATGATTTTTGGGATGCTCTCCAAGCCCTCGAACTCGACGAGTCCCGTGAAAGGAAACTCCAGTTCGTAAGGGTCCATGACGTGGAAGCACACAACCTCGTGACCGCCGAAGCGCAGGTGCTGGATGCCTTCGAGCACCTTCGCCTCGTCGTCGAAGAAATCGCTGATGACGATGATGATGCCCTTGCGACGAAGCTGGTTGGCTACGTCGTGCAGCACGGTGGCGATGCCGGTCTGCTGCGTGGGCTGGAAGGCGGCGAGCCGCGCCATGAGCCGGTGAATCGTCGAGCGGTTATCACTGCGCGGCGAGTAATCGCGCATCGACTGGTCGAAGATGCCGAGCGCGGCGGCGTCGCGCTGGTGCAGGATGAGGAAGGCGAGGCAGGCGGCGATTTGGCGGCCGTAATCAAACTTCGTCACTGCGCCCGAGCCGTATTTCATCGACTCGCTGCCATCGAGCAGGATGTTCGCGACGTAGTTTGTCTCCTGCTCGTATTGCTTGATGTAATAACGGTCAGTGCGGCCGAGCACCTTCCAGTCGAGATGCCGCGTGTCGTCGCCGTGCGTGTATTCGCGGTGCTGCGCGAACTCGATGGCGAAGCCGCGATACGGCGACTTGTGCTCGCCCGCCATGTAGCCCTCGACGATGTGCCGCGCCTGCAACCCCAGCGCCTCCGCGCGCGAGATGGTCTGCGGGTCGAGCAGTTGATCGAGGTGGGCTTGGTCCATGGTTTCGCTCTCCGGGTGTGTGAAGTTAGAGCATGAAACCGGTTGGGCGCGTGCGGTAATTCTGGAAACGCAGCGGGCGCAATGGTTCGGGCTGCCGCGCCTCGACACCGAGTTTGGGAGAATTCAATTCAGCCATGCGCCCGAGCGTAGGTGCGCGGCAAAGCGAGTGGGAAGGTCAAAGTAAAACGGCGTCCCTCCGAGTTGACTCAAATTAAATGTTACTTGGGCGGGGCGGTGGACGAGGGGTTCGCCGATACGTTGACTCACATTCGTGGTTACCCGAACACCGAACATGAGTCTGCCTGCCAAACGCGAGTCCCTGGCCCGCATCCACGGCCGCTACCAGCGCGCCGGTCGTCCGCATCGTTCGCGCATCCTCGACGAGTTTTGCGCGACCTGCGGTTATCATCGCAAAGCCGCCCTGCGGCTCCTGCACCGTCCACTGCCGACCGCGCCGCCCAAGCGGCCCGGCCCCCAACGCACTTACGATCCGGTCGTCGTCCTGCCGGTGCTCAAGGCGGTGTGGCTGGCCAGCGATCAACTGTGCAGCAAGCTGCTCAAAGCGGCGTTGCCCGAATGGCTCGAACATCACGAGCGGCGCGGCGCGCCGCTGCCGGAAGCTTTTAAGAAAAAACTGCTGCAGATCAGCCCCGCGCAGATCGACCGCCTGCTGCGTCCGTCGCGGGTGCAGCATCCCAAGAAGGGACTCTCGACCACGCGGCCGGGCACGCTCCTGCGCCACGCCGTGCCCACGCGCCGCGGCCCGCCCGACACCACGCGGGTCGGTTCGGTCGAGGCCGACACGGTGGCCCATTGCGACGACAGCACCGAGGGCGATTACGTCAATTCCCTCACTTTTACCGAGCTCTACAGCGGTTGGACGGAGAACCGCGCCATCTGGAACAAGAGCGCCGCCGCCGTGCTGGTGCAG
The DNA here is from genome assembly GCA_038208765.1 of Verrucomicrobiota bacterium. Classification (GTDB taxonomy): domain Bacteria; phylum Verrucomicrobiota; class Verrucomicrobiia; order Limisphaerales; family SIBH01; genus JANNGC01. The sequence goes on from JBBQYK010000136.1 coordinate 11,563, forward strand.
TTGAAGGAACTGGAGCAGGTGGTGCCCTTTGTGATGAAGGATTTCCACACCGACAACGGGGGCGAGTTCCTCAACTGGGCCTTGCACCGGCATGTGACCGGACGGTCGGTGCCGCTGACCTGGACGCGCCGCCGGGCCTATCGCAAGAACGACAACGCGCATTGCGAGCAGAAGAACTGGACGCACGTGCGGCAACTCTTCGGGCACGAACGCTTCGGGCATCCGGAGTTGGTGCCGCTGATGAACGACCTGTATGCCCACGAATGGAGTCAGTTCACCAACCACTTCAAGCCGACCTTCAAGCTGTTGCGGCGGGAGAAGAAGGACGGCAAGACCAAGCGCATCTATGAGGCCAAGCCGCAGACGCCGTATGCACGGTTGCTGGGCAGCGCCGAAATCCCCGAGGCGACGAAGGTCCGGCTCCGAGCCGAGCACGCGGCCCTGGATCCGTTTGCCTTGAAGA
>JBBQYK010000137.1:0-11957 GCA_038208765.1 Verrucomicrobiota bacterium
CGCCGAAGCCGCCGATGGCCACGCGGCGGTCGCCGCGCACCGCGAGCACCAGCCGGACATCACGCTCCTGGACGTGCGGATGCCGAAGCTGGACGGCATCGAAGCCGCGCGCCGCATCCGGGCCGAGTCGCCCGCCGCGCGTCTGCTGATGCTCACCACCTATGACGCGGAGGAAGACATTCGCCGCGCGCTAGACGCCGGAGCCAGCGGCTACCTGCTCAAGGATTCCAGTCAGGACGATCTCATCACCGCGCTGCTCGCCGTCGATCGCGGCGAACCGTGGTTGCCCGCGAACATCGCGCGCCGCCTGCGCGAGCACACGCAGGAAGCCCCGCTTTCACCGCGCCAGATCGAAGTGCTCGAACTCCTGGCGAAAGGACTATCCAACAAAGAAATCGCCAGCGTGCTCGGCTTCACCACCGACGGCACGAAGGCGCACCTCCGCGCCATCTTCGCCAAGCTCGGCGTCGCCGACCGCACCGAAGCCGTCGTCAACGCCATCCAGCGCGGACTGGTGCGGGTGGAGTGAAGGCACCCGACAAGGCGCTCCAGGTCGCGGCGTCATACACGTCGACGTGAACGTTCACAACACCAGCGAAGTCCTCTTCCGCCTTTGCGCCAACACCGATCCGCAACGCGCCTGTCCGCCGAAGCTTTGGCGAAGGAGGAACAGCCGCTTCATGAAAGGCCCGTCCGACGTCCGGTGCTTGATTGAAAAGTTTTTCCAGCAACGAGGCGTCCACCGGGGCGGGGCTTTTGGCACCGTTGTGATGGAGTGCTTGGTTGTGCGTGTTTTCACTTCGAGACGAGATTTTAGTCCAAGACGGCGGACGAAGTGACACGATAGATTCACCGGATGAAAACCACCCGGCGGCCCATTGCAATAAGCCGGTTATCCGCCTCGGCCCGGTGCTTCGCGCGTCTCATCCTCTTTAGCCTGGGCCTCGTCCTCGCGGCCCAGCTTCACGCCAAGCCGCTCAAGGTCTTCATCCTCGCCGGCCAGTCGAACATGGAGGGACAGGCGGTGGTGGACCTGGAAGGCAAGGATTACAACGAAGGCCGGGGCACGCTGGCGATGTTGATGCGCGATCCGGCCAAGGCACCGATGTTCAAGCATCTCAAGGACGCCCAAGGAAAGTGGACGGTGCGCGATGACGTGTGGGTGCGCTACCAGCGTGAGCGCGGGCCGCTGCTGGCCGGGCCGCTGACCTTCGGCTTCTCGGTCTATGGCGACCGGCATCACTTCGGGCCGGAGCTGCAATTCGGTCATGTCGTTGGCGACCACTTCGAGAATCAGGTGTTGCTCATCAAGACCGCGTGGGGTGGCAAGAGTCTCTACCAGGATTTTCGTCCACCAAGTTCCGGCGGCGAAGTGGGAAAGTATTTCACGCTGATGATCGCGCAAGTGCGTGAGGCGCTCGCGAATTTGAAAACAGAATTTCCCGGCTACCACGGTGGTGGCTACGAATTCGCGGGCTTCGTCTGGTATCACGGCTGGAACGACGGCGTGAATCCGAAGACCGCCGTGCCGGAATACGAGACAAACCTGGTGAACCTGATCAAGGACGTGCGCAAGGAACTCAACGCGCCGAAGCTCCCGGTCGTGATCGGCGAACTAACGGGGCCGTGGGTGGAAGCGCCTGCCGAGTGGACGAAGCTGCGCAAAGCCCAAGCCGCGGCGGCGGCACGACCGGAGTTCGCCGGCAACGTCGTGTTCGTTCCCACGCACGATTTTGTCCGCAAGCCCGAGGATTCGCCGAACCCCGGCCACGGTCACCATGAGTTTGGCAACGCGGAGACGTATTTCCTCGTTGGCGATGCGTTGGGCCAGGGAATGAAGAAACTCCTCGCTCCGCCCGCCGTCCGCTTCGACCCGGTGATGCGCGACATCGAAGGCTGGAAGGTCCACGTCGAGCCGGCGTTGATTGACGGTGAGCATCGCGAGGAGGGCGCGCAGGCGTTGACCATGCTGGCCAATCATTTGCAGCGCGTCAAAATCCTCGTGCCCGCCGGACCGTTGGCGAAAGTGCAGACCATCGAAATCTGGATCGAGCGCGACCACCCAAAGCTGAAGGCCATGCAGTATCATCCGAGCAAGGGCTGGCTCGTCGCGAACGGCCACGACCCGCGCCTGACGCGCAAGGTTCATATCACGCAGGCCCGCGAGCTTCTTTCCCGCGGCCAGATGCTCAAGCATCCGGCGGTCGTGCTGCACGAGCTGGCGCACGGTTATCACGATCAGGTTCTGAGCTTCGAGCACCCGGACATCCTTGCCGCCTTCCACCAGGCCCGCGACGCCGGCACGTACACCAACGTGCTGCTCTACACCGGCCGGCGGGTGAGGCACTACGGATTGACCGACCACAAGGAATACTTCGCCGAAGGCACGGAGGCATTTCTCTATCGGAATGATTTCTACCCGTTCGTCCGCGCGGAACTAAAGGAGCACGACCCGGCGCTGCACGAGGTGCTGGTCAAAATCTGGGGACCGGCCAATTGAACCCCATCACCCCAAATCAATGACCATGAAAATCACCCGCATCTTCGCCCATCGCGTTGAACTGCCGCTGCACGAGACGACTTACAAATGGTCGGGCGGCAAATCCGTCACCGTCTTCGACAGCACCATCGTCGGCGTCGAGACGGACACTGGACTCATCGGCTACGGTGAGGTCTGTCCGCTCGGGCCGTTTTATTTGCCCGCGTATGCCGAGGGCGTGCGTGCTGGTCTGCGCGAACTCGGACCGCATCTGCTCGGCGAAGATCCGCGCCAGCTCGTGAAGCTCAATCGCACGATGGACGCGGCGCTCAAGGGACATCCGTACGTGAAGAGCGGCCTCGACATCGCGTGCTGGGACATCCTCGGCCAGGCGACGGGAATGCCTGTGTGTGAATTGCTCGGCGGTCGTTACGGCGAGGACGTGCATCTGTATCGCGCCATCTCGCAGGAATCACCGGAGCAAATGGCGGCGAAGGTCGCCGGCTATCGCGCGGAAGGGTATCGCCGTTTCCAACTCAAGGTCGGCGGCGATCCGGATGTGGACATCGCACGCATCTTCGCCGTCGCCGCGAAGCTCCAGCCCGGCGACCGTCTCGTGGCCGATGCCAACACCGGCTGGGTCCAGCACGAAGCCGTGCGCATCGCCAAGGCCGTGCGCGACGTGGACGTTTACATCGAGCAACCGTGCCTGACCTACGAGGAATGCCTCGCCGTGCGCCGGCAGATTCCGCATCCGTTCGTGCTGGATGAAAACATTGACGACCTCGGCATCCTGCTGCGCGCGAAAGCCGATCTCGCGATGGACGTGGTGAACTTGAAGATCAGCAAGCTCGGCGGACTCACGAAAATCAAACAGGCCCGCGACCTCTGCGTGAGCATGGGCATCGGCATGACGCTGGAAGATTCCTGGGGCGGCGACATCGCCACCGCCGCCATCGCGCACCTCGCGCACAGCACGCCCACGGAATTTCTGTTCAGTACCACGGACTTCAACAGCTACGTCACGGTGAGCACCGCCGACGGTGCGCCGCAGCGCGTGAACGGACGCATGGCGGCGTCGAAATCGCCGGGCCTCGGCATCCGGCCGAAGCTGGACGCGCTGGGCGCACGGGTCGTGGTCGTCGAATAATTCGCCACTCCCATGCAAAGCAAAAGTTCCGCGCTGAAGCCGGCGGCGAAAACGCGGCGGCGAAGCGGAGAATATAATCCGGGTAGCGCGCTGGGAGTTGGGGGTGGAGTTTCCCTGGCTATTCCACGTCGTGCCCGCGGTTGTCGATCACTTCCACGAAGACGCTGCTCGGGGTTTTCCAAAAATCGCGATAGGTCTTCGCCAGTTTCGCCACCGGATAATTCGTCCGCACGGTGATGGACCACCACCAGCCCGGCTTGAGTGCGGTGCGACCGTGGCCCCAGACCTCAGTGCGGCGGTAGCCGACCAAGTCCGCGTCCTTGCGCAGCGCCTGGCCGAACTGGGTGACGAGTTCCTCGCTCTCAATGATTTCCCAGTGGCGATTCGTGTCGCCCGCGTCCTTCGTTTCTTTGGCGAGGTAATCTTTCGTCTTCGAGGAGGGGGTCCAGAATTCGAGCCGCAACGTGTCGGGCACGATCATCTCGGTGTTGAGATTATTGATGACGAGCGGCGTCCAGAGCCGGCGCGGCGGCGCGGTCTTCTTGGCCGGGACAAGTAGTAGAGCAATGAAGCCTAGTGTGGCGCAAATCACGACGATGGAGAGAAAGCTCCAGAAGGATTTCGCGGTGTTGGCGGAGTGGAGTCGAAGTTTCATACGGTTAATGGTGTGGCCGCAAGGCGGGGCTGCGCGCGAAGACTTGGGCCGATCTGTTCACGGAGACGGACTGTGGCGCAAGGCCGCGCCGCTGGCAACGGGAAGGTTCAATGCTCCGATAAGGTTGTCAGCGCCTTCCGTCGTACCAGATGTAACAATCCTCCCGCGTTTTCACCGCGCTGCCTTGCGTGCGGAACATGCGCCAGAGCAGCCGCAAGTAATCGCGGTGCTGGTAGAGATGCATCTTGCGCGCCGAGGTCAGGAGCGGATGGCGGTATAGGATGACCAGTTTCTTGCGTTGAGTTTTTCCAAGCGCGGTCAGCCGCTTGCTCAAGTCCAGTTCCTCCGAGGCGAAGAACTCCGCGCTGAATCCGCCGATGGCGCGAAAAGCGCACGCCTCGCAAAAGATAAATGACCCGGCGCACCATTTCCGCACGCGGCTGGTCAGATTCCACAACGCGGTGAAGAAGGCCAGGCCGGGCTGGAATTCATCTAGCCGCACCGTCACGCCGCCGCCCAGGAAGCGTCCGTCGATCATCGCTTCCGCCGTGTCGGCGAAAAGCTCGCGCGAGGGCTGCGAGTCCGCGTCCACGAAGACCAGCCACTCGCCGGTCGCCGCCGCCGCGCCGGTGTTGCGCGCGCGGGAGATTTGATTCACCGGCTCGAAGACGACGTGCGCGCCCCCGGCCCGCGCGACTTCCGCCGTGCGGTCGGTCGAGTTGTTGTCGCACACGATGAGTTCCGTCTCCCAACCGCGGGTGTGAAAGGCTTCGGCAGCGGCGCGAATGCTGCGGAGCGTCGCGGGCAGCAGCTTCTCCTCATTGAAGGCGGGAACGATGATGGAAATTTTCATGCGCGCGGCGCGTGATGCGACATGGACTTGGATAAGCGGAATTGATTTCCCGAGCAAGCGCATGGTGCCCACCCGCCGCCCGCAGTGACTTCAATTCATGTCCAAAGCTGCGTGAAGAAAACGCAATTGGTAAATCCTCACGCACGTCCGACCGCCCGTGTCAGCGCGTCTCCGACAAATCGAAAACTATTTTGCATTTCTTGCGATCCACAGTTGCGTCCCTCCACTTTGTTTGATTCCTTGCGCCCCAGCAAAACTACCCAGGCACGAAAATAAAATCATGTTTGCAGCAATTGGTAATTTGATGGGCCGCAAGCCCGCCACCTCGGCGGCTCCGGCCGTGCGCGCTCCCTTTCCTCCCACGACGAGCAGCCAGTCCACTGCGACGTCGAGCCGCCGCCGCGAGGACCCGCGCGATGTTTATGCGCGCGTCTTCCGCTTCAAGCCCACGCCCGGCGAAGCGCTCACGAGCGTCGAGATCATCGGCTCGTTCACGCGCTGGCAAACGGTGTCGCTTACCCACGACAAGTTGCAGAACATGTGGACCGCGACCATCACCGGCATCCCCGGCAAGAAGACGCACCACTACATGCTGCTCGTGAACGGGGAACCCATGCACGACCCCGCGTGCGACGGCCTGGCCGTGCCGATGGGTTTTGATGAAGAACAATTTGCTTTGCCGACCGCCAAGGGGCCGCGCGTGCTGATGATGTTCGCGCAGACGAAGTAAGGTGGAGACGGTCGCACTGCGACCGGGGGCGGCCTCGTTGCGCCGGGCCGCTTTGCCTTACCCGGCGGACAGAAACAGCGCGCTAATATTTCCAATTGCTGCCGCGTGACGCGCTTGATTAGCTCGCGCGCATGAACCACGAACAAGACCGCAACTACATCTCCCTCGGGCAGTGGATGCTCTGGCTGCTGCTCGCAGCCATCCCCTGCGTCGGACTCATTGTCGTCCTCATCATGGCCTTCGCGGGCGAGAACGAGTCGCGCAAGAACTACTTCCGCGCGCTCATCCTCTGGTTCGTGATTCTCGCGGCCGTGGTCGCGCTCATCGCGGTGCTGGGCGGCGGGTTCGCGGCTATTCAGGAGCAGCTGCAGCGGCGATTGAACAAGGGGTGAAGTTTCAGGCTACCCTGTCCCATTCCCCAACCCCACCGTCCCCGCGCGGCACAGATTAACAAACGTCTCTTCCGCCAGCGTCAGCCTTCGCCCGCGCCAATGCAGCAGGCCCCAGGTGCGCTTGAGTTTGCGCTTGCCGAGCGGCAGTGCGACCAGCACGCCGCTCTCGATTTCCTTTCGCGCAATCCACGGCGCGAGAATGCTCACGCCCAGGCCGAGCTTCACCAGTTCCTTGATCGCCTCCATGCTGCCCAGCTCCATGATCATGTTCAGCGCCATGTCCTCGACGCGGAAGTATTCCTCGATCATCTCGTGGGTGAAGCTGTGCTTGTTGTAGAGCACGTATTGCTGGCGCGGCACCTCCTCGCGCACGACGTGCTTCTTCTGCGCCCACGGATGGTTCGGCGACATCACGAACATCATTTCGTCGGTGAACAGCGGGAGGAACTCGAAGTCGTCGTCGCGCTTCGGTTCGAGGGCGAGGGCGAGGTCCACCTGGTTCGAGCGGAGAAGGTTCAACGCCTCGCGCGTGTCGCCCGGTTCCACGGTGATGCGCGCCTGTGGATAGCTCTTCTTAAACTCACTCAGCACCTCGGGAAGAATGTACTGGCAGGCTGTGGTGCTGGCACTGACGCGAAGCCGGCCCTGGCCCCACTGGTTCAACTGAGTGAGGGATTCCCGCGCGGCGGACATCTCGGAAAGAATTTTATCCGCGTGCTGGAGGAGGTGTTCGCCCGCCTGGGTGAGCAACACCTTTTTACTCATCCTGTCAAAAAGGCGGCAGCCGAGGTCGGTCTCCAGCGCCTTCATGGAATGGCTGACGGCGGACTGGGAGAGGTGCAATTCGCGCGCGGCCTGGGTGAAACTGCCGCGCCGGGCGAGGGTGACAAAAGCCCGTAGTTGCCGGGTGTCGAGCGGTGCTGTCATCAATAAAAATGTCCATCGCCGCGATGCAATGCGTTCGCCGAATCAGAAGCCGGGTTGGGCGAATCAGGGCGCGGACGCGGCGGACACCGCGCCCTGACCCGATGACTTAGCAGAAGGGGAGCCAAGGAGGAAAATTCCAAACCCCAATGCCAAGAACGACTTCGGTCGTCGAAATTCCCACGGATTCAGAGCGACCACCAATCAACAGAACATCCGTGGCCGCTCTGAATCCGTGGGAATTTCCCGGTCCACGGTCCATGCCTGTCCGGTCGCATTTCAGCCTTGGTTATTTCGCCTCTTGGAATTTGTTTGGGATTTGATTTTTGGGTTTTGGAATTTATCCCCGCTCCATCCTGAACTCCGTCGGCGTCCCGCCCGTGGCCGCGCGGAAGGCGCGCGTGAACGCACTGTGGTCGTAGAAGCCGCAGGCCAGCGCGATGTCCGCCACGGAACGCTCCGACTCCAGCAGGAGACGCGAGGCGGCGGCGAGCCGCCGCTGCGCGATGAGCTGCGAGGGCGTGAGGCGGAAGATGCGTTTGATGAGTCGTGCGAAACGGACTGGGGCGAGTCCGGCCTTCTTCGCGAGCGCCGTGGGCGAGAGGGGTTCGTGAAAGTTGCTTTCCAAATGCTCCATCGCCGCGAGCAGCCCGGCGGGGATTTGTCCGCTGTCCTGCAACGCGCGCAAGTCGCGCGAGAGTCCGATGAGACCGACGATGTTTCCCATCGCGTCGCGCAACGGCAGCTTCGTGGTCAGGCACCAGCCGGTGCGTCGTCGCGAATACCAGTGCAGCTCCAGCCGGTCCACGACCGCGCGTCCGGTGCGGATGATTAGTTCATCCTGCACGGCGTAGCGTTCGCCGAGTTCGGCGGGGAAAAGATCGCGCACCCGGCGACCCACCAGATCGTCCGGCGAATTAAACCCGCACCGCTCGGCGAGCGACTGATTGCAGAGCGCGTAACGTCCGGCGGCGTCCTTCACGAAAAACGCGGTGTCCGGCACGTTGCGAAAAAGTTCTGCGGTCACGGTGAGGACTGGCCAGAGCGCGGCCAGCGCGGCGTCGGGCCGGGCGGCGGAGGCTGGGCGTTTTTTGGCGGTCACGCCGGTGATTTAAGACAAGACAAGCGGAGGCGCGATGCCAGAATTTATGGCGTATCTATGAGACAGCAATCGCTCACCCTCGTAGCGGTGTCTCGGCAGAGCGCCGCCATATTCTCGGCTGGAGTTCAACGGCGCTCTGCCGAGACGCCGCTACGTCGGCTGTGCGTCGCGCTCGCGCTCCTCTGTTCGCTCCACGCTTTTGCCCAAGGCTCGAAGGCCGACTACGAGCGCTCGGCCAATCTCTCGCGGCAGTTCTCCGGAAAAGTTTTCCGCGACCGCGTGCAGGCGAACTGGCTGCCGGGCAACACCAGTTTTTGGTACGAAGTGAAGACCGCGCGCGAGGCCAGCGAGTTCATCTGGATCAACGCGCTAACCGGCGAACGCAAGCAACTCGACCGCGCGCCGGAAAATTCCACGACCAGTTCCGCCACCAACGGCGAGACACCACGCGCCAGCCGCCCCACCGGCGCGGACACGTCGCTCACCTTCATCAACCGCACTCCAGGCGAAGTGGAACTCTTCTGGCTCACCACCGACGGCCCGCGCCAGAGCTACGGCAAGCTCGCGCCCGGCGCGCAGCGCGAACAACACACCTTCGCCGGCCACGCCTGGCTCGCCGTCGATGCGGGCGGCAAGACGCTCGCGACCTTTGAGGGGGCGGAGAAAGTCAGCGACGCCGTCATCACCACCAACGCAGTTGCGACGACCGGCACCGGACGCCCGCGCGGCAATCGTGCCGGTGGCGCGGGCGGTACGCCGCGCCCGTCAGCCCGCGATACTTCGCCCGATGGCAAGTGGCGCGCGCGCATCAAGGACTTCAACGTCGTGCTCAAGGTAGTTTCCTCCGGCGAAGAAACCGTGCTGACGAAGGACGGTAAAGAGGACGACGCCTATCGTGACCGCTTCTACTGGTCGCCGGACTCGAAGCACGTCGTCGCCGTGCGCGTGGAGAAGGGGCAGGAGCACAAGGTCAGCTTCGTCGAGTCGTCGCCGAAGGATCAGGTGCAGCCGAAGCTCGTCACATTCGAATACCTCAAACCCGGCGACAAACTGCCGCATCCGCGCCCGGCGTTGTTCGACGTGGCAACGAAGAAGCAGATTCCCGTGAGCGATGCGTTGTTCCCGAATCCCTACACCGAGAGCGGCAGCATGGACATTCGTTGGGAGAAGGATTCCTCACGCTTCACCTTCCGCCACAATCAGCGCGGCCATCAGGTGCTGCGCATCATCGGAGTGGACGCGAAGAATGGTGAGGTCAGCGCCATCGTTGATGAGCGGAGCCAAACCTTCATTGATTACAGCGGCAAGAACTTCCTCGAATGGCTCGACGACACCGGCGAGTTGATTTGGATGAGCGAGCGCGATGGCTGGAACCATCTCTACCTCTACGACGCGAAGACCGGGCGCGTGAAAAACCAGATCACCAAGGGCGAGTGGGTCGTGCGCGGCGTGGACCGCGTGGACAAGGAGAAGCGGCAGATTTGGTTCCGCGCGGGCGGCATTGTGCCGGGGCAGGACCCGTATTTCATCCACTACGCGCGCGTGAACTTTGATGGCAGTTCACTCACGCTGCTGACCGAGGGCGACGGCTCTCACACCGTGGAGTTTTCACCTGACCGCCAGTTCATCATCGACAGCTACACGCGCGTGGACAGGCCAGCCGTGACGGAATTGCGCCGCGCCGAGAACGGCAAGCTCGTCACCAAACTCGAAACCGCCGACCTGAGCGCGCTGTTGAAAGAAGGCTGGCGCGCGCCGGAACGTTTCGTCGCCAAAGCGCGCGATGGTGCGACGGACATCTACGGCGTCATCGTGCGCCCGACGAATTTTGATCCGGCGAAGAAATATCCCGTCGTCGAGAACATCTACGCCGGGCCGCAGGGCGCATTTACACCCAAGACCTTCAGCGCCATGCCGAGGATGCAGGAATTGGCCGAGCTGGGTTTCATCGTCGTGCAGATGGATGGCCTGGGCACGAGCCATCGGTCGAAGAAATTTCACGATGTGTGCTGGAAGAACCTCGGCGACGCAGGCTTCCCGGATCGCGTTCTTTGGATCAAAGCCGCCGCCGCGAAGCATCCCGAGATGGACCTCACGCGCGTCGGCATCTACGGCACGAGCGCCGGCGGACAGAACGCGCTGGGCGGATTGCTCACGCATGGCGATTTCTACAAAGCGGGTGTCTCCGACTGCGGCTGCCACGACAATCGCATGGATAAAATCTGGTGGAACGAACAGTGGATGGGCTGGCCGGTGGACAAGCATTACGACGAGCAATCCAACGTGACGCTCGCGAAGAATCTGCAAGGCAAGCTCCTCCTCATGGTCGGCGAGATGGACAAGAACGTTGATCCCGCCAGCACCACACAAGTCGTCAACGCGCTCATCAAGGCGAACAAGGATTTCGAGTATCTCGTCGTGCCCGGCGCAGGCCACGGCGTCGCCGGCAGCCCCTACGGCAAAAGACGTTTGCAGGACTTCTTCGTCCGCGCGCTGCATGGAAAAGAGCCACGATGGAATTAGCCGCAACCACTGACCACTGACCACGAACAACTTTATGAAACACATCTGGACCGGCGTCTTCCCCGCCATCACCACGCAAATGCACAAGGACGGCTCGCTCGATCTCGACGCGACCGCCGTTCACGTCGAAGCCCTCATCAAGTCCGGCATCAACGGACTGATCTTCCTCGGCTCGCTCGGCGAGAACCAGCCGATGACCGGCGACGAAAAGCGCCGCGTCATGGAGGCGATGATCGGAGTCGTGAACGGCCGTGTGAAAGTTCTGAGCGGTGTGGCCGAGACGAGCACAGCAGAGGCAGTGCGCTACACGCGCGACGTGGAGAAGCTCGGCGCGGACGGCGTGATGCTCATGCCCGCGATGCTCTACAAGGGCGACCCGGACGAAACGCTCACGCACTTCCGCACCGTGGCGAAGAGCACCGGGCTGCCCATCATGATTTACAACAACCCGATCAGCTACGCGAACGACATCACGCCCGAGTTGTTCGCCAAGTTGGCCAACCAAAAAAACTTCGTCGCGCTCAAGGAAAGCTCCGGCGACGTGCGGCGCATCACCGACCTGCACAACACCGTCGGCGACCGCTACGCCATCTTCACCGGCGTGGACAACCTCTGCCTCGAAGCCAGCATCCTCGGCATTGATGGCTGGGTGGCGGGCACAGGAATCGCCTTCCCGAACGAGAACCAATACTTCTGGGAGTTGACCCGCGCCGGCAAATGGGACGAGGCGCGCGCCATCTACCGCTGGTTCACCCCGCTGCTGCACCTCGATGTCAGCACCAAGTTCGTGCAGTACATCAAGCTGGCCGTGCAGGAAGCCGGCCTCGGCAAAGAGTGGGTGCGTTCACCGCGTCACGTGTTGAAAGGCGAGGAACGCAAGCGCGTGTTGAAGATCATCCACGACGGCATCGCGAAGCGTCCGAAGTTGCCCAAGTCGTGGAAGCCCGGAGGGCTTCAATGTGAATAGCCCCCGGTGAAACCGGGGGTAACGATGCCAAAAAAGGAAGCAACCCCGGAGGGGTTGAACCCAACGACGAACCACAAGCCACCAACCGCCATGTCCACCTACACCCAAATCCTCTACCACATCGTCTTCGCGACGAAGGGACGGCGGCGTGTTCTGGGCAAACCACGGCGTGACGATCTGTT
>JBBQYK010000138.1:0-11888 GCA_038208765.1 Verrucomicrobiota bacterium
GCAGCTCGACCAGCTCAAGAAGTTCACCAAGGTCGTCGCCGACACCGGCGACTTCGCGAGCATCCGCAAATCCCAGCCGCGCGACGCCACCACGAATCCCAGCCTGCTCCTCAAGGCTGCGACCATGCCCGAGTACGCCGACCTCGTGAACAAGACCATCGCCGACGCGAAGCAGGAAGCCGCTGGCCAGGGCGCGCTCGATCTCGCGCTCGACAAACTCTCCGTGGCCTTCGGTCTGGAGATTTTGAAAATTGTGCCGCACCGCGTCTCGACCGAAGTGGATGCGCGCCTCAGCTTCGATAAGGAAGCGTCCATCGCCAAGGCACGTTCGCTCATCGCGCGTTACGAGAAAGCAGGCATTTCCCGCGAGCGCATTTTGATCAAACTCGCCTCGACCTGGGAAGGCATCCAGGCCGCCGCGGAACTCAAGAAGGACAAGATTAACTGCAACCTCACGCTGCTCTTTTCCTTCGCGCAGGCCGTGGCGTGCGCCGAAGCCGGCGTGCAACTCATCTCGCCGTTCGTGGGCCGCATCCTCGACTGGCACAAGAAGAGCACGGGCAAGGATTACTCCGCGACCGAAGACCCCGGCGTGGTGTCCGTGACGAAGATTTACAATCACTACAAAAAGTTTGGCTACGAGACCGAGGTGATGGGCGCGAGCTTCCGCAACGTCGGCGAGATTCTGGAACTCGCCGGTTGCGATCTGCTCACGATCAGTCCGGCGCTGCTCGAAGAACTGGCCAAGAGCAACGCGCCGGTCACGCGCAAGCTCTCGCCCGAGGCCGCCGCGAAGTCCGACGCGCAGAAGCTGCATCTCGACGAGAAGACCTTCCGCTGGCAGCACAACGAAGATCAGATGGCGACGGAGAAGCTCTCCGAAGGCATCCGTCTCTTCGCCGTGGACACGCTCAAGCTGGAGAAGTTCATTGTGGAAAAGGTCTGAGCTTTCGGAAAACTTTTTCGCGTGGCGGCGTCTCGGCAGAGCGCCGCTATTTTTTTGCACTCGCGCAACTCCATCGGCAGGCCCGGAGGACCGTTCAGAGATGAGCCGGTGGCGTGAGCCACCGGAAAAGATGGGAAGCAAATTAGCCCCGGCCCGGGTGAAACAATCCCGTGTGCTGGGGGACGTCGTACGAAGCCAGATGCTCCGTGGTTTCACGCCTCCGAATTTCTTTCCGAGGTCACCCCGTATTTGTCCGACCCCGGGTGCTGAACTGGGCGCGTGAACGATGCCTTGTCAACAAGAGCGGTAATTGATACTGCCGTCTCGTCTCATTTGGAAAACCTCCGAGGGCGCGCCGCATTCCACTCCCGGATTTTTCGACCAACGGACACGGGCGAACTCAGGCGATGAAAACCGATGGCACTTCGATGGCGAACCAACTGCCGCCCGCAGCGGCTGCGACTCCATCGCGCCGATACTTTGCGCATACCGCCGAGACCGTGGAGGGGCGACGTGACCCGGAGACCGCGCGCTGGCAGCCGCTGAAGGATCATCTCCGCCAGGTCGCCGACCTCGCCAAACGATTTGCCGCACCACTTGGTTTGGTCGGGGAAGCCGAACTGGCCGGACTGCTGCATGACTTGGGGAAGTATCGCGACGAATTCCAATCTTATCTGCGTGGTGAACGAGGCAGCAGCGTGGAGACGCAGCACGCTGTTTTCGGCGCGGCCTGGGCGGCGGAAGATGGCCGCTCCTCGCTGGCCTCTGCTTTGGCGGTCGCCGGGCACCACGCGGGTCTGCATGACTGCGGAGAGTTGCAGGGAATGTTCGCCAAGCCTGTCCTTCGCATGAAGCAAACGCTCCCCGATTTGATTGCGCGCTTCGAGGCGGAGCTTGGCCCGTTGCCTCCGCCGCCGTCGCCTCCGCCGTGGGTGAAAGACGAATTCTCCACTGAGTTTTATGCGCGGCTCATCTTCTCCTGCCTTGTCGATGCAGACCGCCTCGACACCGCTTGCTGGCCAGAAACTCCGCTGCCAGATCGTGTGTTGGAAACGGAACACTTGTTGAAGCAGACTCACGCTGAACGCGCCGAGAAAGCGGCAAAGAATCCGGACAGCCCGCTGGCCGCCCTCCGCAACCGCATCTTCGACACCGCCATTGAGCGCGCCGCGCTTCCTCCCGGGTTCTTCTCCCTCACCGTGCCCACGGGAGGAGGGAAGACACTGGCTTCGATGGCGTTTGCTTTGGCCCATGCCAAAGCCCACGGGTTACGTCGCATCATTGTCGTCATCCCGTATCTTTCCATCATCGAGCAGAACGCCGCGGAATATCGCCGCATCTTTGGCGAAGAAGTCGTGCTGGAGAATCATTCCGGCGTCCGCCCCAAGGACGACTTGGCCGAAGAGGAAAAATCCCGGCTCGAACTGGTTTCCGAAAACTGGGACGCGCCCGTCATCGTCACGACCTCCGTGCAGTTTCTGGAATCGCTCTTCGCCAGCAGCCCGTCCAAATGCCGCAAGTTGCACCGCATCCCGCGCTCAGTGGTCATCTTCGACGAAGTGCAAACGCTGCCTGCGCATCTGCTGAAACCCACCTTCAATGTCTTTCGCGAACTGGCCGCCAACTACGGCACGAGTTTCGTCTTCAGTTCCGCCACGCAGCCCGCCTTTCGCAAATGTGCGGCGCTCCCCGACGGCTTTGGGCCGGATGAACTGCGTGAGATTGCGCCCGAACCGGACGAGTTGTTCCGCAAGCTGCGCCGGGTGAATTACCATTTGCCAAAGGCTGGCGAATCGCTCGACTGGCCGGAACTGGCAGCCCGGATCGCCGCAACCTCCCAAGCCCTGTGCGTGGTCAATCTCACCCGTCACGCTAAAGAGCTTTGGGAACAACTTAAACGTGCCTTGCCCGACGAGTCCCCAATCCACTTGTCCTCGGCGATGTGCCCGCAACACCGCTTGTCGCTCATTCAGATGATTCGCGAACGGCTGCGGGCCGGCCAACCCTGCCGGGTCGTTTCCACCCAACTCATCGAAGCCGGCGTGGATGTGGATTTCCCCGTCGTGTGGCGTGCGCTCGGGCCGTTGGATTCAATTGTTCAAGTCGCCGGGCGCTGCAATCGGGAAGGCCGTCGCGTTGCGGGTGAGGTTCATGTTTTCCGGCCCCTCGATCACAAACTGCCGCCGGGCGTTTATCGCGCCGCTTCCGATCAAGCCGCGATCACACTTGCGGCGCTGGGCGGTGACGAGGTGGCTTCAATCCGCCTTGCCACCGATCCGCAACTGTTCCGCGACTACTTTCAGAATCTTTATCAGGCGGTGAACACCGATTACGCCAAGCGCGGTGAAACCTCCATCCAGGAGGACCGCGAACTACTTCGCTACCGCGAAGTCTCCCGCAAAGCCAAAGTCATCGCTGACGAAGGCCAGCCGGTCATCATCGCCCGCGATAATTTCAATCGTCCCTACGCCGCTCCGTTGATCGAGGAGATTCGCAACCGCCAGCCCGCGCCCGGCCAGTTTCGATTCACGCGCGACGACCTCCGCCGCCTCCAGCGGTTCATGGTCAACGTCCATTCCCACAAATTCCAGCAACTCGAAGCCATGAAGAACATCCGCCCCTTGCTCCCCAACCTCGAACTCTATGTGCTCGACCACGGTTTTTATCATCCCGACCTTGGCCTCGTGATTGATAACCTTCCCCTTGATACTTTTTTGCCATGAACACCGCGACCTACGAATCACTTGCCGCAATCGCCTGGTCCTTTTCTTGCGCCTTGAAACCACCATCCCACGAGGCAGCCCATGCTTGATGAACTAGATCCAAGCCATCAGCCAGTGGCGCAGCCTGACGTCGGAAGCCAAACTCCGCCTGCGTTGGGAAGCCATCCCGGCGGACGTGGCGCAGAGCATGGCGTTCGAGGAGGAACCGGTGCCGCTGGAGACGATTCGCGCGCTACTCGACCGGATCGAGCCACCCGTTTCATCGAAACCACCCGTGGCGTCCTCTCCTCTCCAACCTTCGCGCGATGCCCTGCATTTCAAGGGCTGAACATTTCCTGCAACTGCCGGAGAATACTCTCACAGACCGGCGCATCCAACCCACCCAGGCGGCGCATCAGCCGAGCTTTGGAAAGTCCCCGGAGATGGTCCAGAGCTACTTGCCCGGTGGCCCCGGCGAACTGGCAAGGCACGCGAAACGGCGCGGTGAAGCCGCCGGTGGTCAAGGGCGCTACGAGCACGGTCAGCAAGCGGGCATTCATTTCATCCGGCGAGATGATGACGACCGGCCGGCTCTTGCGCATTTCCGATCCCTCTGCGGGGTCCAGCCGCGCCAGCCAGACCTCAAACCTTTTCATTGGTCTCGGTACCCGGCCATTGCCATTCGGTCGCGTCCCAATCGCTGGGGGTCTCCCGCAACGCCTGCAACTCCGTAAAGTCGCGGTCCAACTCTTCTTGGGGAATCGCGCGGAGAACCTCGGCCCAGCCCTCGCGCACCCGACATGGCTGAGGGGTCACGATGAGAGTTTTGCCCTGAACCGTGACCGTCGCCTCGCCGCCGAAGCCGCACGCCTCCATCAATTCCCGGGGCAGAAGCAATCCGAACCCGTCACCGACTTTTTCGATCTTTGCTTGCACGCCCATAATCTATCCAATCCTGCAACTGCCGACAACCGCCTTTCCTGACCATGAAACCAAAACTCATCACCCTCCGCGTCTGGGGCGACTTCGCCTGCTTCACCCGCCCTGAAATGAAAGTGGAGCGCGTCAGCTACCCCGTCATCACGCCCTCCGCCGCGCGCGGAATCCTCGAAGCCGTCTTCTGGGAGCCGCAGATGTTTTACCTCATTGACTCCATCCGCGTCATCAAACGCGGACGCTGGGTCTCCTTCCGGCGCAATGAAGTCACCAAAGTCATCAGTCTCGACAGCGCCAAGACTTGGATGAACGCGCCGGAGAAAACCACGCCCATCCAAGCGGGCGGCGGCGCGAGCGACGGCACGCAGCGCAATATGCTCGCGCTGCAAGATGTGGAATACCTCATCACCGCCGAAGTCCGCACCACACCATTGGCTGACCGGCCCGAGGACAAACTGGAAAAATACTACGCGGAGATCGAGCGCCGCGCCCGCGCTGGCAAATGCTTCCATCGCCCCGGCCTGGGCATGAGAGAATTTGCCGCTGATTTTGAATGGGAACCGGATGCCGATGCCGCGCTCCAACGGCGCGCCAGCGAACTCAGCCAGCGCGTCGGCCAGTTCAATGAAGACCTCGGCCTCATGCTCTACGATGTGTTCGATCACTATGAACGTGCCGACGGCTTCCGCTGGCTGCGCCCCGAGGAAGAAGCGCAGCAAGCCGGTGATTTCGATCAATCAATGGCTGGGCTGAAGAAGGGTGATCAAACGAAGCGGCGGAAGGAATTCACCGCCAACCGTCCGCGCTCGACTCGCCCGCCGATCAAACCCCAACCCGCGTTTTTCCATGCAAAGGTCGAAGCGTCCCGCATGGATTGCCATCCTGACCGCATAAAAATTCTCACAACCCAAAACGGAGGAAACTGACTATGCTTCTGAAACATCTCTATGACTTTGCCGTCTCCCGGAAGCTACTGGACGACCTCGCTTTCGCGCCCAAAGCCGTGCGTTGGATTATTGAACTCGACGCCGAAGGAAACCTTCTTGGAGCGGGGCCACAAGCCACCGGCGACGACAAACGGGGCAAGGAGTTCAGTTGCCCGCAAACCACGCGGCCCAAAGTCGCGGGCGGCGTATCCGAGTTTCTGGCCGACGGTTTGACCGCCATCTTCGGACTCGATCCCGATCCGGATGCGGTCATGCCCGAGAAGAAGCGCGCCGACCGGGACGCGAACAACCTCCGCAAGCGCGAAGACTTCTGGCAGCAGATGACCGAAGCCGCCGCGCAAACCAAACACCCCGGCCTGGAAGCTGTGCGACGATTCTCCGGCCAGCTTGGGTCCGCTCCACCGCCATTCCTGCGCTGGGGCAAACCCGCCGAGGGAAAGCCCACGGACAAATCCGCTTGGTGGCTGCGCACGGCGAGCGGTGGCGAAGTTCGCCTCGGGCCGGAGAGTTTCACGTTTCGGGTGAATAGCGAACTTCTGGTGGAGAACGAACCACTCCGACAGTTTTGGCGAGATCGGCACGCGGGTGAAGTGCGCGAGGCGCGAGGCGGTTTCGCCACCGGCTTGTGTTTGGTTTCCGGACGAACCGGGCAACCCTTGGCTCCGACCCACAATCCAAAGATTCAGGGCGTGCCGAACACCCAGTCGTTTGGCGCAGCCATCGTCTCGTTCGACAAAGACGCCTTCGCCTCCTACGGCTTTGACCAGAGCCTGAACGCGCCAACCTCCGAGGAAGCGGCCACCGCGTACTGCGTCGCTCTGAACTGGCTGCTCGACCACGCCGACCATTCGCTCCGGCTCGGTCAGACCAGCCTTTGCTTTTGGACCTGCCAGTCTGAATCCGCAGGCAGCTTGTTTTCCCGCCTGCTCAACCGGCCGGACCCGCAGACGGTCGCGCAGTTCCTCAAGTCGCCTTGGGCTGGCATCGAACGCGACCTTGCGCGGAAGGATCAGTTCTTTGCCGTGACCCTCGCGGGCAATTCCGGTCGCATTGTCGTTCGCCACTGGCTTCAGGAGCCGCTCGATCAAGCCATCGAGAACTTCCACGCGTGGTTCGCCGATCTAGAACTGCGCGTGCCACCGAGACTCGAACCAAAGACCGGCAGGAAGCCCAAAGCTTCAGGCAAAGCAGCCGAGTTCCATCCGTTGTCCGTGTATTGGCTCGCCTGCACCACCGTCCGCGAAGCCAAGGACTTGCAGCCCGACGTTTCGGCCCAGCTCTACCGCGCCGCGCTCGAAGGCACCGCTCCATCCGTTTCCCTGATCACACCCATACTCAACCAGCTCCACTCCAAACTCGTTCGCGATGAAAACTACCAACTGCTCTATGACGAAAGCCGCTTCGCCCTGCTCAAACTCATCCTCAACCGCAACCGAAAGGACACCACTATGGAAATAAAACCTCAACTCACCGCCGACACCGACGATGCCGCCTACAACTGCGGACGTCTGCTCACCGTCTTCGACGATCTCCAGCAACGCGCGCACGAGTGGAAGCTCGAAGGCGCGACCGTGGCGGAGCGTTACTACGGCTCGGCTTCCACCACGCCGTCCACCGCCTTCGGCATCCTCTGGCGACTGCACCTGCATCATCTGAAGAAACTTCGTGGCCTGGGCGGAAGGCACGAAGCGGCGGCCCGCGCTATCGAACAAAAAATCACGGACATCTGCGCCCTCGTGGGCCAGACCCCCGAAATGAAGCAGCGCCGCTTGCCGCCGAGCCTGCCGCGCACGCTGGATTTGCAGGCTCAAGGCCGGTTCGCCTTGGGCTACTACCAGCAGAAAGCCGAAGCCAAAGCCGCGCAGGCGGCCCATGCAGCGAAAGCCGACGAGACTTTGAAAACCGAAAACAAATAATCAACTCATCCGAGAAAGTACAAATCTATGACCAACAACATCCTGACCAATCGCCACGACTTCCTGCTTTTGTTTGAAGTCACCAACGGCAACCCCAACGGCGATCCCGATGCCGGCAACCTGCCGCGCCTCGATCCCAACACCAATCGCGGCATCGTCTCGGACGTATGCCTCAAGCGCAAAGTGCGCAACTTCGTCGAACTGTTTCCGCCGGCTCGTGACGGCGCCGCCGCGAACGGGTTCAACATCCTCATCAAACAGGGCGCTGTCATCGAGCGCGCCCAACAGGACGGAATCAAAGCCAGCAAAGAAGAAGGCTCCCTCCCCGGAACTTCCCACGCCGAACGCGCCAAGAACTGGCTCTGCCGGGAGTTCTTCGATGTCCGCACTTTTGGTGGTGTGCTTTCGACCGGCGACGACGTGATGAAGGGTTCCGCCTTCGGCCAGGTGCGCGGCCCGATCCAGTTCACGTTCGGCCAGTCCTTTCACCCGATCACGCCCTTGGAGATCACGATCACGCGTTGCGCCGTGACGAAAGAGGAAGACGCGAAGAAGGAGCGCACCATGGGCAACAAACACATCGTCCCCTACGCGCTCTACGCCGCCAAAGGCTACGTCTCGCCCGCCTTCGCCGAAAAGACCGGCTTCACCGGCGCCGATCTCGAACTTCTGTTCCAAGCGTTGCTCAACATGTTCGAGCACGACCGCTCCGCCGCCCGTGGCGAAATGATCGTGCGCGGCCTGTTCGACTTCGAGCACTGCGGCACCCAGCATCCGAACAACGCCGACCAGAACAAACGCGAAGCCCGCCTCGGCTGCGCGCACGCCCACAAGCTGTTCGAAGGCATCAAAGTGGATTTGAAACCGGAAGTGAAAGCCGCTGGCAAAACCTTCCCCGAATCCTTCGCCGACTACGATGTGAAGTGCGATTGGACCGAGGCCAGCCTGCCCAAGGGCATCAAGCTGAACCTCCGCCACGAAGACCGCAGCCTCGGCCCCAAGCAAGGTTGACGTGAGGCTGCCGGTTCCAACTCCTCCGGACACGGGCGGAGAGCGCGAAAAGATCCCGCTCTCCGCCCTCAACCAATTCCTGTTCTGCCCTCGCCGCGCCGCGCTCATCCACATCGAGGGCATCTTCAAAGACAACCACCACACCCTCCGAGGCGACATCGTCCACGAGCACGCGGACCTGGCGGGTTATGACGTGGTCAAGGGCGTGACGTTGTTGCGTGCTCTGCCCGTCTGGTCCGAGCGGCTCGGGCTGTCCGGCAAGTGCGACATTGTCGAGGCCGTGGGGGCTTCGCCCGATTTGAAATCTCAAATTGTAGATTTGAAATTGGGCGGCATCGCCGCCCTGAGGCCGGTCGAGTTCAAACTCGGGAAGCGTCGCCAGTGGGCCAATGACGACGTGCAATTGTGCGCGCAGGCGCTGTGCCTGGAGGAAATGTTCGGCCTCGCCATTCCGCGCGGCGCGGTCTTCCACGCCGACAGCAAGCGGCGGCGCGAAGTCGAGTTCACGACGGAGTTGCGACAGGCCACGGAGCACGCGATTGGGAAACTCCACGCGCTGCTACGTGAATCCACCGCGCGCGTTCCCCCGGCCGTCTTCAAGCCGGCGTGCGAGGAATGTTCGCTCTTCGACCTTTGCCTGCCGCAAGCCACCTGCGCCGAAAGCCGGGCGAAGCGTCTGGCCCGTCAAGTGTTTGAAATTTGAAATCTCGAATTTGAAATCACAGACTGTGCAATCGGCAACCAACACCTAACCCGGTATCATTCATGACCTACGAACGCTTTGAGGACGTGCCCGTGTGGCAGAAGGCCGCTGACCTCTATGAACAGACCGAAGAGCTTCTCGAATTGGAGGCATTCAAGGCTACGCGCGGTTTTCGCGACCAGCTCGACCGCGCGGCGCTCTCGGTGTCCAATAACATTGCCGAGGGCTTCGAGCGCGGCACGACCAACGAGTTGCTGGCGTTCCTTTACATCGCGCGCGGCTCGGCGGGGGAAGTCCGCTCCATGCTCTGCTTGAAGGAACGTCGCGCCGCGAAGGCGGCCTGGCCCGCGAATTTGAAATCTCAAATCTCAAATTTGAAATCGCTGGCCGAGTCCTGTTCGCGCCAGTTGCGTGGCTGGGCCGATTCCCTCCAGAACTCGGTCATCAGGGGCCAGCGTCACTTGAATCAGCGAACGCGCGAGGAAACCGAACAGAAGAAACGGGCCGAGAAGTTTCGCAAGGAGAACCTGCTCAGGCTTCCGCCCGGCCATCCGCTGCGCAAGGACGCCGAGGAGCGAGGCGAGTTCTGAATTTCAAATCTCAAATCTGAAATCTCAACATGCCAGACATCCAACAAAACACCCTCTACCTCACGACCCCTGCCTCCTACGTCGCGCGCGATCATCTCACGTTGCAGGTGAAAGTGCCGCTTCGCGCCGACGGCTCGCCCGTGACGACCGAAGATCTGAAATCTGACCTCTCAAATTTCAAATCCCTGAGCATTCCCATCCACCACCTCGAATCCATCTGCGTCTTCGGCCCCAGCACCATCAGCCCGCCCGCCCTCGATCTGTGCTGGGAACACGGCGTGGCCGTGAATTACCTCAGCGCGTCCGGTTACTTGCAGGCCCGCCTGACCGGCGTGGCGGATACCAGCGTCACCCTGCGCCGCACGCAATTCCGCGCGGCGGATGATCCATCGAAGTGCGCGGCCATCGCGCGGCAGATCATCGCGGGAAAAATCCAGAACGCCCGGAACAGCCTGCTCCGCTCGGCGCGCGAAAATGAAAACGAGGCGGAGCGCGGAAGCCTCCAGACCGTCGTGGATGCGCTCGCCCGCCAGATTCACCTGCTGGCGCAATTTGAAATCTCCAATTCCAAATCTCAAATGGACGAAATCCGCGGCGCGGAGGGCCTGGCTGCGGTCCACTACTTCTCCGCGTTCAGCCTCGCCCTCAAACAACAGCGCGAGCCGTTCGCCTTTTCTACGCGCTCCCGTCGTCCGCCGCGCGACCGCATCAACTGTCTGCTCTCGTTTCTCTACGCGCTCGTCCGCCACGACTGCATCGCCGCGCTCACCTCCGCAGGGTTGGATCCGTTCGTGGGCTTCCTGCATGTGGACCGCCCGAACCGCCCGTCGCTCGCGCTCGATTTGATGGAGGAATTTCGTCCCTGGCTCGCGGATCGTCTGGCCATGACGCTCATCAACCGGCAGCAGATTGGACCCTCGCACTTTGTCGAACGCGAAGGCGGGGCCGTGGAATTCACCGAGGCCGGTCGCAAACTCGTTATCAAGGCGTATCAGGAGCGGAAACAGGAGACGCTGACCCATCCGCTGCTCGACCAGAACATGCGCGTGGCGCAGTTGCCCTTTGTCCAGGCGCGCGTGCTGGCGCGACACCTGCGCGGCGACATCCAAGACTACGTTCCCTTCGTGCCGAAATGAATTCCGCACTCCACACTCCTAGTTCCGTACTTTGATTATGCTCATCCTCGTCACTTACGATGTCGCGACCGTCGAACCGGCCGGACGGCGGCGGCTCCGCCGCGTGGCGCGGGCCTGCGAGGATTACGGCACGCGCGTGCAGAAATCGGTCTTTGAATGCCAGGTCGGCCAGAAGGAATGGGTGCTCCTGCGGCAGCGCCTGCTGACCGAGATCAAGACCGGGGAAGATTCGCTGCGTTTTTACTTTCTGGATGAAAAGGCGGTGGCGCGCACGGAGCATCATGGCGTCGCCAAACCGGTGGATTTGACCGAGCCGCTGATCCTGTGAAGGGCGGGCCGCGAACCCCCAGTGCCGGGCGCGAGACCGGGCGTTCGCGGTGTCTGGGAGCCTCAATGTTTCCAATGTGCGCTTCGTTCTTTGACAAGATTCCTGCTGCGAGTTGCGGCTTAAACTCGCCACGTTCGCGGCGAACGTGTAGCAAAGCCCTGCGGCCATGGCGTTGAACGTGGCCGGAGTCGCCGCGTGCGTAAGCACGCGGCGCGGATTGAAACTCTGCGGCAACGTGGGCAGGCGCACGCCGAGCGTGGTCGCCGCGTGCGTAAGCACGCGGCGCGGATTGAAACCGGGCCGGTGTTTGTTCGGCGACATTACTCCGCGGTCGCCGCGTGCGTAAGCACGCGGCGCGGATTGAAACGCGTAACCGGCGCGCGCGCACGAATCGGCAAGCGAGTCGCCGCGTGCGTAAGCACGCGGCGCGGATTGAAACCCCCCCGCGCGGGCGGGTGACGCCCGCCCGCGTGGTCGCCGCGTGCGTAAGCACGCGGCGCGGATTGAAACCGGGATTTTGATCTTAGAAATCGGAAGCGGCGTGGTCGCCGCGTGCGGAAGCACGCGGCGCGGATTGAAACCACGAGGGAAGTATCCGCTGCGCGCACCCCCCGCGGAGGCGCGGGCGGGAGCCCGCCGCGCGGGGTGAACAGGATGCGGGCCCTGGGCCCCC
>JBBQYK010000139.1:0-11877 GCA_038208765.1 Verrucomicrobiota bacterium
ATCTACCACGTCACGAAGGATCATCTGCCGGACGAGGCGCTCTACATGCTGCGCTACCACTCGTTCTACCCGGCGCACCGCGAGCGCGACTACGAGTTCCTGATGAACGACCGCGACCGCGCGATGTTCGATCAAGTGCGCGCCTTCAACCCCTACGACCTCTACACCAAGAGCCACGAAAAGCCGGACGTGCAAAAGCTGCGCCCGTTCTACGAGGAACTAATCGCGGAATACTTCCCGGCGAAGCTGGCGTGGTGACGAGTGGGGCAGCCGTCTCGGCTGCCTCAGTCCACTGGCCGTCCCGGCTGGTGTTTTCTCCGGCAGCCGGGACGGCTACCGGACTATGGCAGGCGGGACGCCTGCCCCACTACGATCCATTGCCTGGCTATCTCCTCGGTGCCAAATCCATTCCGGACCACTCCGCCGTCTTGTAGAATGCTTCCTCACCGCCAAACGTCACACGCCCGCGCCGCTCGTCGCTCTGGAGCCACGCCACGAAGTTGAACTGGGCGTGCGGCTTGGTCCGTTCCCGCACGCATTGGCGCACGATTTCAATTGGCGGCAGCGTCTTGCGGCCCATCACATCCACGAGCGGCAGACTGATGTCGCCGTCGAACGCGCGATAGACGACCTCGCTGCACACCAGTTTGTCCGAGCTGAAGAAATCGAACTCGAAGTCGTACGGCTTGCCCGCGTGACTGAACGCGCGGGCGATGACTTCCTTGATGCGCTCGTCGGAAATGTTCGGACGCAGAAACGCCGCCGCGTCTGCTTCGCCCACGGAATGCTCCATGGACGTGAACACCACGCCCTCGCTGATCGCCTCGATGATTACGCGCTCGTGGCCCTGGTCGTCGCGCGTGAGAAATTTCTCCCAGTGCTTGCGCACGCGGGGATCGCGGTCGAGTCCGAGCCGCCGCAAATCCTCCGCCGTGCCGACGTAGAGCGCGGCGTGCGGCCAGTAGCCGGGAAGAAAGGCATTCGAGAGAAACCAGTTGCGGCGTTCCAACATCAAGTCGCCGGGTTTGAGCTTGCCGGTCAGTTCTTTCAGGTGCGCAGGCTGAATCAGCGATTTGCCGCCGTGCGGCTCGCGCACCTTGGTGTCGCCGACCCACGAGGAGATGAAAGTCTGCGCGCGATAAATGGCCTCCTTGCCCGTGTCGCGTGCGTCGGTGAACGGCGTGGCCGCGCCCGCCGCCAGCGCCACGAGCGTGGACTGCTGGATGGTTTTCTCCGACTTCGCGATGACGGCATGGAACTGATCGAAGGGCGGCGGCGTGGCCAGGTTCAGCCGCGCGAAGTCCTCTCGATGCCTACGGTAAAAAATCTGCGCGCGCTGCATGAGCCGGCGGTTCTCCGGCTCGGCGAGACTGCGCCGGACCGTGTCGAACAAGCCAGGCGGAATGCTCCAGAGCGGCTCGGCCTCATTGAGTTTTCGCACCGCGTTCGGGGAGTTGGCGAACAGCGTCACAAATTTCACCGACGCCTCGTAGAGCACGCTCGCCGCCGTGTAGCTGGCCAGGAACGCGCGGAGACGCAGCGCCTCGTCGCCTGCCTGCTCGTAGTCCTGATACTTCCACACGATGCGCAGCAGCGCGGCGCGGTAGTTCACGTAGGCCAGCAACTCCGCACGCACCGCATCGTCATCCGCCTGGCGGTACCAGTTGCGTTTGCTGTTCGCGAACTCCGCCATGATCACCCGCGTGCGCACCTCCAGTCCTTCCACGCCCGCCACGATGTTGCTCAAGGCCGTCTCGTCCGCCTGCAATGCCGCGGCCAGCGAGTTGGTGGAGAGTCCCGCTAGGTTCAAACCGTGCATCCGCTCGCCACGACCGCTCTCGTGGAAGCGCCAGTTTTGCCAGATGAAAATTCCCACGGCCGCGATGACAATGCCCGCCCAGCGCAGCGTGAAACGGACGCGCTCCGTGCGCGAGTAACGGCGGGGCTGCTCATCCAGTGACGGGAACTCGCGCACATACTCTCCGACGAACTCGCGCAGCTTCTCGCGCAACTTCCCCTGCTCCGCCCGCAGCGCGCGCAGTCGTCCTGGGCGCAGCAGCAGCAACATTTGTCGCAGCCAGTTCCGACAAATGTCCCGCGCGCGGTGCGCATAGGTGAGCGCAAATATTCCCGCCAACGGCATCAGCCCCACCACCGTCCACGCCACCCACGGGAGGAAGTAACTGCGGATGGCGAACCACGCGCCCACAGACCACAGCGCGTAGATGGGCAGTCCCAGGCCCAGACGCGACAGCGCCGTGGTCGTCGGTCCGTCTTGAATCTTCCGCGCCAGCGCGCGCGTGATGAGGAAGGGCATGAGGTGAAACACGGCGCCAATGATCGCCGCCGGAAACCAGAAGCCGAGCCAGAGCGCCTCGATGAACAGCGTAAGGAAAAGTTTCCAAGTGCGGAAACGCATCACGGGCGAGCGTGAGGTGAGTCCCGCCGAGGCGAGGTGCGCGCGGTATTCACGAATGGCTTGAGCCATCGCATCGGAGCTGCGGACAGCCTTGTCCGCAGTTTCTTCCTCAAGAACCTTCGGCGGACATGGCTGTCCGCCACTCCTCTCTTGCGCGTGGAAATAGTTCATCGCGTCGGCCAGCCGCTTGCGCTGGCGCACGGCCGAGAACGCGACGTGTCCATGCCGGCGTTTCGGCGGGGGCAGCAGCAATTCGAGTTCATCCAGGAACGGCTCGAACTGCGTATCGCTCAGATGCAGCACCACGCGCTTGAGCCGCGCCTCGATTTCCGCCGTGAGCGCGCGCATGGCTTTGCGCTCGTCGCCGTGCTGCGCCATGAACCGCGCCACGGTGATGGGTCGCCCCACGCGCACCCAGATGGCGGAACGGAACAGTTGCTTGCGCTGATAATTGATGCCGATGGGGATCAGCTTGAGTTCCTTCGCGCCCTGCTCGACCGCCGCCACCGCCATGCGGGCCGCGCCGGAACGGATTTGCTCCATCTTCAGAGAGTCATGGCTTTTGCCTTCGGGGAAAATTCCCACCGCAGCGCCGCTCGCCAGCGCCTGCGCGCCGACGTTCAGTGACTCAAGATTGCGCCGCACCTGCGCGCCGTCGTCCTGCGCGCGAAACGCCGGCAGCATTCCCAAGGCACGCAGGAGCCGCCCCAGCACCGGCGTCTCGAAGAGCGGAGCCTTGGCGAAGAAGCGCACGGGACGATCTGCGGTAAGCCCGACGATGACGGGATCAATGAGGGAGTTGGCGTGATTGGCGGCGAGCAGCACCGGGCCGGTGCGTGGGATATGTTCGCGCCCGCTGATTTCAATCTTCGGGTAGTAGAGACGAATCAGCCGCCGAATGGTCCACCGCGCGAGATGTCCGAGGAGTTGCAGCATCGGAGCGGATTAAACCGCAAACGTGCTGCGGGCGGGTAGCAGGAAAAAAGAAAGATTCAGCCGGGCGAGATTTGGAATGCGGCGATTCAACCTTCCTCTTCCCCTCGATCCCGCACGCAGGAGCTTGACGTTCACGCCGCTTCACTGTGGCTGGGCGGGAAGGCACTGGTAGTTCTGAAACCCTCGGTCGGTTGGGCGTTGAAGCGGCCCCGCTCAGAGCGGGGTCGCGCTCCTGCCCGCCACTTCCAATCACACCCCCGTTTGAAGGGTGCGATTGGAAGTGGCGGTCAGACCTGGCGGTTCCTGGAGGTTTTCCGTGAGGGAAGAAAAAATCCAAAGCCCAAAGCCCAAATCCCAAACAAATTCCAAGCCCACAAATTCAAACCGGACGCTGGCTCCGGACGCTGGCGGAGTGGTCCGCAGGCGTCACGGGCGTTCTGTCGGGCCAAGCGAGAGGTTGCGCTCGTCGGGTTGGAATTTACGAATTTGGAATTTGTTTGGGCTTTGGGATTTGGGTTTTGGAATTTCGGGCCACGGTTCACTCACGGGAAAAGGTTGCAGACCCCGGCGGCCGTGCCCGCCACTTCCAATCACACCCCCGTTTGAACGGCCACTTGCAGTTTGAGCGAGCATTCGTAAGCTCCCGCTCACGCAAAAAGAAGAAAAAGGAAACATGGAAATTCCGACAGAACCGATTGGCAGTATTCCGAGACCGACTGAACTGATCGATGCCATCGCTGCGGCCGGTGATGATTCCGCGCCTCAGTTGGAGGCCCTCTACGAAGCAGCGATCAAAGATACCATCGAGCGATTCGAGGCCACCGGCTCACCGGTGATCACGGATGGCGAACAAAGGAAGCACCACAATTTCTGGACCTATTGCGTCCATGGCCTCCCGAATGTCGCGCCGGATGGTTTCAAAATCCCTTTCGCGGCCGGGCACACGCGCCGGATG
This sequence comes from Verrucomicrobiota bacterium, assembly GCA_038208765.1. Lineage (GTDB taxonomy): Bacteria > Verrucomicrobiota > Verrucomicrobiia > Limisphaerales > SIBH01 > JANNGC01. The sequence continues at coordinate 4,311 of JBBQYK010000139.1, forward strand.
CATCGGCTGACGGCAGGGCCGTTTCGTTACAAGGTTTCAGCGGATCGCTATCTGGATGTCGCGCTGCGTTACGCGAAAAAGCCCGTCAAGCAGGCGGTCATTTCGCCGTCGGCTTTGAGCCTGATGTATCCTGCGGAAGATATTGCGGGATATACGCGTCAGGAATTCATCGATGACCTTCTGTGCGAGCACGAAACCGAAATCCGCAACTGCCTGCAGAAGGGCGCGCACAAAGTGCAGATTGATTTCACGGAAGGCCGGCTGGCGGTGAAGCTCGATCCAACCGGCAGTTTGCTGAACAGCTTCATTGGCTTGAACAATCTTGCCTTGTCGAAATTCTCCGAGGACGAACGCCAGCGCATTGGCGTCCATACCTGTCCGGGCGGCGACCGCGATTCAACGCACAGCGCCGATGTTGATTACGCAGAATTGTTGCCCAGTTTATTTGAATTGCGGGTGGGAAACTTCTATATCGCCCTCGCGATCGAGGAGGATCCGGAGCGGGTTTTAAAGATTATCAAGAAGCACATGAAACCGAATCAAATGATTTTTGTCGGCGTCATTGCCACCATTGACCCGCATGTGGAAACGGCGGAAGAAGTTTGCGCCCGCGTTCTTCAGGCGGCCAAATACATTCCCATCGAACAGCTTGGCACGACGGACGACTGTGGATACTCCCCCTTTTGCGACGATGTTTCGACCACCCGCGACAAAGCCTTTGCGAAAATCAAAGCGCGCGTGGAAGGAACCCAACTCGCGGCAGAAATTCTCGGAGCGCGCTAATGGAACTGGATCGCGAGGAAGAAAAACTGCTCCGCTCCGTGGCCCTGCAAAACTCCAGGGCGGTGATGGTCGCGCGTGAACGCGCCGAGCGCGAGTTGATCCAGGCCAAGGAAGCGCTTCAGCAATCCAACGATCGCGTCACCAACATTCTCGAAAGTATCACCGATGGATTTCTCGTCTTGGATCAGGAGTGGCGCATTACTTATTTGAACCGGCGCGGCGAGGAGATTCTGAGGCCGCTCTACCAATCAAAGGAAGTACTGCTCGGCCAAAATCTTTGGGAAGCATTCCCGGATACCATCGGCACATCCATCGAAGAGAACTATCGGCGCGCCAAGCGCGACCAGGTCACCGTCCAGTTCGAGAGTTTTTATCCGCCGTTGAATGCGTGGTTCGACATTCGTGGGTACCCTTCGCCCGTTGGACTCAGCGTTTATTTTCAGGACGTAACCACCCGTCGGCGCGCGCAGGATGAGTTGCACCAGCAGCACGAATGGTTTGCCGTCACGCTGGCCAGCATTGGCGACGCGGTCATCACCACGAACGTCGAGGCCAAGGTCACGTTTTTGAATCCCGTCGCCGAAGCCATGACCGGGTGGAAAACGAGCGAAGCGGCGGGCCAGCCCCTCGAAACCGTTTTCAAGATCGTCAACGAATCAACGCGGCAGCCCGTGGACAATCCCATCGCGAAAGTCCTGCGGGAAGGTGTGGTCGTCGGTCTGGCGAATCACACCGCATTGATTGCGAAAGATGGAACAGAAACCGCCATCGAAGACAGCGCGGCTCCCATCCGCAACGACACTGGAGAAATCACCGGCGCGGTCATGGTGTTTCACGACGTTACCGAAAGACGGCGGACGGAAGGGGCGCTGCGGCGGAGCGAGGAGGAATTCCGTGCGCTGGCCAATTCCATTCCGCAACTGGCGTGGATGGCGGAGCCGGACGGTCACATCTTTTGGTACAACAACGGCTGGTTTGAGTACACCGGCACTACGCTTGCAGAGATGGAAGGCTGGGGCTGGGAGAAAGTTCACGATCCCAAAATGCTGCCGTTTGTGGCAGCGAAATGGACGGAGTCACTTCGCACCGGACAGCCGTTCGACATGGAGTTTCCGATCCGCGGCGCCGACGGAGTGTTCCAGTGGTTCCTCACGCGGGTGAATCCGTTGCGCGACCGCGAAGGCCGCGTGGTGCGCTGGTTTGGGACCAATACGAACGTGGATGAAGTGCGGCGGACGCGTGAAGCGCTGCGCGAAGAGACGCGCGTGCTGGAACTGCTCAACGACACGGGCGCGGCCATCGCGGCCAAGCTCGATTTGCAAAGCCTGGTGCAGACCGTCACCGATTCGGCAACGCAGCTCACGGGCGCGAAGTTCGGCGCGTTTTTCTATAACGTCCTCAACGAGCAGGGAGAATCGTTTCTGCTCTACACCCTTTCGGGAGCGCCGCGCGAGGCGTTTGAGAAATTCGGCCTGCCGCGTAACACACCCGTCTTCAACCCCACGTTCCAGGGCGAAGGAGTGATGCGCTCCGGCGACATCACGAAAGACCCGCGGTACGGAACGATGTCGCCGCACCATGGCATGCCCAAGGGACATTTGCCCGTGCGCAGTTACCTCGCGGTGCCGGTCATCTCCCGCTCGGGTGAAGTCCTCGGTGGGCTCTTTTTCGGCCACCCGGAGGCGGACATTTTCACGGAACGCAGCGAGCGGCTGGCCGTGGGCGTGGCCGCGCAAGCGGCGGTCGCGATCGACAACGCACGTTTGTATGACGCGGCGCAAAAGGAAATCGCCCAGCGGAAGAAAGCCGAGGAAGCGTTGGCGCAGCGGGTTCGACTGACGGCGCTGCGCGCGGAAGTGAGTGCGGACCTGGCGCGGAGCGACGACCTCCGCGTCGTGTTGAAGCGCTGCACCGACGCGCTGGTGAAGCATGTGGATGCCTGTTTCGCGCGCATCTGGACGGTGAACGCCGCCGAAAACTTCTTGGAGCTTCAGGCCAGTTCCGGAATTTACACGCACCTCGACGGCCCGCATGGCCGCGTGAAGATGGGCCAGTTCAAGATCGGCCGCATCGCCGAGAATCGGCGGCCGCATCTCACGAATGATGTTCAGAATGACCCAAATATCAGCGACCCGGATTGGGCCAGGAGAGAAGGCATGGTCGGCTTTGCCGGTTATCCACTCATGGTGGAGAGCCGCGTCGTCGGCGTCATCGCCCTGTTTGCGCGCCAGCCGTTCACCGAGGAATTGCTGAAAGAGTTGTTGCTCATGGCCGATGGATTGGCGCAATGGATTCAACGGAAACAGGCCGAGCAGGCTTTGCACGAAGCTCAGGAGAAATTGAGCCGTCATGCCGAGGATTTGGAGAATCAGGTCACCGAACGCACGTCCGCTCTTCGGGAAACGATCGGTGAACTGGAAGCATTTTCCTACAGCATCTCCCACGACATGCGCGCGCCGCTGAGGGCCATGCAAAGCTTTGCCCTCATTCTCGCCGAAGATTACGCGCCGCACCTGGATGCCAACGGCAAGGAATACATTCGCCGCATCACCACCGCCGCCGAGCGCATGGATCGGCTGATCCAGGACGTGCTGACTTACAGCCGAATCGCCCGCACCGATCTGCCCCTGGTCCCGATTGACGTGGAAAAGCTGATCAAGGACATCCTTATTTCGTATCCGGCGTTTCAAGCTCCGGCGGCCGAGATTCAGGTCGAGGGAGAATTTCCCCGAGTGCTGGGCTTGGAGGCGGTGCTGACGCAGTGCATCTCGAACCTGCTCGGCAACGCGGTGAAGTTCGTCCCGCCGGGAGAGCCGCCACGGGTGCGGGTGTGGGCAGAGACGATGCCGAACGGTGAAACGGTGCGGATTTTGTTCAAAGACAACGGAGTGGGCATCGAGAAGAACGCGCACGAACAGATTTTTGTCATGTTCCAGCGACTCAGTAAAAGCTATGAAGGCACCGGCATCGGCCTGGCCATCGTCAAGAAAGGCGCCGAGCGTGTGAGCGGAAACGTGGGCCTGGAATCTGAGCCGGGCCGCGGCAGCACATTTTGGCTGGAATTAAAACGCGCCGATGCCCCAAGAAAATGATAGTCGAGAAACTAGTTTTGTATGCGGAGGATGACGAGAACGACGTCTTCTTCATGGAACGCGCTTTCCAGCAAGCCGGTATCGAGCATCGGTTGCAGGCCGTGGCGGACGGAAAGTCGGCTATTGAGTATCTCTCGGGCACAGGCGCCTACCAGTCGCGCGAAAAGCATCCGTTGCCGTGCCTCATCCTCCTCGACCTGAGTATGCCGGGGATATCCGGGCACGAAGTTCTGAAATGGGTGCGCTCGCAACCCGCCACCTGCACGGTGCCCGTCATCGTCCTCACCTCTTCCAATCAGGAGAGTGACATTCATCGCGCTTACATTCTTGGAGCAAACGGATACCTCATCAAACCCGGCAAGCCGGAGGAACTGCTGACGATGGTCAAAGGCATTAAGGATTATTGGCTCACCCAAAACCGTCTGTCGTCCCCTGGCGGCCCTTTGGCCCAGATGCCGCCTCGCGGCCCGTAGAAAGCCCCGCCCGCTTGCGGTCGCTGGCCGTCTTCCTCCTTCCCCTGGCTGCTTTCCCCTGTAACTTCGCCGCGCATGGAAATGGCCGACACCGTTCAGACCGAGATTGTTGAACTCAAACCCGTTCAACCGCAGCCCATTCAGAAATTCGAACTCGCCAACGGCCTGCGCCTGCTCGTGAAGGAAGATCACCGCCTGCCGTTCGTGGAGTTTCGCACCGTGCTGCGCGGCGGCGTGCTGGCCGAGACGCCCGAGAACAACGGCGTGACGCTGCTCATGGCCAAGATGCTTTTGCAGGGCACCCAGACGCGCACCGCCGAGCAGATCGCCAGCGAGATGGAATCGATGGGCGGCTCCATCGACAGCTACGGCGGCAACAACAGCTTCGGCGTGAACGCCGAGGTGATGACCGAGGACTTCACGACCGGGCTGAACATTGTCGCCGACGTACTGCTGCACCCGGCGTTCCCCCAGGACGCCTTCGAACGCGAGCGCGAGATGCAGCTCTCCACCATTCGCGCGCAACGTGACCAGTTGCTCCAGAGCGGCGGACGCCTCATGCGTCGTGCCCTCTTCGGCAACCAGGGCTACGGACTCGACAGCCAGGGCACGGAGGAAAACATCTCCAAGCTTCAGGTCGCCGACGCGCAGAAGTTTTACGAGGGACTCTTCGCGCCGACCAATTGCGTCATCGCCATCTTCGGTGACGTGAAGGCGGAGGACGTGCGCCAGGCCATCACGCAGAAGTTCGGCGCGTGGAAGAACCACTCGTTGCTGCCCGAAGCCACCGTGCCGCCCGCGCTCGCCGCCACAACGCGCGTCAGCGACACGCGCGATAAGAAGCAGGCTGTGCTGCTCATCGGCTATCCCGGCGCGAGCCTCTTCAGCGAGGACCGCTACGCGCTGGAGCTGTTGCAGGAATCCCTCAGCGACCTCGGCTCGCGGCTCTTCGCGCGCATCCGCGAGAAGCTCGGCCTGGCCTACTACGTGGGCGCGCAGAATTTTCTCGGGCTTACGCCCGGCTACTTCGCCTTCTACACCGGCACCGAGCCGGAAAAGGTGGCGCAGGTCGAAACCGAGATGCTCAAGGAAGCCGCCGCCCTCCGCGCCGACGGCCTGACCGCCGAGGAACTCACGCGGGCCAAGGCGAAGGTGGTGGGCCAGAAGAAAATTGCCCGGCAAGATCTGGGTGGCTACGCCATGGCCGCCGCCCTCGACGAACTCTACGGACTCGGCTACGACCGCAGCGACAAGGACGACGCCAAGTACGAAGCCGTGACGCTGGAAGACGTGAAGCGCGTCGCGGCGAAATATCTGGTGGAGGAGAAGTTTGTCATCTCGGTGGTGCAGCCGGGGAAGTAACCGGCCTTGTCGCCGCTCGAAAGCGCGTTAATCTTAGCAGCATGAGCACGGTGAAAGAAATCGAGTCCGCCATCACGGCGCTACCGCCGAAGGAAATCGCGGAGTTGCACTCTTGGTTTCGCGACTTTGCCGCGCCATTCCTGCATCAAGGCTCCCACCTGCTTTGCGTCGAGCGATTGCGTTCCCAGTACGCCAACGCGCGCGTGCGGGCCGATGCTGAGCGGGTAAATGACCTGTTCCCCAGCTCGGAAGAGGCATGAGACTTCCCGTCTTCTCGTCCACCAAGGACGGCGCGAGCCGCAAGCTTGTGGCCGTTCAAGCCGCCGCCTTCGACTTTATGCCCACGATCATTCTTTGCCCGCTCATTCCCGCTGCAGAAGGAATCGTGACCGACGCGCGCGTGCCGGCGTCCTTCGACGGTGTCGATTACATCGCCTATTGCGATCTGCCGCGTTCCATCGCGGCGAAGGCGCTGGTTCAGGTTGGTTCGATTGAAGGCGCCGCTTCCGCGCGCATTCTGGAAACGATCCACTCCCTGATCGAATGGCCAGTACAAGTTCCGCAATGAACGCCCACGGCTACGGCCGCAGCAACAAGGACAACGCGCGCCGCGAGTCCGTGACCCTCGAGGACTTCTGACGAATCACGAAGAAGTACCTGAGCGAGGAAAAGTTCGTGATCTCGGTGGTGCAGCCGGGGAAGCAGGGCCGACATTCCGGCCGGCGCTCTGCCCTCCGATGTCCACCCTCACATGTGCGCGATGATGTTGTCGCCGAACTCGGAGCACTTGATCTCGGTCGCACCTTCCATCTGGCGCGCGAAGTCGTAGGTCACGCGCTTGCTGGCGATGGCGCCGATTAAGCCTTTGAGTATCAAATCCGCCGCCTCGCCCCAGCCCAGGTAGCGCAGCATCATCTCGCCGCTCAACACGACGGAGCCGGGATTGACCACGTCCTTGTTCGCATACTTCGGCGCGGTGCCGTGCGTGGCCTCGAAGATGGCGTGGCCGGTGATGTAATTGATGTTGCCGCCGGGCGCGATGCCGATGCCGCCGACTTGCGCGGCGAGCGCGTCGCTGAGGTAATCGCCGTTCAAATTCAACGTCGCAATGACGGCGAATTCCTCGGGGCGCGTGAGCACCTGCTGGAGCGTGATGTCGGCGATGGAGTCCTTGATGAGAATCGCGCCCTTGGCCAGCGCGGCCTTCTGTTCCTCGTTCGCGGCGGGTTCGCCCTTTTCCTTCTTGGTGCGTTCCCACTTGGACCAAGTATAGACCTTGTCGCCGAAAATGCGTTCCGCCGCGCTGTAACCCCAGTCGCGGAAACCGCCCTCGGTGTATTTCATGATGTTGCCCTTGTGGACAATGGTCACGCTCTTGCGCTTCTCGCGGATGGCGTACTCGATGGCGGCCTTCACGAGACGAATTGTGCCGATGGCCGACACGGGCTTGATGCCGATGCCGACGATCACTTCCGCGCTGCGCGAAGAATGATCCGGCGCGGCCTGGCGCAAATACTCCGTCCCCTTCTCCGCCGTGCCGAAACGGATCTTGGCAAAATCTTTAGGGAACTCATGCGCGAGGAAATCGAGCACACGTTGCGACTCGGGCGAGCCGCCGGCGAATTCGATGCCCGCGTAGATGTCCTCGGTGTTCTCGCGGAAGATGACCATGTCCACCTTCTCGGGATGCTTCACCGGCGAAGGCACGCCCGCGAAATACTGCACTGGGCGGAGGCAGACGTAGAGGTCGAGCATCTGGCGCAGCGCGACGTTCAGCGAGCGGATGCCGCCGCCGACGGGCGTGGTGAGCGGGCCTTTGATGCCGACGAGAAAATCCTTGAACGCCTCGACGGTGTC
>JBBQYK010000140.1:0-11841 GCA_038208765.1 Verrucomicrobiota bacterium
GTGAGGCTTCCGCATGGCCCGCTCGGCCTCTCCGCTGCCTGCCCCGGCGCGCGCGGAGCGACGCGCCCTACCACGTCCATTATTTTAGCGAAGAAGGCGGCGGCGACAAGGCCGGGCGCCGCTTGCTCAAGCAAGGGCGGGATCTGCTCAACGGGCGGATGGATAAATTGATGGTGCAATTCCGCGAAACACAGCCGGACTTATATGCCGAATACAAAACCGCACGGAAGATTGTGAATTCCGCAGCCCCTTCCAACGACCGGAAACCGGCTAGAGTGCCGGCCACTTCAGCTTACGGAAGCGCGGCGAACGGCGTGTCCACGAATGGCGTGTCGGCTGAGAAGAAAGTCACAGAGCCAGCGTCGCAGAACGGACATTCGAACGGGGTGCATGAAGCGACCACGGAACCGTTGGCGAGAGCGGCATAATTGACATGGAGTTTGCGGCGCTGGGAAAAGCGCCGGGGCAGGGGAACATCAGCACGGCGCTCGAATCGAGCGCCGTGTTTTTTTACGCAGTGATCTGCTGCACCGCCAAAGGCGCTCGCCCTGGAGTGAATCGTCTGCGCGTCGCTCCCGTCTGGTGGTAGGCCATTTTCTGTGAAACTTACTTTCATCGCTTTGCTCGTGTTGTTCACCGCGCATCTCAGCGCGGCGGAGATTTCCTTCACCAAGGACATCGCGCCCGTCTTCGTCGCGAAATGTCTCGCGTGCCACAACGCGGAGAAGGCCAAGGGCGGCTATCGGATGCACACCTTCGACGCGCTGCTCAAACCCGGTTCGAGCAAGGACTCGCCGCTGGTCCCCGGCCAGCCCGCCGCCAGCCTGCTCTACCAGCTCATCACCACGACCAACGAAGACGACCGCATGCCGCAGAAGGACGACGCGCTGCCACCCGCGCAAGTCGCCGGGATCAAGCAGTGGATCGAAGGCGGCGCGAAGTTCGATGGCGCGGATCGTTCCGTCGCGCTCGCCGTGCTGTCGCCGCCGCAACATCCCGCTGCGCCCCGCGCCTACCCGGTGCCGGTGCCGATCACCGCGCTGGCGTTTGATCCTTCCGGCGAATGGTTCGCGGCCAGCGGCTACCACGAAATTACGATTTGGAATTCCAGTTCCGGCGCACTGGTGCGTCGCATCGGCAATGTTGCCGAGCGCACTTTCGATCTCGCCTTTAGTCCCGACGGACGCTGGCTCGCCAGCGCCAGCGGCACGCCGGGGAAACTGGGCGAAGTGAAGTTGTTCCACGCCACCAACGGCGAACTCGCGCGCACGCTCGTCACCACGGCGGACGCGGTGCTGGCGCTCGCCTTCAACAGCGATGGGACGAAGCTCGCCGTCGGCGGCTCGGACAACGTGATTCGCCTCTGGGACATTGCGAGCGGGAAGCAACTCCACACCATCGAGCAGCACGCCGACTGGGTGCTCGCGCTCGCCTTCAGTCCCGACGGCACGCAACTCGCCAGCGGCAGCCGCGATAAATCCGCCCGCGTGTTCGACGCGCAGAACGGCGAACTCGAAACCACGCACACCGGCCACGGCGACTTCGTCACGGGCGTCGCGTGGGCGGACAACAAGAGCGTCATCAGCGTCTCGCGCGAAAAAGAGGCGCACCGCTGGAACGCGCGCGACGGAAAAAAGACCGGCGAACTCACCGGCTGGGACGCCGCGCCCACGCGACTGATTCTCTCCAGCAACCGCCTGTTCAGCGCCGCGCTGGATCGCACGGTGCGCGAACATGATTTGGAAAAGAAGAGCGTCGTCCGCAAGTTTGAGGGCGCGCGCGACGCCGTTCACGCGCTCACCTGGCACGTCCCATCGCAACGCCTCGCCGCCGGCACGCACGATGGCGAAGTGCTGGTGTGGAACGGCGCGGACGGCAAGCTGCTCCTGAAATTTCTCGCCGCGCCCGGTCACGCCGCAAAACTCACGCGCTCGGAATGAGCAAGAAGAGCGAGAAGATTGCCGCGCTGATCGAGGCGTGCCAGGGCCGGGATTTACCCGCGCACTACCTCGGCTACTTCGAGTGCTTTAACCGCCAGATGTTCTACGAAGCGCATGACGTGCTGGAAGAACTCTGGCTCGCCGAAGGCAAGACCGGCGCGAACTACGGTTTCTACAAAGGGCTGATCCAGTTCGCCGGCGCGTTCGTGCATTTGCAGAAAGACCGCCTGCGCCCGGCGGCGGCGCTCTTCAAACTCTCGCGCACTTACCTTGAGAAATATTCGTCGCCCCACCAGCGCCTCGACGTGGGGAACGTCCTCGCGCTGTCCGCTCACTGGATCGGATTGATGGAGCAGGCGGGCTTCACGGATAATCCGCTTCGAAAATTTCCTGCGCCCACGCTGACCACGGGTGCATCCGAACACTGTTCTTGGTAGTGGGACCGGCGCCCTCGCCGGTCAGGAGTCTCGCAGGCGCCCTCGCCTGTCATTCTGCGGGCGGGGGCGCCCGCGCGACTAACGACAGCCGGGGGCGGCTGTCCCACTACCAAGAGCAGTGTTCGGACGCACCCGCTGACCACCAGCGCCGTTTAATCTCCTTGGCATCGCCCCGCGCCAAGGCAAACTCCCGCCCCCGCATCGTGCGGGCTGTTTACAAAATGAACCCACTGCCATCACTGCCGACTGTCTTGGTCAAACCGGGCGAGGCCGACCGCGTGCTCGCCGGACATCCCTGGATTTACGAAGCCGGCGTCCTGCGCGTCACCAGTGAGCCGACCGACGGCGGCATCGTGCAAATCAAGGATCACCGACAGCGCCTGCTCGGCGTGGGCTATTGGAATTCCAAGTCGCGCATTCGCGTCCGCGTGCTCGCGCCCGAGCGCGTGGAGATCAACCAGGATTTTTTCGAGCAACGCATCCGCGAGGCGCTGGCCGTGCGCACGAAGCACATGCCCGGCGCGAGTTCTTTCCGCGTGGTGAATGCCGAGAGCGATTTTCTCAGCGGCCTGATCGTGGACAAATACGAGGACGTGCTGGCGCTGCAAATTTCCTCACTGGGCATGGATCGGCGAAAGACGGAGATCGTCGCCGCGCTTCAGAAAATTTTCTCACCGCGCGCCATCATCGAACGCAGCGACGTGAACTCGCGGAAGTTCGAGGGCATGGAGGAATCGCGCGGCGTGATCGCGGGCGAGTTCGGCGGCATGACGGTTGGTAGTGCTAGTGGGGCAGCCGTCCCGGCTGCCGATAGTCCGGCGGGCGTCCCGCCTGCCGTGAACCCGAACGAGATCACCGTGAAGCTGAACGGCCTCTCCTTCGCCACGGATTTGATCGCCGGCCACAAGACCGGCCTCTACCTCGACCAGCAAGTGAACTACGCCCGCGTCGCGGAACTTTGCTCCGGCGCGAACGTGCTCGACTGCTTCAGCTTCCTCGGCGGTTTCGCACTCCACGCCGCGAAGGCCGGGGCCACGCAGGTGCATGGCCTCGACCAAAGCGCCGACGCCGTGTCCGCTGCGCAACGCAACGCCGTCACCAACGGGGTGGGGGAGAAATGCTCCTTTGAAACCGTGAACGTCTTCGACTGGCTCAAGGCCGCAACGGCCGTCGCGCCGCACGAGAAAGTCATCCCGCGCTACGACGTGATTGTTCTCGATCCTCCGTCCTTCACGCGCACGCGCGCGGCGGTCGGTGACGCGCTGCGCGGCTACAAGGAGATTCATCTCCGTGCGCTGAAACTGCTCAGGCGCGGCGGCACGCTGGCGACCTTCTGCTGCTCGCATCACGTCGATGCGAATCTGTTCCAAGACGTGATTCTTTCCGCCGCCTTCGACGCGCGCAAACTGGTGCGCCGCGTGGCGACATATTCGCAGTCGCCGGATCATCCGGTCATTCCGTCCATTCCCGAGACGGAGTATTTGAAGGGGTTTGCCTTCGAGTTGGTGCGTTGATTTACCCGCGCGACAGTGGGGCAATCGGTAGATTGCTTCCCGTGCGCAATTCCAAATAAATATTGTGGCAATGCAAGAAATTGGCGCGCTGGACGGCGCGATTCTGGTGGACAAACCGGCGGGCTGGACCTCGCACGATGTGGTGGCGAAGGTGCGGAATCATTTCCGTCTCGAAAAAGTCGGACACTGCGGCACGCTCGATCCGAACGCGACCGGCCTGCTCATCCTCGTGATCGGGCGCGGCACGAAACTCTCCGAGAAGCTGATGTCGTCGGACAAGGTTTATGAGGGCGAGGCGAAGTTCGGCGAGGCCACGGACAGCTACGACGTGGATGGCGAAATCACGGCGACCTCGCCGGTGGCGCCGATGACGGTCGAACAGTTGAACGCCGAGGCGGATAAATTTCTCGGCGATCTGATGCAGATGCCGCCGATGGTTTCCGCCGTGAAGATCGGCGGCGTGCCCCTCTACAAACTCGCCCGGCAAGGCAAGGAAGTGGAGCGCAAGGAACGGCTCGTTCACATCTACACGTATCGCTTCACGGCTTACACCGAGCCGGTCGGCGTCTTTCGCGTGGCCTGCACGAAAGGAACCTACGTGCGCTCGCTGGTGCATGACCTCGGACAAAAACTCGGCTGCGGCGCACATTTGAAATCCTTGCGCCGGCTGGACTCCGGGAAATTTTCCATCAACGACGCGGCGCCGCTCGAAGAAATTTTGAAGTGGTCAGTCGCGGAACTGACCAAGCACGTCATTCCGTTCTTCCAACTGGCGCGGGCGGAGTGATTCAGTGAAGGCGCGCGCGGCAGTTTTGGAATGCGGAAAAGCGGCGCTGAAGCGACCGCACTCCAAACGCTTCGCGAGCCGTTTGGCGTCTGGTGCTGCGCGCCAGCGTTTGGAGTGCGCGTGCTTTAGCACCGCTTTCTTGCTGTGATCTCAACCATGCAGACACTCCACCGCCTCGAAGATTTCGTCAGCGACGGGAAGAAAGTCTCCGTCGCCATTGGCACTTTCGACGGTGTGCATCTCGGGCATCAGCAAGTCATCCGGCAGGCGGTTGCGGATGCACGGCAGCATGAGGGGATCGCCGTGGTGGTGACGTTTGACCGGCATCCCAACAGCATCGTCGCGCCGGATCGCGTGCCGCCGCAGATTTATTCCCCGCCGCAAAAGTTGCGCGCCCTGGCGTCGCTCGGCGCGGACGCCACGCTAGTCATTCCGTTCACGCGCGAGTTCAGTGCGCTGCCGGCGGAAGATTTTGTGCGCGCGCTTGTCGCGCAACTCGCGCCGGTGCAGAGCGTGTGCGTGGGCAGCTCGTTTGTTTTCGGACGCAAGCGGAGTGGGGACGTGGCTCTGCTGCAACGGCTCGGCGCGGAATTGAATTTCGTTGTGCATGGACTCGCGGCGGTCGCGCTCGACGGCGAGATGGTGAGCAGCACGCGCATCCGCGACGCGGTGCGCGCCGGCGAGATCAATCGCGCGTCGCAAATGCTCGGTCGCGAGTACGCGCTCGCTGGAATGGTGAGGCACGGCGACGAGATGGGACGCACGCTGGGATTCCCGACCGCGAATCTCGACGCGCGCGACCTGCTGGTGCCGCCGAACGGAGTTTATGCCGCGCACGCGCGCGTGGCCGGAGCGCAGCATCGCGCGGCGGTGAACATCGGCACGCGGCCCACGCTGGCCTCGCCGGTTCCTGAGCTGCGCGTCGAAGCGCACCTGCTGGATTTTCAAGGCGACCTTTACGGTCAGGAAATGGAACTGACCTTCGTGGCGAAGTTGCGCGACGAGCAGAAGTTTTCCTCGCTGGAGGAGTTGCAGGCGCAAATCGCCCAAGATGTGGCGGCGGCGCGTGGGAAGTTTTGAGTTTTCTGGGAGCGCTGGCGTTTCGCCGGACAGGTGTGGCCGGGTCGTTATGTCCGAGCCGGTAGGAAGCCGACGCTCCCAGCAGAACCGGATTTTTTCTCGCCTGAAACCCTCTTGCAAGCCACATTCCTCCGAACCTGATCGCCATGCCCTTGCGCCAAATTAAAATCGCCGTCTCGCTAGTTCTCCTCCTGGCGGCCGTGGCGTTGCTCGCCTCCCGCTACTATTTTCCCCCGCCGAAGATCGAGGCGCGTCCGCACGCCGGGATGGGCGCCGCGCTGGCGGAGCGCGTGATAAAACTCGGGAGCGGCGGGCGCATCACGCTCCTTGTGCCGGAGACGGCGGGGGGCAAATTCCCCGCCGCGCAGGCGCAGTTGAAAGCGTTTCACGCCGCGCTGCGGGAGGTGAACCTGACCGTCGCGGCCACGAACGTCGTGAAGCTTGATCCCAACCGCGTGTTGCGCGCGCCGCCCGGTGATTTTGCGGAAATTCTGCGCAAGCTCACGGACGTGGATGTGGTGGTCTCGCTGCTGGGGCCGCCGGTGCTCAACGCGGAGCAGAAGGCGCGCGTGGGCGGCAAGCGCCCAAAGGTCATCGCGGTGTGTTCGGGCGATCTGCCGAGGCAGGTGAATTTGAAGGCGATCTTCGCGGACGGTTTTCTTCACGCGGCGGTGGTCAGCCGCCCCGAGGTGGGACTGACGACGCCGAGTTCGGACAACCCGGCGGACTGGTTCAACCATTTCTTTCTCTGGGTGACTCCACAGAACGTCGCTGCTTTGCCGGACGGCGTGGCGAAGTGAACACCATGAAAAAGTTTCCCAAACCCGGCCCGGTCCGCGCCTTCGCCTTTCCCGATCTGCTGCTCGTGGTCGCGGTGCTGTTTCTGCTCCTCACCCTTGCGCTACCCATGTGGTCGAACGCGCGGGCGCGGGCGCGCCAGTCTGTCTGCCAGTCCAATCTAAAAAGCGTGTCCGGCGCGCTGCTGAATTTTGCCCGGGACGAAGGGCGACTGCCGCAGGAGGAGCCAGGCATGAAGGGCGCGCTCTGGTGGTTCTACAAAGATTTGGTGAAGGGCGAACTGGGGCTGAAAGGCCTGTCCTCTCCGGCGGACAAGGTCTTCGCGTGTCCCGATGACCGTGGCTACGAGGACAAGAAGCCCTTCCGCTCGCTGGCGAAATTCAACTACGGCAGCTACGTCTTCAACGGCGTGAACCTGCCCGGCGTGCCGAACATCGCGGGCCGCGCGCCCAGCGCGATCAAAGACCCGGCGCGCACGCTGCTGGTCATGGAATGGACGGCGCACGCGCCGCTCTCGTGGCACCGCAGCCGCACGGGCAAAAAGAATCACCCTTTTTACAACGGCGCCGAGAGCGTGGCCGGCTTCGTTGATGGTCACGTTGATTTCATCCCGATTTATTACGACGGGATGAACGCCGCTTACACGCGCGACCCCATTCCAGGATACAGTTACAAGTACAGTGCCGACTGAATTCTTGATCATGATCCGACCACGCCCATCTCGGTCTGAATTTTTCAGGCTGGCGCGCGGGAAAAGTTTTTGTCTCCGTGCCGCGCTGGTGGCGGGTGTGCTGCTCGTGGCCGGCTGCGTGCGGGCGAACGTCGTGGTGACGCCGTGGGTTCCCATCTTCAAAGGCATCGAGCGCGCCATTGGCACGAACACGCCCACCACGTTTTACACGAACAACGGCGTGGCGTACACCAACGGCACCTTGCAGGTGGCGAACTGCCTGCGCATTGATCTCTCCGATCCCGACATCCGTTTGTTCCACAGTCCACGCGCCACCAACTACGTGCTCGAATCCAGCGAGACCTATTCGATCAGCGTGAGCAACTTCGTCAAAAAATACGGCGTGCAGGTCGCGAGCGTGGCGAACTTCTACCAGACCTTCAATGGCTCGACGTGGACGAGCGACCCGAACCTGGAGGGGCTGCGCAGCCGCATTTTCGGACTGGCCATCAGCACGGGGCAGGTGGTGTCCGTGCCGGACTTCGGGCCGGACAGCAACAACCGTTACGCCTCCATCCTCTTCACGACGAACAACACGGCGTCTCTCGCGCTCTCCAACGCGCCTCCCGGCACGAGCACCGCGGGCATCTACACGGCCGTCAGCGGTTATTACGCGGTGCTGACGAATGACGTCATCATCGGCGCACCGGCGTTGATCGCGACTTATCCCGATCCGACTTTTCACAACTTCGAGCCGCGCACGATCTTCGGCCTGTCGGCGGACCGGCGTTACTTCTACATGCTGGTCATCGACGGGCGGCAGCCGGGCTACAGCCAGGGCGCGAATGACACGGACATGGGTTTCTGGCTGCTGCAATTTGGCGCGGCGGACGGCATCGCCATGGATGGCGGCGGCTCGGCGGCGATGTACATGGAGTATTGCACCGGCGGCAATCCCATCGCCCTGACCAAATCCAGCTACATCGGGGTCGCGGGCCGCGAGCGCATCACTGGCTCGCAACTCGGCGTGTACGCGCTGCCGCTCGAAACGTTTGTGCATAACGAGGCCGTCACGCCTGGCGTCACTTCGGCGACAATTTCATGGCACACGCTCGCGCCCGCCAGCACACAGGTGGAGTACGGACTCACGCCCGCGCTCGGCACGCTAACCACGTTTGATCCCACGCCGGTGACGAGCCACCTCGTGACGTTGAACGGACTGCTGGCCGGGCAGCGTTACTATTTCCGCGCGCTGTCCATCGCGAACGGGACGCCTTACGCCTCCGAGTGCAGCGCGATTCCGTTCACGACCACGAACTTTGCCAGCGGCGTGCTGGTGCCGCTCAACGCGACGTGGCGCTACTGGACCGGCAATCTCGACGGCGTGAACTGGACCACGGCGGCCTACAACGACGCCGGCTGGTCGAACGGCGCGGCGTGCCTGTGGGCGCTGAGCACTGCGCCCACACAGAATCACACGACGTACATCCCGAACTTTGCCACGGGCACGCGGATGCCTCTGGACACCGGAAACAGCAGCTACCCGTTCTCGACCTATTATTTCCGGCGGAGCTTCGAGTACTCCGGCGACATGAACGGGCTGGTGCTGACGTTCTCCAACTTCCTGGATGATGGCGCGGTGTTTTACCTGAACGGTGCGGAAATTTTTCGCACCAACATGCCGGCGGGCGTCATCACCAACGCCACGCCCTCGGCGGGGCTGGTGCCGTGCATGTTGTTTTCCGGCTTCAACAACAACGCGACCTGCCCGCTCGTGTTCACGCTCACCGGTGGCGCGTTGAGCAACTTGGTGCTGGGGACAAATTATTACGCGGTGGAGGCGCATAATTTCCGGTCGGCTGGCGGCAATCCCAGCTCTGATGTCACCTTTGAAAGCGCCGTCCACTTCACACTGCCGCCGCCCGTGGTTCCGCCGCCGTTTTTCTCCGACCTTGTGATTCTGCCCGGGGAGACGAACGCCGTCTTCACCTGGACCACGCTCTCGAATTCCACCGCGCAGATTTTCTACGGACTCACGCCCTTGCTCGGCTCGGCGTCGCCGCTGGATGAGAACCTCACGTCGAATCATGCGCTTGTGCTGACCGGCTTGCAGGCGGTCACGACGTATTATTTCCGCATCGTCGCCACGCACGGCACGAATCAATTCACCTTCGACGGCACGTTCAGCACTACGCCCTTCGTGCAGACGCTGGTCGCGTTCACCAACGGCTGGCGCTTCACCACGAACAATCTCGCCGGATCGAACTGGCCGGCGGTCGATTATGATGACGAGGATTGGATGGGGCCGGGACCGGCGCTGCTCTACCTGGAGGACAATGTCGGCGTCAGCCCGCGCAGTACCCCGGTGCCCGCCACGCCGGGCGGCGGGCCGTATCCGACGTATTATTTCCGCACGCATTTTCCCTTCACCGGATCGGCGGAGGGCTTCGCGCTGGTCTTCACGAACTACATTGATGACGGCGCGATTTTTTATTTGAACGGCCAGGAGGTGCAGCGTGTGCGGATGAATCCCGGTCCTGCCGGCTACACGCAGCTTTCCAGCGGCTGCCCGCTCAATTCCTGCGAGGCCACGATTGATGTGCCGGACGTCTTCCGCCTCGGCGGCAGCGCGATGACCCATCTGCTCGACGGCGACAACGTGCTGGCCGTGGAAGTGCATCAGCAAAGCGCGAACAGCACGGACGTCGTCTTCGGCTCCACCGTCTCGCTCGTGCGCGCGCTGGCCTCGGAGACGCCGCTGCGCATCACGCGCACGAACGACGTGATCTGCATATCGTGGGCGGGCCCGGGATTTACTTTGCAACAGAACAACCTCGTCGGAGCCGGGACGTGGACTGATGTGCCGGGGTCGGTGACCAGCAGCCCGTATTGCGTCACCAATCCCACGGCCACCCAATTTTTCCGCCTGCGGAACTGAGCGGCTTATTCGCTCCGGGGCTTGGCGAAGTAAAAGCCTGCGATGGTTTGGGCCAGCCTGGTCGCGATGTTCAACTCGCCGGAATTGCAGAGCACCATCACGGTGAGTTCGTCGTCGGGGAAACGCTGCAAAGTGGCCGAGAAGCCCGAGGTCGAGCCGCTGTGGCCGATGTTCTTGCGGCCTTGAAATGGAGTCACGCGCCAGCCGAAGCCGTAGGAGCAATCACTGCCGTCGTTCAGCTTTCTCGCCGTCCACATTTGCGCGCGGCTGTGGGCGTTCAACAATTTTCCAGCGTCCAGCGCCGCGTTCCATTTCACCAGATCGCCGATGTTGGAAACGATGGCTCCGGCGGCGAAGACGTCGGTGAGGTCGCCGTCGCGGTTCTGGAGCCCGCCGTTCTTGCGGAGGTAGCCGTCGGCGCGGTGCGGGACCACGATGGACGGATCGCGGTTCGTGCAACTCGTCATGCCGAGCGGACTCCAAATACGCTCAGAGATGAAGCTCCAGTAACTTTTGCCGCTGAGGTTCTCAATGATGTAGCCGAGGAGGTTGTAGCCGGAGTTTGAGTATTTCGCCTGCGCGCCGGGTGTGAAGTCTGTCGGGAGTTTCGCGAGTGCGGTGATGAACTGCTGTTGCGTCAATCGTCGCGTGAGTTCAAAACCGTCCTGACCGGTGTAACTCTTGATGCCGGAGGTGTGCGTGAGGAGATGGCGAATCGTGATGTTCGACCACGCGGGCGGCAGTCCCACGAGATGCTGGCTGATGCGATCCTCGGCGGAAAGTCTTCCATCCTGCGCCAGCAGCAGGATGCAGGCGGCGGTGAATTGTTTCGTGAGCGAACCGATCTCGAAGACGGTCTCGGCGCGCACGGGGACTTGCAGTTCCACGTTCGCGAGACCGTAGTGCGCCGACTTGGTTTCCTGGCCGGACTGGATGACGCGCAGGGCCACGCCGGGAATCTGGAGCCGGGCCATTTCCGCGCGCACGTATTCATCGGTGCGATCCGCGCCCGTTGCGGACAGCAACGCGAGCCAGTTCGCCAAAATGAAACCGACGTATTTCATTCGCATGGGCGAGGGATAATCGAGCGCGCGCCAGAAGGCCAGCCGCGCGGGAGTGCCGTTCACAAACTTCCCGGCGAGACGCCGACTGCGATGATGCTGCACGCTTGAATCGCGTTCAGCCCGAGCCGCGCGCATTCGGCCAGCACGTCGGCAGACTCCGTGCCGGGATTCAGGAACAGCTCATCACAACCGCGCGCTGCGATGTCGGGGAGAATCTTCATCAAGCGGGGCGGGGGAAGATAGACCGTGATGGTGTCAGGGCGCACCGGCACGTCGCGAATGCTGGCGAACGTTTTCAGTCCTTCGATCTCCGGTTCGTTCGGGTTCACGGGGAACACGGTGTAGCCCTGTTGGAGAAAGGCGCGCACGGCCTTGTTGCCCCACTTCTCTCGGTTGCTGGATGCGCCGATGACGGCCACGGTTTTCATGGGAGGCTCAACACAAGGTGGCTTCTGGGTAGAGTGTGATGCCGACGCGTTCGATGTGTTCGCGGAGCGGGCGCAGCTTGATGGACTCGAAAGGCTGTACGTCGTAGCGGTAGGGCAGCGGCAGGGCGTCAAGTTCGGCGGCGATGGCCTCGGCTTGCAGGACATCGACCTGCCCCCAAAGCGCA
>JBBQYK010000141.1:0-11819 GCA_038208765.1 Verrucomicrobiota bacterium
GCGCGGAATGGTCACGCGCAGCGACCCGCCGCTCACGCCGCGAATCGTTTCCGTCCCGCCTTGCGCGGCGCGCTCGGGTTTAATCTTCAAGTCGCACCGCAGGTCGGAGCCGCGCGCCTTGAAACGAAAATCCGGCCGCACGCGCACGCGCACGACGACAAATCCGCCTGCGAACGGTTCACCACGCGGCACCCGAAACTTCGCGCCGGGCGCGGTGTCGGGCGGAATGACTAACTCGTAAGTCTCCGGCCCGTTCGCATTCACGGGGTCGTTCACGCGCACTTCCAATGTGGTGCCGCGCAGCAGTTCCTCGATGCGGAGGTGAACTTCCTGCGCGAGATGGCTGTTCACTTTCGCACCACGCGCGGCCGGCGCGGGCCGGTTGGTGGCCGCCAACTCCCGGTCGTAGGCGAGCCGGCGTTCGGGGTCGCTTAGAATTTCATGCGCGGCATTGAGCGCGCGGGTGCGGGCGGCGGCTTCCGCGCAGCCGTGGTTCACATCGGGATGATGCCGCTTGGCGAGCAGCCGGTAAGCGGCGCGAATTTGTTCGGCGGAGCAGCAGTGGTCGAGGCCGAGCGTGGCGTAGTGATTCGGTTCAGCGCGTTGCAATGGGCAAGACTAGCGGGCGGTGCGGAATGGAAAAGATGAAAACCGAAACGCTGAAAGCGCGCCGGGGGCGTCAGCCGTCTCACGGCACGGCACGGGCCTCGACATTTTCTATATCATCAAAGGTCTGCAAGCCGGCCCTCCTGTTGGCACAGCGCGTTTCGTGTTAGGGTGGCGCGTCCGGAAACGTCTGAATGCAAGTCTCTCAGCCGCGTCTGAGTTGCCACTGAACAAAATGATTTTTGGCGAACAATTGAAGCGGAGTTTTGCGCTGGCCGTGCTGATGGTGGCTGGGCCGGCGGCCTTCGGCGCGGCGGATCAAAGCTACAAGGCCAAGGTCGAGCCGTTGTTGAAGACCTATTGCTACGACTGCCACGGCGATGGTGCGGACAAGGGCGGCGTGGCGCTGGACTCGTTCACAAACTTCACCGCCCTCGCTTCCGACCATAAACTCTGGCTCGGCGTCTGGCAGAACATGGAGACGCAGATGATGCCGCCGGCGAAGAAGCCGCAACCCACCGAGGCGGAGCGGAAAATCATCGCCAAGTGGATTGAGGCGGAAGTCTTCAAGCTCGACCCGGCGAATCCCGATCCGGGCCGCGTGACCATCCGCCGCCTGAACCGCGAGGAGTACAAGAACACGATCCTGGATTTGTTCGGCGTGGACTTCGATGTGACCGAGGCGTTTCCCACGGACGACAGCGGCTACGGCTTCGACAACATCGGCGACGTGCTGACCATCTCGCCGATCCTGCTGGAGAAGTATCTCGATGCGGCGCGGGATATTTCGGACAAGGTGGTGACCAGCGGCGAGGGACGCATCCCGACGATTTTTGTGGCGGGCGATGACTTCAAGGACAAGGCCAACCCCAAGGTGTCGCCCAACAATTTACCGTTCAGTGACGCCAACACCGTGGCGGTGACGCGCGAGATCAAATATCCCGGCCCGTACAAAATCTCCCTCGACCTCGCGGTGGCCGGCTCGAAGGACGCGACGGTTCACGCGGCCACGGCGGTCTTGAAAGTGGACGGCAAGGAAATCGAGCGGCGCGATCTTGGCTGGGACGCGGCGAAGACGGTGACGATTTCCGATCAGGCGGTGCTGACGAAGGGCACCCACACCATCGCCATCGAATTGATTCCCAAGCGTGAGCCGGCGGAGGGCGAGAACAAGCTGCACGCGAATCTCGACACCTTGAAATTGAACGGCCCGTTGGATCGCAGCTTTCTCGAACGGCCCAAGGAATACTTCAAGGTCTTCATGGATGGCCAGCCGCCCCTCGCGGCGGCGGCGCGCACGGAGTATCGGAAGAAAATTCTGCGCTACTTCACGATGCGCGCGTTCCGTCGTCCGGTGGATGAGCCGACCCTGGACAAACTGGTGAGCATCGCCGCCGGAGTGGAGAAGCAGCCGGGCGGCAATTTCGAGCAGGGCATCGGGCAGGCGCTCACAGCGATGCTGGCGTCGCCGCGCTTTTTGTTCCGCGCGGAGATTCAGCCGGAGCCGAACAATCCGGCGAAAATTGTGCGCATCGATGAGTATGCGCTGGCCTCGCGGCTGTCGTATTTCCTCTGGAGTTCGCTGCCGGATGATGAACTGCTGACGCTCGCGCGCGATGGAAAACTGCGCACGAACTTGCGTCCGCAGGTGGACCGCATGTTGAAGGACGACAAGGGGAAGCGCTTCGTGCGGAACTTCGCCGGCCAATGGCTGCAAACGCGCGACGTGGAAACGGTGAGCATCGACGCGCAGCGCATTCTCCGCATCCGCCGCAACGAGGATGCCGACAAGATTTTCAACGGGCGCATCCGGCGCGCGATGCGGCAGGAGACGGAAATGTTGTTTGGCCATCTGGTGCGCGAGAACCGTCCGCTCACGGAACTGCTGTCCTCCGACTACACGTTTCTCAACGAGCCACTGGCGACCTTCTACGACATCCCCGGCGTGAAAGGTCAGGAGATGCGGAAGGTAACGCTGGCGAAGGATTCGCATCGCGGCAGCGTGCTTACGCACGGGAGCCTGTTGCTCGTGACGTCGAATCCCACGCGCACCTCGCCGGTGAAGCGCGGATTGTTCGTGCTGGAAAATCTGCTTGGCTCGCCCGCGCCGCCCGCGCCGCCGAACGTCCCGACGCTGGAGAGCACGAAGCAGAATTCGGCGGAGTTCCTGACCATGCGCCAAGCGATGGAGATTCATCGAGAGAAGCCGATTTGTGCCTCGTGCCATGCGCGCATGGACCCGATTGGGCTGGCGCTGGAGAATTTCAACGCACTCGGCCAGTTTCGCGACAAGGAGGCCAACAAGCCCATCGACACGGCGGGCCAGTTGATCACCGGCGAGAAATTTACGAACACGGTCGAGCTGGCAAAAATTCTCGTCACCTCACGGCGCAAGGATTTCTTCCGCTGCGCCACGGAGAAGCTGCTCACTTACGCGACCGGTCGCGGTGTGGAATACTACGACGCGCCGACCATCGAGAAGATTGTCGAGCAGTTGGAGCACGACGGGGCGAAGACGCGCAGCTTGATTTACGGCGTGGTGGAAAGCGCACCCTTCCAGATGCGGCGCGGCGATGGCGACCGGCTGATGACCGACGCGAAGCCGTGAAGGGTGAAGGGTAGTGGGGCAGCCGTCCCGGCTGCCGCCCGTCCACTGGCCGTCCCGGCTGGTGATCCTTCAGCCGGGACGGCCAAAGGACTAAGGCAGGCGGGACGCCTGCCCCACTATGACGAAGTGGCGAACGTAAATTAAATTTGTCATCGTCCCGTGCCGTCAGACCGTGAGCAGAAAGAATTTATGAACAAACAGGCCATGCAATTGAACCGCCGCAACTTCCTGCGCGGACTCGGCGTCTGCGTCGCGCTGCCGGCGTTTGAATCCATTCTCCCGGTGCGGGCGCTGGCTGCGGCCACGGCTGCACCACTCGCCACCACGGCCACGGGCGCGCCGATGCGCATGGCGTTTCTCTACGTGCCGAACGGCGTGAACCTCAAGAAATGGCGGCCGACCGGCACCGGCGCGGACTACCAGCTCAACTCCTCGCTCGAACCGCTCGCCGCGCATCGCAGCGAGTTCCAAGTTATCAGCAAACTCGACCAGAAGAACGGCACGGCGGGCGCTGATGGCGCGGGCGACCACGCGCGGGCCAACGCCTCGATCCTCACCGGCGCGCGTCCGAAGAAAACGGCGGGCGCGGACATTCGCGTGGGCGTCTCCGTGGATCAAGTTGCGGCCAAAGCCCTCGCCGACGTGACGCGCTTCGCCTCGCTCGAACTTTCCTGCGACGGCGTGCGCAAGTCCGGTTCGTGCGACTCGGGCTACTCCTGCGCCTACCAGTTCAATCTTTCCTGGCGTTCTGAGAACACGCCAGTCGCGCCGGAATCCAATCCGCGCCTCGTCTTCGAGCGCCTGTTCGGCACGGGCAAGGCGGGCGAGCGCCAGCGCAATTTCGATCAGCGCATGACGCAGCAGCGTTCCATCCTCGACTTCGTGATGGACGATGCGAAGACGATGCAGCGCCAGTTGGGCCGCAACGATCAGTTGAAGCTCGACGAGTATCTGACCGGCGTGCGCGAGATCGAGACGCGCATCCAGCGGGCCGAGCGGTTCAGCAAGCTGCCCGATCCCAAGTCCGACACACCTTCGGGCATCCCGACCAATTACCAAGACCACATCCGCTTGATGGGCGACATGCTGGTGCTGGCCTTCCAGACCGACTCGACGCGCGTCGGCACGTTCCTGCTCGCGCACGACGGGAGCAACCGCAGCTTCAAAGACGTGGGCGTTTCGGACGGACATCACAACCTCTCGCATCACCAGAACAACGAGGAGACGCTGGCGAAGATTGCGAAGATCGACACGTTCTACACGACGCAGCTTGCCTACTTCCTCCAGCGGATGCGCGAGACGAAGGATCGCGACGGCAAGTCGCTGCTCGACAACTCCATGGTTGTCTATTGCAGCGGACTCGGCGACGGCAACGCGCACAGCCACACCAATCTGCCGGTGATTCTCGCCGGTCGCGGCGGCGGCGCGTTTCATCCCGGACGGCATTTTGATCCGGGTTCCAACATGCCCATGAACAATCTTTACGTGAGCATGTTGCAGAACATGGGACTGAAGGTGGATTCGTTCGGCGATTCGACCGGCGTGTTGCAGGGCGTGTAGGGCGAGCTTCCAGCGCGTCCATCTCACTAAAAATGAAACTGGTGGGACGAGCTGGAAGCCGTGTTCCACGAAGCCAGTTGACTCCGGCCCGTCGCGTGGAAACTTCCCGCAGCACTTGAACACTTTTATGAAACTCCTCCCGTTAAAGTTTTTCCTCCTCGTCGCGCTGGCCTTCGCCGGCGCGGGACGCGCGCAAGAACTCGATCTTCTCGGCAACACCCGCTGGTCGAAGTCCGGCTCGCGGCTCCACATTTTTGCCACGCAGATTCACAACAACCGCGAGTTCGGGATCAGCGGATCGTTGCGCCTGCAAATCTGGGCCACGGAAGAACCTTACGATGGTCTCAGCGACATCGTGGGTTTCGTCATCGGCACGGCGAACCTGCGGCCGCTCGCGGCGGGCGCGGATTTTTTCAACGTGGTGAAGCGCACAGCCTACCGCCGTCCGCCGGCGGGCTACTACTTCACGACCATCACCCTGGAGGAACGATACTCGGACGGCTCGTGGCTAATCATCGACACGGAAAACTTTGATGGAGTCGTGAACCTGGGTGGCTTCGGCGAAGGCGTGGTGGATCTGACTTTGAGCACCACGTCGGACATCAGTTTCGAGGGCGAGGTCTCGTGGTTCGCGGGCGATGGCCGGGTGCAACTGTTCGCCGAGCGCATCCACAACCTGCGGAGCAGCGGCCGCAGCGGCGCGTTGCGGGTCCGGCTCTTCGCGGGCGAGGAAGCCTACGATCCGGCGGAAACTTTTTTCGCCTACCCGATGGCGACGAAGAGCGCGGGTCGTGTCTTTCCCGGGTGGATTGAATTCTATCCGCCCCTTACGCGCTTCCGCCCGCCGCCGCCCGGCGAATGGTTCGTGACCATCACGCTGGAGGAATATAACCGCGGCTGGGTCATCCAAGACTACTACACCTTCCTCGATCCGAGGCTGTTCTGAACCGTGGAGTGCGGACCGCCGAGTCCGCGTTCCTACTCGGACTCCACGTTCTTCAACAGTTGCTTCTTGGTCGCGTCCGGCAGCGCGGACTGGTTGACCCAGTTCGCGGCGGCGGTCTGGTCCTGGCGCAGCCAGTTGCGCGCGATGTTTTCCATGCGGCTGTTGCGCGTTTTTTCGTCGGCCATCGTCTGAGCCCAGCCGGCGGCAGTTTTGGGATCGGAGTAACTGAGCTGATTGACCAGCGCGCCGACCGCGCTTTCGCGCGAGGCACCAGCGGGAAAACTTTGCAGCCAGGTGCCCGCGCCGTTCGCATCCACGCTGGCCCATGACTGCACCACGTTGTTGACCGCGTCATCGCGCATCTGGCCTTCCGGGAAATTGGAAACCCATGTCGCCGCCGCCTGCGGGTCAGAGCGCGCCCAAGTGGCGACCACGGAATTCGCCGCACGTTTCTGGGCGTCGCCGCCCGCCATGCTCGCGACGTAGGTGGCCGCCGCCTGCGGATCATTGTTCGCCCACCCGCCGATGACATTGCCGAGCACGGTGTTCTTCTGGTTGCTGTCTTGCATTTTGTTCGCCCAGTCGAGCGCGCTCGTCGGATCGTTCGCGGCCCACTGGCTGGCGAGGTTGCTGATGAAATTATTTTTCTGGCTCCCCGAAGGCAGTCCCTCGGCGAAGGCCGCCGCCCCCTGTGGATCAGTCTGCGCCCATTGATGGCTGAGATTCTGCAACGCGTTGTTCTTGCCGCCGCCGTCGGGAAGTTTCTTGGCCCACTCAATCGCGCCCTGCAAATCCACGCTGGCCCATTGCGAGGCGACGCTGCTCATCATTTCGTTCTGCCCCTGGCCGGGCGGCAGCGAGCTGACAAAATCCGCCGCCGCCTGCGGGTTCACGCGCGCGACCTGGTACATCATGTTGCGCGCGGCGTCGCGCTGGGCAGTACCGGCGGGCAAACCCTGCACCCACTTCATCGCGGCCTCGGGGTCTTGATTCGCCCACTGGCTGGCGAGGCTGCTGATGGCGCTGTTCTGCTGGGAGCCGGGCGGCATGGTCAGCACGAACTCGGACGCGGCCTTCGGATCGCTCTGGCTCCAGGAGGAAACGAGCTGGCGCATGGCGTCGTTCTTGTTCCCGCTCGCCGGTAAGCCTTCGACCCATTTCAATGCCGCCGTCGGATCGTTGACGCCCCACTGGCTGACCACGGAACTGAACAGGTTGTTGCGCCCGCTGCCCGGCGGAAGGTTTTGCACATACGCTGCGGCTTCCACCGGCGAACTCGCCGCCCACGAGGAAATCACGCCCGCCATCGCGGTCTGGCGCGAGGTGCCGGCGGGGAGCGTCTCGACCCACTTCAACGCCGCGCCCGAATCGCTTTGCGCCCAC
The DNA here is from genome assembly GCA_038208765.1 of Verrucomicrobiota bacterium. Classification (GTDB taxonomy): domain Bacteria; phylum Verrucomicrobiota; class Verrucomicrobiia; order Limisphaerales; family SIBH01; genus JANNGC01. The sequence continues at coordinate 7,104 of JBBQYK010000141.1, forward strand.
TGGTTCGCCAGCGTGCTGATGAGCGTGTTGCGGCTCTGGCCCAGCGGCAGCTTGTCGATGTAATCGCGCATCCCCTGCGGATCGCTCTGCGCCCATTGGTAGCCCATGTTTTGGAAGGCGTTATTTTTCGACTGGCCGTCGGGCAGCTTCTGCACCCATGCGATGGCTCCGGCGAGATCCGTGGCGGCCATGGCGTTGGCGATGTTGCCCATCGCCGAGTTGCGCGCTTCTCCGGCGGGCAGGGTCATGGCGAAATCTCCCGCGAGCTTCGGGTTCGAATGGGCCAGGGTGTACATCATGCTCTGCACGGCCTGCCGCTTTTTCGCGTCCGGCAAAGTTTTCACCCACGCGATGGCGGCGTCCGGATCTTTCTGCGCCCACTGCGAGGCGATGTTGCCGAAGATGTAGCTGTGGTCGCCCATCATCCCGCCGCGACCGCCGGTGCCGCCGCCGCCCGACATCAGCGTCATGGCCTTCGCGGCCGCCGCGGCGGGATCGATCTGCGCCCATTGCATGAGCACCGCGCCGTAAAGCTGCTGCTTGTTGCCCGTACCCAAACTTTCGATCAGTGCCAGCGCGTCCTGCGGATTGTTGCGCGCCACGCCGCTGACCAGCGCCGTCAGCATCTGCGTGCGTTGTGGGCCGGCGGGCAGGGCGCGGACGTATTCGGTGGCTCCCGCCGTGTCGTGTTCCGCCCAGACGGTGATGACGGCTTGCATGGACTGGTTGCGCTGGTTCGACGGCGGCAGGGCCTGCGCGTAGGCGAGCGCGCCCTTGGGATCAATTTCCGCCCAGCGCGCGAGCAGCCGCTGGCTGAAACTGTAGCGCACCTCCTGCGAAGAATGTTTCGACAGCAACTCCAGCGCGCGCGGGATGTCCACCGGCTCGACGCGGTTGGCGAGCTCGTAGAGGGCGTGATAGCGGTCCATTTGCGAGCCGCGCAGGACGCGCTCGATGGCGGCAGGCAAATCCTCGACGGTCAGCCGCCCCGAGGCCGACGCGTCATTGATGGCATTGGTGCGCGCGCGCAAGGCCTGAAACGAAGACGGCGAAATGACCGGCGCGCGATTGCTCGCGACGAGCGTGTCCGGCGGCCGGGCGGCGGACATAGACGAGGACTGACGACCCACCATCACGCCGGCGGCGACGCCAACGATCAGGCCCAGCACTCCGAAAACCATAGCGCGTGAATTCATAAGATTGGCGAATTGGACGGAAATTTAGCCGAAACGCTTCTCGGGCGGCAAAGCAATAGCGGCCTCGAATTTGTAAAGTCTTGGCGGGCGAGCACAACGCACCCATCACTGTTCCAATGTTTCCACCGGCCGCGCCGTCCGCACGCGCCACGCGCCGTCGCGGATGGACAGCGTCACCGCGCCGGTCTCGCGTGTGAGCAGCACCGTGGCTCCGCTTCGGCGCAGCCGTTCCACCAGTTCCCGCGCGGCACGGCGCGGCGCGGGAAACTCGGAGTCGGTGATGATGATCAATTTCGGACGCAACGCCGCGAGCCATTCCGCCGCCAGCGGTTCGCCGCGCGTGGGCAGGCCCGCGATCACAATCTCCGCGCGCACCTCGGGATGCCGGGCGAACAAGACGTTCTGCCCCGCCGCGCCGAGATCAGACGCGAGCAGCACGCGCACGCCGTCGAACGTGCCGAGCGCCACGACGGTTTCATCATCGGCGGCGGGGAAACGATCCTTCGGATTCGGATGGAGAAATTTCCACGGCGGAATTTCCCAGCCGTTCGTGGCGCAACGCCGGAGTCGCGCGGTGGTTTCCAGTTCGCTCAACGCCTCACGATAGCCCGCCGAGCGCGAGGGAATGGGCGAGGCCCACGCCTGTCGCGCGCGGAACAACTGGTGGAGTTGCGCCGCGCCGCCGACTTGCCGCGCATCGCCGTGGGTGAGGAGGAAATTATCCAGCCGGTTCACGCCTTGCGCTTGCAACCAGGGCTTGAGTGTGAATTGGAAAGCCATCTTGTCGCCTGAGTCGACGAGCCAGTTGCCTATGCCGCGCGCTTGAACATAGACGGCGTGACCGCCGCTCAACGGCAGGGCCGTGATGCGATGCCAGGCACGTTCGCGTTGCCAGCCGATCAACAAGCAACTCGCGAACACGATTGCAGAGCCAAGCGTCACCCAGCGCAGCAAACGATGACGGATCCATCCCGCACATCCCGCGAGCAGCAGACCGTAATAGAAAGTGAAGATCAGCGGCGCTGGCGCGCGTACATGCCACCACGACCCGGGCAGATCCGCCGCCGTCTCGCTGAAGAAAATCATCAGCCGCATCCAGAACCAGCCGCTGTGATTGAAAAGTTCGGTGACGTAAGGAAACCAGTCCCCCGTGAGCAGCGCACCCAGCCCGCTCATCAATGCCAGCGAACTCACCGGCACGACGACGAGATTCGCGAGCAGGCTCCCCGGCGTGAACAAGTTGAAGTAGTAAGCGATGAGTGGAACGGACCCAATGAAAGCGGCGAGAGACACGGCCAAAAAAGTCCAAACGTGTTTGCCAATTTCAATTCCTGCCCGTTGCCAGCGTGGGCGCAACGCGTAGGGCAGCAATGGATCGAGGTAGAACCATCTCAATCTCAGACTTTCAATTCGCGGCAGCAACACCGCAATGCTCAACACCACGAAGAAGGAAAGCTGGAAGCTCGCTTGGAACAGTTGTTCCGGCTGCCAGGCGAGGATTACGCACCCGGCCATGGCGAGCGAGTTCAGCAAATCGGACGGACGTCGCAGCGACCAGCCGAGAATGATGACAGACATCATCACTGCCGAACGAACGGCCGACGGCTGCCAACCCGTTGCACCGGTATAGAGCCAGAGTATGGGAACCACGATGAGTCCACACACCGCCTTCGGCATGGTCAACGCCCGCAGCAGTGCGACGAAGATACTCGCGATGAGCGCGATGTGCAGTCCGCTGATCGCGAAGATGTGCATCGTCCCGGAACGCATGAACGGCTCGGAGACTTCCGCCGTGAGCGCCGTCTGCCAGCCGAGGAGCATGGCCCATTGCAGGCGCAGCGATTCATCCTGCTCCGGCAAACCGCGCGCCAGCGTTCGCTGTCCCCACGCGCGGAACCGATCGGAAATGGGCGGCGAACTTTTGTGGCCGATGACGCGCCACTCTTTCTCTGACTCGACTTTCAGTTCGTAGTAGATGCCGCGCTGGTTCAGGTAGCGCGCGTAGTCGAAGACGCCTTCGGCCATCGGCGGCGGCGGACGCAGCGCGACGCCCGTGACCTCGATGGTCTGGCCGACGAAGACATTCGTGGCCAGATGACCTGACGTGCGTGACATGACGCGACCGTGGGTGGGCTGCCACTCACCGTTTCGGATTCTGATTTCACTAACTTCGACTTCCGCCAGCGCGTGCCAGAATTCCTTCTCGCGACGCGTCGAGACTCGTTCCACCGGAGTGCTGACGATGCGCCCACGCGCCGTCACGAGTTGGGCGTCGCGGGTGAACACCACTCGCAAGTCATGGGGCGAGAGCAGGGCGGTGCGGGTGCCGAGGTTCAGCCATCCGGTGAGCACGAGCAGGAGCGGGAGCAGGAGCGGGCGGAACCGGGAGGAGAGCAGGGCCGCGAGCGTGAGGCCGATGGCGACCGCGAAGGTGACGGCCAGCGGCGCTTCCACGAAGTGCCCCAGAATCACGCCCGCCCCATAGCACAGGGCCACCGCAACAAGTGGCTGTTTCACGGCAACGCGCGGAGATTCAACAGCTTTGTCCGCCCTGTCCAGCGCGCTGACGAGGGCCAAACACGGGCATCGGCCTGCTGTCCCCACAACTGGTGACTGGTTGGGGATGGGTTCCCGGTTAGTCTGTCCACGTTTTTGCTGCGCTTGGTTCTCAGAGTGCAGTGTGTGTGAAAAGGCCGGACCTGTTGTCCGGCCTTTCTCTTTTCTACGAATCGCGTCCGTCACGCCCGGCGTTTTCCGCAAGAAAGTCCGCGATGTGCAGCGCCGTGATGTGCTCCGCGCCCGCCTTTTTCAATCCGGCCCGAATCTGCATCAGGCAGCCAGGATTGGTGGTCACCACGACCTGCGCGCCCGTCTGGAGAATGTTTTCAATCTTCCGCCGTTGGAGCCGTTCGGCCATTTCCGGCTCGGTCAGATTGTAACTCCCCGCGCTGCCGCAACAGACTTCCGACTCCGGCAGTTCGACAAAGTTTTTCCCGACTACCGCCTTAATGAGTTCACGCGGTTGCTTCGTGATGCGCTGTGCGTGGCAGAGGTGACAGGCGTCGTGGTAGGTGACGACCTTGGACTGGGGACTCTGGACTTGGGACGGCTCTAGCACCTCCGTGAGATCTTTCACCTTCGCGCTAAAAGCTTTTCCGCGCTCCGCCCACCCCGGCTCGTCTTTCAACAAGTGACCGTATTCCTTCAACGTCGAGCCGCAGCCCGCTGCGTTGATGATGATGGCGTCGAGGTCTTCCTGCTCAAAGGCGGCGATGTTGCGGCGGGCGCAGGCGCGGGCTTCGTCGAGATTCCCGCCGTGGGCGTAGAGCGCGCCGCAGCAACCTTGCGCGCGGGGCGTCACCACCTCGCAGCCCGCAGTATTGAGCAACTGCACGCTCGCCTCGTTCGTCTCGCCGAAAAGGACGTTCATCACGCAGCCACGGATGAAGCCGACACGTCGCTGTTTTGGAGCGCCGGCTTCCAGCACGGCGGGAAGAGATGATCGCGCCGTGCTGGAAGC
>JBBQYK010000142.1:0-11811 GCA_038208765.1 Verrucomicrobiota bacterium
GTGCGGCAATAGCCGTCGCGGTAAAAGCCGGTCATGGGCGCGGTGCAGCAGCTTTGCAGAGGCTGGCCAAGAACGTTGCTGGGCATGGCAGTGTTTGAATGTTGAGTCGTTAAATCTCGCACCTGAAGGTGCGCGGGGTAACTGAGCCGATCTGCCGTGAACTGCAAGCCCCGTCTGCGTCTTCGACTTTCGTCCGTAAGAAGTCGTGAGGCTTTCGAGTGCGAGTCGCGCGCCGCTTGAGCAGGTGATTTCAAATGACCTCAGCCTCGGGGCCGCAGCATGGCGAGGACTTGTTCGTGCAAACCTTTGAACCGTGAGGAGAGCGTGTAGAACTCCTGGGCGCGCGCGGGCGCATGGTCGAACTCACGCCCGGCGCGAGCGAATGGTCCACCCGCCGCGCCACCGGCCAGTTCGAGATTTCCGACGACCGCTCGCCCGAAGAAATCGCCGCCGTCATCACGCGCCTCGGCTACGAACCGGTGGGGAAGGATTGGGATGCGGCGCTGATGGTCTCGTGATTCATCTGAGCGTGTTCGTCCGTGACGCTGGAGAAACTCGTCCCCGATGGTTCAGTGAATTCGTGAACGGCACAGCACTCCGGCCTTGTTCAAGTTCTTCCACTGTGACCATTCCGCGTTCCAACTTTTGTAGGTTGTCGGGAAACAGATATTCGCGGACACGGGCAACCAATCCTTCGATCTGGCGGGGCAGTTCAGCCAGTGCCGCCTTGTCTCGGAAGCAGAGGAACAAAACCACGGTCAGAAAAAGCAGACCGATCAGAATCAGTTTCCGTCGCATGATGGAGGCTACTTCCCTGGCACCGGATCGCGCAAAGCGATTGCTTCATATTCGACGAGATTGGAAATCACCCCGGAGACAACCAGACGCACGCTGGGATAGATGCTGGGCTGCTCGTGCAATGGCAATTTAACGTCGCGCCTCGCCCAACGGGCTTCGTAGAAGGGGAGAGGAATTCGTTTCTTGGGCGCGGCTTCGGTCCAGACCATTTGCTGGAATTCAACAGGGTGAAAGTTCTCTTCACGATGGCCTTGCAGGCGGAACGACTCACGGGCCAGCGCCAGCGCGGTCACTCGGTTGAGCAGGTTTGATTGCCCAGCCAGCGTGCGTATTTCTGGTTCCCGGGGCGGTTCCATGACCGCAGGCTTCCAATTGATCCGGTCGGCAAAATAGGTGACGGCGTTGGTCTTTCCGTCGCCGATCAAAACGAAGGCCAGCCGTTTCTCCAACGACACGCGGGCCACAGCTACATCAGATTCGTCAGAAAAATCCACACGCCGAAAGACGATCTTGCCGGTCGGAAAAAATGAGTCGTACGCAATGGCTTGTTTCTGGATAAAGGCTCGCACCAAAGGAAGGCACCGCTCTTGAAGATAGCTGTCCTCTCGTGGTCCGCCGCTTGCGGAAACAGCCAAGGACATCGCGATTATCCAGCCAGCCCATTTCATTGGCTTGGTTTCAATCAATGTCCATCGCCCAAGTCAACTGCTGATAGCCGGTGATGAACGGATTTTCCGGGATGGATTTCAACGCGGTCGCGCTGTTGATGGCGGTCGTGAGCGGCACGTCAAAATTTCCCGCGTTCACGTTGACCCACTGCTGCCAAAAAATCCCGCTCCAGTCTGCTTGGGTTTGGTTTAACAAGCTGTTCTTAGGCGAGGCGTTCCAGCCCATGTACGCGCGACGCTTTTTTCCAAGTTGTGTCCTCCAGTTGTCCTCGATGATGCCGAATGACTGCCTCAGTGGCCCTCGGGCGGACAAACAGCCGTCAATGAAGACAAACCGGTAGGGTTTTCTAAAGGACAAGGATCTTCTTCCGCCCCACGAGAGCGAATTAGTCACCGCAAAATTTCCCAAAGCTAACCGAAGCTTTTGCCAGGTGATCCCGTTCGTCGGGGAGCCTTCCGAATAGCCAATCGCGGAACCGACGGAGTGTCCGATGTAGTAAAATTCGGTGACGTTTTCATTCAGCGACTTCAAGTCTTGCAGGAGCACGTCAAAATCTCCGGAAGTGCTCAACGCATACCTGCCGCCACAACAAACACCGCGAGTTCCAAGTTCCGGGTCGTCTTCTGCCGCTTGAAGGATGGTGTTTTCCAAGACCTCGAGGTTGTTGGCAAATTTGGTGTTGAGAACTTGAACAGTAAGACCACCAAGAAAAACCTGTCTGGTGAGCAACGCTTTTCCCGCCACCCACGGGGTCTCACGCCAGACGATGACATCGTTTGTGGCTACGTCAGGGCCAGCGGCAGGAGCGGCATTTGGCGCGGCCAAGGAATTTTGCGCTGAGGTCGAAGCCTGCTGGCCGGTGCGTCCAGCCGCCTCGAGCAGTGACATCCGCCTTGTTCGTAATTTTGGATGTTGAGCGTCCTCACTGAAGGTTCCCTTAAAAAGCGGAGGCAGGGGAGGCCGTTTCCCTTCTTTCACTTTGTTCCAGTAATCTTGATCAAAATAAACATCAGGCACCAGCGGCAGCATCGAGAACACTTCGTAAACGGGACTGCCGTACTGATCATAGCCCACCAGCTGAGGAGCCGATTCGGCAAGCCGGCTTGCTTCGCCAGTGAAGTTCTCTGACTGGCCCGACCCCGACATGGAGGCTGCTGCCGGTGGCGCGGCCAATGCACCCAAAAAAAACAGGACCCGGTAAGCTTGTTGGACGGGCGCATCAACACCGTTGTTATCCTTTCCGTCCCATTCGGTCTCCACCACGCCATCGGTGGTGTAACCCGTGAATGTTCGGATGACCGCGCCGGACTCATTCTCGACATACACCGTCCAGTTGGTCGGAAAAACTAGAGACTGGATCGAGATGGGCACAAAAGTGGTGAAACTCGTGGTGGCTTCACGCCACTCCAAGATGTTCGTGAAATTCAAAGTGATCACTGCCGAAACCGTTTCGTTCCCACCTGACGAACTGTTCGGATTGCCGCCGAGCGCGGCGTTGCCTGAGTTGTCCACCACTCGCGCCTGAACCGTGTGGACACCGTTGGAATAATGTCCCGTGTTCACGTCCCAATGAATATCTCCTTCGGCCACGCTATCGAGGTATTCCAGTCCATCAATCGTGAGCGAAACAAAACTCACCCGGCTGTCGTCCTGCGCGCTGACTTTGATTCTCGTCAAACCAGAAACTGTCTGACCGTTGGTGTGGGAGATGATTGCGACGGTTGGAAGTCCGCTGCCAGCCTGCCCCAACGTGTGCAACTTTTGAAACGACAAGGCATTGGTGGCAGGAACATTGGCTGTCGCGGCTGTTCCCGGTGCGACCACCGTTGGTCCCGGCACCCAAAAGCTAAACGGCTCAATGTTCGTCGTGAAGAGCAGTTGATAGCTCGTTCCGGGCTGGCTGTTCCACTCAAGTTGCACTGAACCCGGCGGTTGGTTGGTCAGGCGTGTTCGAAGCAGCAGGTCCGCTCCGGATACGGCCATGTTTGCTGCCAAGTGGGCGATGATGAGAAACAAACGGAGAGTTGAATTTTTCATGGTGCAATCCTTTTTCAAACGGTGCCTGATACGTTCCCTACTGCGCGCACTCTTTCCGCAAGACCGTCCGATGGCAAGCACCATGTTCAGATATGTCTTATGGCCGCTCTGAGCCACAACTGATTCCGTCCATGATGTGTCGCCTGTTCCTCGCCACCGCCAAATCCTCGGACAGAGGATTAGGTCGTACCGCAAGCTGCGCGGGCTGACTCAGGAACGTCTCGCCGAAAAAGCCCAGCTCGCACCTACTTACATCAGCGACGTTGAGCGGGGGCGGGAAAACATTTCAGTGGACGCGCTGGCCCGAATTGCAAAAGCCGTCGGCACCGAGCTTGAAAGTTTGTTTTCTAGTGCTTCGATTTTCAAATCCGAGTAGCACTGCTTGGTCAAACTGCGTGCGGGAAGGAGTGAGTCCTAACAATCGACAATCCGGCCACTGCGCCCCACATGGCAGTGTTTGAATGTTGAGTCGTTAAGTCTTGCACCTGAGGGTGCGCGGGGTAACTGAGCCGATCTGCCGTGAACTGCAAGCCCCGTCTGCGTCCTGGACTTTCGTCCGTAAGAAGTCGTGAGGCTTTCGAGTGCGACTCGCGCGCCGCTTGAGCAGGGGATTTCAATGACCTCAGCCTCGGGGCCGCAGCATGGCGAGGACTTGTTCGTGCAAACCTTTGAACCGTGAGGAGAGCGTGTAGAACTCCTGGGCGCGCGCGGGCTCCGGTTCGTTCTCCGCGATGACGAGGGCGAGGTGGGTGCCGTAGCTCAAGGCCTCGGCCTGAGTGATGAGCAGTTGGAATTCAAACTCCGCGCCCTTCGAGTGCAGCAGCGCGTCCTGCTTGGCCTTGGCGATGGACGTTCGAGTGGCGCGCTCGCCTTGAGGAAGACCGGCGGCGGTGAGGTGGAGTCCTGGGGTGACCCGGGCGAGAATCTTCAGATTATCCGCGGCCTGTCCGGCCACGTCGGAGATTTCTTTCACGAGCCGTTTCAACTCGGCGGATTCGCGCTTGATGATGAGCACTTTGCTTAGGTGCCTTTCTTCGTTCACCAATTCATTGAGCAAGGCGAGGGCGTTGTTGCGCGTTTCTAAATCGGCCTTCTGCTTCGCCGTTGTGGCCGTGACGGTGAGCGGCGCGGCGGTGCTTCGGGTCGTGGGCGACTGGCACGCGCACAACATGCAGAGCAGGAGCAGCCCGAGAAATTTTAACAGGTGCAACCTCATGGGCTGAAGTTCTGTGTCTGGAACGGGTGTGACAAGGGGCTTCCTCCAGTTTGTCTCCGAACGATCCCGTGTCACCGTCCCGCCGGCTCAAGCTGCGGCTGGCCTTTCATCACGGCTTGGGCGGGCGTGTGGAAATCCACGGGCACGAAGGGGCCGAAGTGCTGATCGTTCGCCAGCGCGAAGACGGTGGAGCGGTCGCGCGGCAAATGGCGCGGCGGCACGAAGTCGCGCGTGTAGCGCGCGGAGCGGCTGATGCGGACGTCGTCCACCGCGCCGCGCCAGTAGAGCAGCGGGTAAGAAAAATTGTAGGTGTTGAACGCGCCGTTCGGACGCGCGCCGATGTAGAGCGACTTGTCGGAACTCAGCCGCGCACCGGTGACATTGGTGGCAGCGACTTTCCGTCCATTGACGAACAGGGCGATTTGCTTGCCGTCATAAACCCCGGCGAGGTGCGTCCACTCCCACGCGGGCAAACGCTCGGCGGCCTTCGCGATGATGGCGGGCTTGAGGTTCGAGACGCGGCGGTCGTTCACGTAACGGTCATCGGTCTGCACGCGGAACTGCGGCGGGCCGGCGACTTCAAGACTGAAACCGCCGATCTTGAGATTGGCCACAATCGCGCCGTTGGTGTCGCGCGTCGGCAGCACCCACGCTTCGACGGTGAACGGGCCGTCGGGGAAATTGATTTGATCGTTCTCGATCTCCAGGCAGGCGTTGGTTCCATTGAAGACGAAGCACTGGTTCGTTTTCACCTCGGCCCAGCCAGCACGCGGCGGCACCAGTTGCGTCTTCGCACGCAGGCTGCGCGCGGGCATCGCGAGGCGGGCTTCGGGCGTGAGCACGTCGAAGCGCAGTTCAAACTCCGGCGCTTCGTAGCCCGCGAGGCCGTTGGTCGGTTCGCGCGCGACGACGAACTCGAAAACTTTTCCCTCCGTCGGCTCCAGTTTGGTGTGGCGATGATCGGGCGCGAGGACCCACGACGGGTCGCCTTTCGCCAGAATCGTGACGTCGATGGGCAGGATGCAGGGATTCGTGACCGCGACCTGATAGAGGGCGCTGGCCGAGCCGTCGAGTTGCAGCGCAATGGGCGGCGAGATGAATTCGTGCAGCAGGTAGCGCGCGGCCTCGACTTCGAGATGGCGCGCGGGCGTGAACTGTTTTGGATCAAACACGCCGCCCACGGGAATTGAGGCCATGGAAAAACCGTTGGAGCGAACGGTGACGACATTGAACTGATGGAGCAGGCCGTAGTATTCGTACTGCATCCCCGGCGTGAGCGAACCGCCGGTCGTCGCCAGTGCGTAGTAGCCAATGCCGTCGCGCACACCGTCGTAGCGCATCTGATGGATGTGGCCCGCGAGCACGGCGCGCACGTTGCCGTTCTTCACGAGCAGCTTGTGGACTTCGTCCCAGTTGCTGCCGGGATAACGCGCGCCCCACCAGAACGGGTGATGCAGAAAAACGAAGACGTGCTGGAGGCGCTTCATCTTTTCCAGCTCGGCGGCGATCCACTTCAACTGCGTCTGGCTGATCTGCTGTTGCTCACGGTCGCCGAAATTGCGCTGCCGTCCGTCAGGATGCCCTTCGTCGGAGAAGATCGTCAGGAAGCCGGTGTTCTTGTGCTCGAACCAATACCAGAGCGGGCCGAAGTGCTGCTCATAATTCTCCTCGTGCTCGCGCGGCGGTTTCGCCTCCGGGTCCTTCGCGTCCTTGCGCCAGTAGATGTCGTGATTCCCCGCGACCGGAAACCACGGCATGTTCAGCTTGCTCATCGTGAACTGAAACTCCTCCATCTGTTTCATCCACGGGTCGGTCTGGTTGTAGCCGTTCACGAGATCGCCCACGGTCATCACCAGATCGGGGTCGAGCAGGTTCGCGTCCTCGACGGCTTGCGCGAGAATCTTGATGCCTTCCGCCGGCCCGCCCGTGCGGTCGCCAAAGACAACGAAATGAAACACGTCATCGCCCTTCGGCAGCGGGAGGACTTTCGGCGACGTGCGGCTCGTGTGAAGGTGCGGTTCGGCGGCCCTCGCCGGCAGGAGGCAGCCCAGCCCGATGATCAATGCAGCGCGAAGAAATTTTTGGTTCACAAGTTTGGATGCTGCGGAAGCAGCGGCTTACCGACAAGCACGAAGCAGGCGTTCAGGGCCGGACGATGTAAAAAGATTCTGTCCGCGCCGCCCGTTCGCTGCGACAGTCGCCTGCTCGATTGCGACTATGAACATTTCATCCGCCATTTTTGACCGCAGCGCGCCGGACCTGGAGTCGTGTCCGGACGAATCGCTGCCCGAGTTCGCCTTCATCGGAAGGTCGAATGTCGGCAAGTCGTCGTTGCTGAACATGCTGGCCGGCAAGGATGGTCTGGCCCGCGTTTCGCCCACGCCGGGGTTCACGAAGCTGATCAACATCTTCACCATGAACAAGAACTGGCGGCTGGTGGACCTGCCGGGCTACGGCTTCGCCCACGTGGCGCGCCAGGACAGCGCGCGGTTCAACGAGGCGGTGCTGGAATACTTGCAACACCGGAAAAATCTTTCCTGCGTCTTCGCGCTCATCGACTCGACCCTGCCGCCGCAGAAGATCGACCTGGAATTCCTCGAATGGATGACGGGCCACTCGCTTCCGTTCGTGCTCGTCTTCACCAAGACCGACCGCGTGTCGTCCGTGAAGGTGCAGGAGAACATCGCGGCCTTCATGGATCGCATCGCGGCGTGGTTCGAGAAGCGGCCGGAAATTTTCATGTGCTCGGCGATCACGGGGGATGGCCGGAGGGAATTGCTCGGGATGATCGACAAGTCCCTGGTCGAAGAGCCGGGTGAAGCGGCGGAAGAGTCGGAGCCATCGGCGGCGGATGTGGCGCCCGATGCGGAAGACGCGCCTGCCGCCCGCCCGAAGGCGAGCGCGCCCGTGAGTCACCCCAAGCACCTGCGCCGCGCGCGCCCTTGGTGAGATCGTAGTTGTCGCCGCGCGCCGGGAAAATTCTCCCGGTCCTTACTTCACTTCGATGACTGCGGTTGAGGTCGAACCGTTCACGCCGAACTGGTTGAGAGTTCTCGCTTCGAGCCGGTTCGAGCCTGAATGGACAGGCCAGTCGAACTGTTCGCCGGAGGACTTCCATGCGCCGCCATCGATTCGCGCTTCGTACCGTTTGAAGTTTGGCGTCAGCGTCTTGAGCGCGACGTGCAGTTTCCCGTCCCCGGCCCGAAGACTCAACGCCGCCTGACCAATCGGAAAGTACGGGTCCACTGCCGGATTGGCGGGCAGCGTCCGCACATGCCACTTCGTGCCGTCGCAGAGCGCGTCCTTGGTGATAAACATCTTCGCGTAGTCGTAACCGGAATCCATAAGGTCGGTGTTCGGGATGTAGCCGATGAAGCCGTATTTGTCGGGCTCATCCGGATCCACCGTCAGGTCGCCAAAGCCGGCGAAGCGCCCCAGGAAAATTGGCAGGTCGGACTTCCGATACTTCTTCCGCTCCTGGCCGACGACGAAGACGAGATTCGTGCCGCCGCCATAAAACCATTCCTGCCGAAGCTCGAAAGCGTTGAGCGGCACGCCATCCTTTTCCAGATACATGTTGCTCGTGGGATCGAGCATCACCCACTTGCGATGCTGGTTGGACCAAATCTCCGTGACCGAATGTTCGGTCGAGCCGCCGTTCTCGTTCGCGCCCTGATGCCGCCGCAACGCGAGCGTCCGATCCATCCAGCCGAGACTGGCCGCAGCCGACACGAGCACGTTGGCATACTGAGCGCAGAAGAAGGTGTGCCCTTCGTCGATGGCCTGTAGAATCTGGAGCGCGCCGTGGCAATTCGTGGAAGGCCGCCCAAACTTTTTGAACTGCCGATGCGTCCAGTCCATCAGCCGCACCTGCCGATCGAACTCATCCCGTCCCGGCGCGACCACCGCGTCGAGGTCATACTTTTCGCGCAGTTCCTTCAGCTTGGGATTCTCGAACGAATCGAACTTGAACCGCTTGGTGTATTCGCTTTCGACGAACGGCAATGTGTCCAAAGTCCGCAACGTTGCCGTCCGACCACTGAGGTCGATGGTAGCTCCTTCTTTCAGAGACTCGGCCGACTGTCCGCTGGCGGCGACCGTCAGCAATGCCGACCAAAGAAGCACGGCGCGATGAAAGGATTTGGCCATGCCCACTTCATCCATTTCCCCCCCCCGGAAACACAAGGCGATATGTTCTCCTGCGCGGAATTGACGCCGCCCGTCCTTTCAGCGAAGACTTCAAGCATGACGGACACTCAGGCCGCCCGTGAACTCGCTGCCCTGCCGCCGAAGACCCGGCGCGTGGTGTTCAATTTGATTTCCATGCTGCGCGCCCTGCCGGGACCGGATGCTGCGCCGCGCAAGGCGAAACGTCCGCCGCTGGAGCGAGAAAAGTTTATCGGCATGTGGCGTGACCGCGAGGACATGGCGGACTCGACCGAATGGCTCCGCTCGCTCCGTGGGCGCGAGTGGAAGCGCGCATGACTCCGCTCCTCGTGGACACGGACATTCTGGTGGATGCCAGCCGTGGCGTCCCTGAAGCCATCGAATTCCTCAAACAAGCGGAAGCTCAAGGAACCCTCAGCATCAGTGTCATCACCCGCATGGAACTGCTGGCAGGATGCCGCGACAAACGAGAGCAGCGCGAGGTGGAGCAATTCCTGAAACGCTTCACCTTGGTTCCGCTCAACGAAGTGTCGTCGCAACTCGCGGTGGAATTGCTGACGCGATACCGCCTAAGTCACGGCCTGCAGATTCCCGACGCGCTTATTGCGGCCACCGCGCTGGCGTCCGGCCATTCGCTGGCAACGAAGAACCAAAAGCACTTCCGTCCGATCTCCGACCTCAAGCTCCTGGCGTATCCGTAGCCGTCGTTCAACTGCTTCATGTTGAAGCGGAGGAAAGGTTACGCGCTCACGCCCGCCGCACTTGCCCGGCTCAACTGTGATGCCTAGCAGAGGAAAGCAACGCTGCCGACAAGCGGCGAGCGTTTGAATTCTGATGGCTGCATAAAATGGGCACTTCACAGTCGTCATCACTCCGCCGCCAGCGACACGCAAACGATTTCCTGGTCGTTGCGCGCGTAGATGGATTTGTTCGCGAAGGCGGGGTGCGACCAGACAACGGGGCGGCCGGGATCGCGGTTGACGGGATCGAGCAGGTGCGCGCGGCTGAGTTCCTCGTATTTCTCCGGTGTGAGCTTGGCGATGATGAGATCGCCCTTCTCGCTGAAGATGAAACTGCGGTTGCCATTCTTCACGATGAAGGCGTGGCCCCAGCGCGCGGACTTGCCGCTGGTCGGTGCGAACGTTTCCCAGAGGCGCTCGCCCGTCTCCAGCTTCAGGCAGCGGAACTGGCCGTAGCTGCACGGGCTGTAGATGTGGCCGTTCTCAATGAGCGGCGTGGCCATGACGCTGTGCAATCCGTCCGTGTCCTTCTCGCTCACTTTCTGGCTCTGCCAGACGGGCGTCGCCTTGTCCGCTCCGACGCGCAGCAGCAAGGACCCATTGTAGAACGAGGTGAGGAACAGGAGGTCGCCAACTTTGCGTGGGCTGGGAATGGTCATGCCGGAGCGCACCGAGGGTGTGAGCGGATGGCTCCACAGAATTTTGCCCGTCTCAGGCTCCAACGCGTTCACGGCTTCGGGATGCCAGATGATGAGTTGCCGCTTATTGCCGAACTCGTAAATCATCGGCGGCGCGTAGCCCGGCTCCTTCGCACTCAGCGCGCGCCAGAGTTCTTGGCCGGTGTCCTTGTCGTAAGCAACAGCGACGCTGCCCTGGCCACCGGCGAGGCAAATCAGTTTCTTTCCATCGACGAGCGGATGACCGGCGAAACCCCACACTGGCGTCTTCACGCCCAACTCCTTCTTGAAATCGTGCGACCAGAGGACCGTGCCCTTCTCGGCGTCGAGGCAGAGCAGATTTCCCTCGCTGCCGAGCGTATAGACCTTGCCATCCGCCACGGCCGGCGTGACGCGCGGGCCGGAGGCGTAGCTCACGGTGTAGGCGGAATCGTATTCGTGCTGCCAAAGAATCTTGCCGTCGGCTTCGTTCAGACAGAGCACACGCTCGTTGCCGGGAATCTCGCCGCGCGCGAAGGCGTTCGCGGGATTCTTCGCGCCCGTCGCGAGTTGGCGGTCCATGACATACACGCGGCCTTTCACCACCGCCGGGCCGCTGTAGCCGCCGCCAATCGGCGTGCGCCAGCGGAATTTCAAACCGTTCGTCGGCAGCTTCTCAACGATGCCTGTCTCGCGCCACACGCCGTCTCGTTGTGGTCCGAGCCATTGCGGCCAATCGTCGGCGTGGAGGGAAAACGCCAGCGCGAGCATTCCGAGACCCACGCTTTGACGGACGAAGGAACGGTGAGCTTTCATGTGCGGCAGCTAAACAGCCCGGCGGGGCAGCGTCAAACTCCGGGCCGGAAACGGGTGTGATGCAAAATCATCCGCCACAAGACTGGAAAGTCTCGTCACCGGCCCACTGGAATGTCGGCCTTACGTCGCGCTGGCAAAAATGTTGACCGCCAGCGCGGGCGTGACACGGTGCGTCCGTGAAAGTGTGCCGATGAAGCGAACCTTCCATTTCATCTTGCTGACGCTGGCGTGCCTCGCATTCGCGGATCGCGCGCGGGCGCAGGAGGAACTCGTGCCGGCGGACTTGCTGCAACAAGCCGCTGAGTTGATCGCCGGCAACCTCGATGACGACGCGCTGGACGCGCTCGGCGTGGACAAGGACCGCGTCAACCAGTTCCTCGCGGAAGTGCAGAAGCGTTTGCAAGGCTCCCAAGTTTATGACCTTGGCACCTTGCGCCGGACGGCCGTGCAGCTTCAGCCGTTGCTCGCGAGCTTCGAGGAGACGCAGCCCTACGCGGTGTGGCTGAAGGCGCATCTCGATTACTTCGAGGTCTCGGAGCGGTTGCGCGCCGAGGCCATCGTTAAAACCAATCGCACCACGCCGCTGCTCGCGCCATCGCCTGAAACCCAGCGCCGCATGTGGACGAAAGTGATCGAGGAACGCCCCGCGCCCGCCACGACGAACAAGCAGGTCGCGCGGCTGAAACAAATCTTCATCGAGGAACGCGTGCCG
>JBBQYK010000143.1:0-11810 GCA_038208765.1 Verrucomicrobiota bacterium
TGAACGAGTCCGCGCCGTGGTAATTCAAACTCGGCGTGTAGCTGAACGATCCGTTCGCGTTCAGCACCAGCGTGCCGTGCATCACGTTGCTGACGAGTTGCGCGGTCAGCGCGTCCCCGTCCGCGTCGGTGTCATTCAGAATTACGCCGGGGACGGAAATGTTCAGCGTCGTGTCTTCCGCCGTCGCGTAAGAATCATTCACCGCGACGGGCGCGTCGTTGGTGGAAATCACCTGGATGCGGACCAGCGTGGTCTCCGAGTGCAGCACGCTGTCGAAGGCGCGATAAAGGAACGAATCCTCACCGTGAAAATTCGCGTCCGGCAGATACGTGAACGAACCGTCCGCGCTCAACGCCAGCGTGCCGTGCGCCACGTCGGCCACGAGCACGGCGGAAAGCGCGTCGCCGTCCACGTCGAAGTCATTCGTCAGAATTCCCGCCATCGGAATCGTCAGCAGCGTGTCTTCCAGCGTCGTGAATTCATCCGCCCGCGCCACCGGCGCGTCGTTGACCGGCGTGACCGTGATGCTGACCGTGGCCGGCGCGGAATCCGCCGCGCCATCCGTGACGCGATAGGTGAACGTGACCAGACCCGTGAAATTCAAACTCGGGGCATAGGTGAACGCGCCGTCCGCACTCATCTCCAGCGACCCCTGCGAAACACCGGTCACCAACACCGCCGAGAGCGCATCACCATCCACGTCGCCGTCGTTCGCCAGCAGGCTGGGCGCGGGAACCGTCAGGATCGTGTCCTCGACGGTGGTGTAAGCATCATTCGCCGCCACCGGCGTGTCATTCACCGGCGTGATCACCATCGTGACCGTCGCGGGCGCTGAAACCGCCGTGCCGTCCGTGACGGTGTAAGTGAACGTGACCGTGCCGGTGTGGTTCAAACTCGGCGTGTAGATGAACGAGCCGTCCGCGTTCAAATTCAAAGTGCCGTTTGCCACGCCACTCGCGAGCGTCACCGTCAGCGCATCACCGTCCACATCGGAATCGTTCGCGAGAATCCCCACCGCCGGAATGCTCAGCGTCGTGTCTTCGGCCATCGTGTAAGCGTCGTTGAGCGCCAACGGCGCGTCGTTCACCGACGTCACGTTGATGGTCACGGTCGCGATGCCGGAGCTGATCACGCCGTCGCTCGCGCGATACGTGAAGGTGTCCACGCCGGTGTAGTTCAAACTCGGCGTGTAAATGAATGCGCCGTTCACACTGAGATCGAGCGTGCCGTGCGCCGTGCTGCTGACGAGCACGGCGGTGAGCGTGTCGTTGTCGAGGTCGGTGTCGTTCGCGAGAACGCCCGGGACGGAAATGAGCAGCGTCGCGTCTTCCGCCACCGTGTAAGCATCGTTGAGCGCCACCGGCGCGTCGTTCACCGGCGTCACCGTGATCGTCACCGTGGCGATGCCGGAGCTGATCACGCCGTCGTCCGTGCGATACGTGAACGTGTCCACGCCGGTGTAGTTCAAACTCGGCGTGTAAATGAACGCGCCATTCGCGCTGAGGTCGAGCGTGCCATGCGCCACGCTGCTGACCAGCACGGCGGAGAGCGCGTCGCCGTCGGGATCAAGGTCGTTGGCCAGGACGCCAGGGGCGGCAATGATTAGCGTGGCGTCTTCCGCTGTGGTGTAGCCGTCGGCGTTCGCCGTCGGCGGGCGATTCAAAATCGTCAGCGTCGCGCTGTTCGTCACCGGCCCCCCGCAGTCCGCGCTCACGATCACCACCGAGTAGGTGCCCGCCTGGAACGCGGTCAGATTGCTCAAGGCCAGCGAACTGTTCGTGCCCAGGACCGTACCGTTGAAACTCCATTCGTAACTCAGCCGCGTGCCGCTGGCCGCCACCTCGAAGACCGCGTTGCTCCCGAGGTAGCTCGCCAGAAACGCGGCGGGTGTCACGATCTGCGCGGGCGCGTTGACCGTGACCTGCGCGTGATTCGTCACCGTGCGGCAGGTGCTCGACACGACCACGGAGTAGTCGCCGCTGTCCGTCGCCACCGTGTTGTTGAGCGTGAGCGTCGCGTTCGTCTGGCCTGCGAGCGGCACGCCGTCCTGGTGCCACTGGTAATAAAAATTCGCGCAGCCGCTGGCGTTGACTTCGAGATTCACGTTCGCACCGGCGCACACCGTCGTGCCGTTGGGGCCGAAGATGTTCGTGGGCGGACGGCAGATGACAGTCGAGATGGCGTCAAAGAGCGCGCCGAGTTGCGACGAGTTCGAGGCGTAGAAGTAGTCGCTCGCGGAGGACGCCATGCCGGTCATCAGCGCCGGGTCGATGTTCGTGCCGAAGGCCACGGTGAAGACGCGCGTGCCCGCGTTCTTCGCGAGTTGCGCGTGGTAGAACGCGTTGCTCGGCGTGTCGAAGTCCTTCGGGATGCCGTCCGTGAGCAGAACCATCACGGGCAGCGCGTTCGAGCGGCGGCGCGCGGAGGTCAGTTCCGCCTGCGCGGTGATGATGCCGCAACTGATGCACGTTCCGTTCGTGGCCGGCCCGAGCGCCTGAATGGCCTCCTCCATCGCGAGCGGGGAATTCGTCAGCGTCTGGTTGAGCGTGGAAGTCGGGTTGTAAGAAACGAGGCCGAGCGTGTCGTTCGTCTCCGCGGTGAGATGCAGGTTGTGGACGAAGTTCGACGCCGCCGTGCGCGCATCGGTGTAGGCCGGCCCGACCATCGAGCCGGAACGGTCAATGACGAGCACCACGTCGAACTGGTTGAAGCACGGCTCGACCGAGAGCGTAGCGCGGTTCGTCACGCTGCCGCAGGAGTTGCCCACGATGACGGTATAAGTGCCCGCGTCGCCGGTGAGCAGGTTCGAGAGTGTGAGCGTGCCGCCGTTCTGGCCGGGAATAATCTCGCCGTTGCGCAGCCAGGAATACGTGATCGGCGCGGCACCCATCGCCGTGGCGTCGAAGACAATGATCGAGCCAACCATGCGGATGGCATTCGCCAACGCCGGCGTGCTGACCGGAAGATTCACCGTGAGCGTGGCGCTGTTGGTCATCGAGTTCGTCGCGCCGGTCAGCCGCACGCTGTATGGCGCCGTGTCCGACGCGCCCACGTTGTTGAGCACCAACGTGCTGTTCGTGGCCTCGGCGAGAAGCGTCGCGTCCTTGAACCATTGATACGTGAGCGCGGTCCCGGTGGCCTCGACGCTGAAACTCACCGTCGCGCCGCCGCACACGGTCTGGCTCGCAGGCGCGGCGGTGACAACGAGGGGCGCGGGACTGACGTTGAGCGTGACGGTGGCGGTGGCGCTGTTCGTGAGACCATCGAAGGCGCGGTAGGTGAACGAGTCCGTGCCGAAGAAGCCTGCGTCCGGCGTGTAGCTGAACGAGCCGTCGCCGTTGAGCACGAGCACGCCGCGCGCGACGTTGCTGACCAGCTCGGCGGAAAGCGCATCGCCGTCCACATCACCGTCGTTCCCGAGCACGCCCGGCGCGGTGCGGACGTTCAACACATCCGAGTTGAGATTGTAGGAATTGTTCGTGGCCCGCGGCGCGTCGTTCACCGCGTGGACCGTGATCGTTACCGTGGCCGGCGCGGAGTTGCTGCCGCCCGTGTCACGGGCGCGATAGGTGAAGGAATCGATGCCGAAGAAGTTCGTGCGCGGCGTGTAGGCGAAGCCGCCGTTGTTCGTGAAGGTGAGCGTGCCGTTCGGCGGCGCGGTGAGCAGAATGGCCGTGAGCGTGGCGCCTTCGGGATCAAGATCGTTCGTCAACACGCCGGCGCGGTTGATGGACAGGCGCGTGTCCTCGTTGACCGAGTAGCTGTCGGCGTTGGCGGTGGGCGCAAGATTCGCCGCGTGGCTGGAAACGGTCAGCCACGCGCCGAGGGCGCACAGGAGAGAGACGATACGGTGGCGGTGCATAACGATATTCTTCAGACGCCCCAGCATCGGCCCTCGTGCCGTTTCCGATCAATGTTGCCGGGTCAAGCAGACCTACGGCGTGAGCATCCGTACTTGTACGGCCAGGGGTACGGGCCGGCTTACGCAAGACTGCGACCGCAACGTGCCGCCAGCGTCCCGCTGGTTCGAGCCAAGCGTTTGGAGCGAAGGACGGACGACGTGATTCACAACCGGCGCAAGCCGAGGATCATTTCCGGCGGCGCAAAAACCAGAGCGTGGAACCGCCGAGAATCAACAGCGCCCAGGTGGATGGTTCAGGAACGGGATTGAGAAGAAAGGGCGTGGGGACGGTGCCGCGTTCGGGGCTGAAACCCCAGCCGACAATCTGGCCGTTGTCGTTCACGGCTCCGGCAGCGGCGATGAACCACCCACTGTTCGGATCGATCAGTGTGTTCAGGTCCAGCATTCCCTCTCCTTCAGACCACACAAAGCCGCGCATGAAGGAATCTGTGTCGTACACACCGACCACCAGATTCTGATTGTTGATCCCTATCGCGCCGCCGTTGACGCCGAGATTGACCATCTGCCCATTCATGAAAATGACCGGTTGGGATGAAGGATTGTGGCCTACCACGACGCCCGCATCGTTGATGCCGATTCCTCGGCCCGCACCCAAGTCAATCATTCCCGTTCCATCTTGATACAGAAAAGCCCGGTTGCCGCTTGTGCCAGTGACCCAGCCTGATTGGTTTATGCCGTAGGCCGCGCTACCGGAGGCATTGGGCAGTGTACCAAGCTCCTCAAATCCCACGCCGTCAGTAAAACGATAGGCATAGTCCAGTCCATTGTTTGCTGTGTAGGTGCCAGCGATTTGCCCCGAATTGTTAATGCTGCCTGTTTCTGCCGCAACACCTGGCCCGGTTCCCAAATCCGTGAATCCCATCCCGGTCGTGTAGCGAAAGGCGTGACCGCCACCGTACGCGGCGATTTGCCCGTGGTCATTGATGCCACTGACACCTCCGAAGCTGCCGCGGGGCCCAACTCCCAAATCCGTGAACCCAACTTGGTCGTAACGCATGGCGTGCAGTGCGGTGAAACCGGGATCGTAAAAACTGCCCGCAACGTGCCCGTGCTGATTGATAGCCCCGGCGACTGCGCTCCCGATGTTCGCCTCGTTGGGCACCAGCGGCGTGATGCTGTAACGAATCTGCGCGAGCACGCAGACAGGCGCGAGCACGACTATCAATGCGAGCCTCGTTCTCATCGCTGCTTAATTCACAGGCCCAAAAACGTTCACGGGCCAGTGTATCGCGTTGCGGGTGCCGTAGCCAGTGGCGAGATAACGATCCTCGACAAACAGCAAGCGCCACTCGTCGCCCACGCGCATGATGTCGATGCCTTCTGGCCGCACTGCATAGCCTTGAAGATCGTCCATTACTATCACGGGCGCATCCGCCGTCACGCCAGTCCAAGAGTAGAGCGAGAATTTCTGGCGCGCTCTTTCCCGCACCAGCGGTCCACCGTTGGAGGCTCCGGCAATGATCAGGTAACGCTGCACGGCCTGTCCGGCAGAATTGGTCAGACCGTCAGGACACCACTTGATGCTGCGGATGCCCAGCCCGCCCAGGTTCATCTCGAACGGGCCGGTGATTCCAGCAGGCAATCCCGACCAACCGAGCGTGGCCGGGGTGAACGCTAAGACATTGGTGACCATGAAGTAGTACGCATTGCCGTTCGTGCGGTTGACCAGCGGTGAGCGCAAGCCAAGAATCATCTCGTTCGTGCTGCGGAACGCGATGTCCTCAATATTGACCGAGTGAAAGTCGAATTGCTTCGGGCTATAGCGCCAGACCGGCGGCAAATAACCCACATCGCCCCATTCAAGGTAAATGTTTGTGGCGCGAACATCCGCCGTGGCGGAAAAATGTTTGAACGACTGCGTGTGATTGTTGGCTGCAATCCCCTGCCCGATCAGGGAGGTCGGCGGGTAGGGAGAGTTGGGCCGGTATTTTGCGCCATCGGCTGAACTGTTGAGCGACACAAATCCTCTTGGCCCTGCGTCCCATGCCCGGCCTTCAGTAACGGCAGCCGATTGATTTCCGAAACCGTAATCATCCACGAGATTCGTTGCCCCACCTGCAACAGAATTCAGCCTCATGTGTTCCCCATTCGCGCCAAGAGCGAAAGACATGCTCATTCCCGTGTTTGTGTTGTTCGCTAAAAATCGCGCGTAGCCACGAGGCGGAATGTTCGTAAGCGGAACCGGCACATACGGATGCGTCAGCAAGTTAAGCACATCGTCCGTCATGAAAAGACCTGCGGTGCTCACAGCGACACGCGCCGGATTGTAGATTTCGATCCAGTCTGGATCGGTCAAGT
Organism: Verrucomicrobiota bacterium; assembly: GCA_038208765.1. GTDB lineage: Bacteria > Verrucomicrobiota > Verrucomicrobiia > Limisphaerales > SIBH01 > JANNGC01. The sequence goes on from JBBQYK010000143.1 coordinate 6,221, forward strand.
CGTTCGTTCCCGTGGCGAGGAACTCATTGATGAACAGCTTGGGCACCCCGTCGGTCTTGTTGCTCGCGGTGATGCCTGCCGTGTAGTTCGTGTTCTGATCGATAGCCCAGATTTTGTAGTAGTACCAAGTGTTGGAGGTCAGGCCGTTGTTCGTGAGCACGCCGCTGGTGCCGGTGAACTCGCCGAGCGATGTTCCGGCGACGAGCGATGGTCCACCGTCTTTGTAGGGCAAGGAAGCACCGCTGCCGTAGCTCACGCCGTTGACCGGGGTGCCGAATTTGTTGGCGGTGTTGCGGGCGATGAGGACGCGGTTAGTGATCGAGCGGTCGTCCAGCATCACGTTGGTCATCAGGCTTTGCCGGATGAAAGAGGCCAGGCCGTTCGTGGCGTCATAGCCCACGGAAGTCGGCAGGCCGTTGGATTCGGCGGCACAGGCCACGCGCCCGAACAAGGTGATGTTCGTCAGGTTCGCGGTGGCGGTCACGCGGATCAGTTTGGTGCGCCGCTGGTCGTAATCGTTGGAGGGCGGGTCGCTCACCGGATCGCTGTCGATGTTATCCACATCGCGGTAGCGGTTCCGTTTAGTTTGTGAAGTGATCAGGTAAAGCTGGCTCGTGCTCTTGTCGAAGGTCACGCCTTCGAGGTCGTTCACTTCGCCCACGCTGCCCAAAACCACGTTGTTGCTGTAAGCGTTCACCACCGCCGTGGCGTTCGAGTTGAGTTGGAAGGTGTGGAAGCCGGTGCGGGCTTCGTCATTCACCACAGCCACGACCGGCCCGATGGAATTGGTTCCCAAAAAGGAAACTCCCGAGGCTTCATCAACCACCGACACTCCAGTGCCCGTGGGAAATTGGAGTCGATAGACAAATTCATCTGCGCCGATGTCGGTTGTGCTCGCGGCATCGGCAAAACCAAAGTGATCCAGGCGCTGCTCACCATCCATGTCGTAGCGGGTGAACAGACCAAAGCCGGGCAGGCCGTCCGACACGCCTTGATCAATGCAGGGCGATGCCGAGGTGAGACGATAAGTGCTGCCCGCCTCGAACAACGGATTACTGTCAATGTTGCCCTCGCCCGCGTAACCGTCGCGCACGTTGCAGTACCTGGCCGTGACGGTGCCGCCGCTGGTCACAATGTCCGCGCCGAAGTTGGTGGAAATTCCAGCGGCCCACACAATCGAGTTGTTCAACGAAACCGTGGCCCCGCCGGTCGAATAAATCTGACCGCCGTTGGTGATGCGGTTGTTGTCGGCGATCAAGCAGTGGGAAAGCCGCACCAGGCTGGCCGAACCCGTGGCGAAGACCGCCGCGCCATTTTTCCCGGCTGTGGCGGTCGAGTTGCCACGAAATCGGCAGTTCACAAACACTGGGCTGGAATTGGTGACGCCCACCGCACCTGCGTTGCAGGCCCGGAATTCACAGTTCACAAAAGTCGGGGCGCTGCCGCCGGTGCAGGTCGCACCGGGCGGGGCGGTCGTGCCACTGAACTGAATGCTGAAACCGACCACTTGCGCGCGGTAGTCCTCATTCGTGGAAGTGAACGAGAAGATTTGGTTGGAACTCGAACCGGCGTGGATCATCGTTGCTTCCCACCCCTTCTCAGAAACGAGCACCAGTCGTTTGCCGCCGAAAGACAGGTTGCGATTGCTCGCGCCCGAATAAGTTCCCGGCTTCACAAGAATCACAGAGTAGTTCGTCGCCACGTTCAGCGCGGTTTGTATGTCACGGAAGGGCAAATCAAGGCTGCCGTCACCGCCCGCAGGGGAGTTCGTATTCACGTAGAGGCTGGGCGGCGGGAGCGACGCCGGATCATTCGTCGCGCTGCCGGCTGCGGTCTCGATGCTGTCGGGGATGCCGTCCTGATCGCGGTCATCATCAATCACGATGCCGCCCGGCACGCTGCCGCCCCATTCCCAATAGTCACGCTGGCCGTCGCCGTCGAGGTCTGGAACTTTCTTCAACTGGAAGAAGCGATGCGCGGTGTTGGTGGAAACGATCAGCGCGTTCGTGGGGTAGGGAACTTCCTGCAACCATTGCCAACCGATCGTCGGGTTCAAGTTCGTGGTGGTGATGAGGTCGTAGCGCGCGTTCAGTTCCTTGCCGCAGATGTCAATCTGCACGTCACTGTTCGTGAGCAGCGTGGCCGTCAGTTTCAACTCGGGGCAACCGCCGCTCAGGAGCATCATCATCATGCCGCCGCCGGATTCCGCCTCGAGAGCGCGGGCGGCTTTCAACTTTGCGCTCCACTCACGCCAGGCTTCTTCCTCCTCAGCCGTGATCGGCCCCAGCGCGGCCTGCGGTGCGGCCCATTGGTAAGTGGTGGCGATGGTGTCGCCGCCCAACGGAAACGCAAACGTCGCCAGTTCATCGAAGGTGCCGCGCGCCAGATTCCCGCCCGCCGTGTCACTGCCCACCGTGAAGCCCGTGTCCACGAAAACCTTGGCGGCCGGAAGTGCGCTGATGGCCGGGCCGGCCGCCGCCAGTTCGCCATCGAGATAAAGCGCGGTGAACTTCGGCCCGTAGGTCAGGGTGATCTGGTGCCACTCGTTGGACTGCCACGCGATGGACGCCGCCAGATAATCCTCGCCCACGCCGTCCGCCTGCACGCTGAACAACAAATTCGTGCCCGACGGATCAAAATAGAGCGACCACCAGCCGTGACTCGCATCCGCTGACCACGCGCCCACATCCAGCAGCCGTCCCCACGAACTCGGTCCCGTGCCGCCGAGTGAGGAACTGCTCCAGCCCGGCGCGAACCAGAACCGCACCGAACCTTCTTCCAGGGCGAGATTGATTTTGCCAGCGGAGTTCACGGCGGGGAAACGCAGCACCGCACCCGTATTCGTCTGCACTCTTACCGCGTAACCGCTCCAGCTTTCTACGAGCGACACATTCACCATCTCATCCGGCGCGGTGCGGGGAACCGTCCACCAGTTCGTTTGTTCAAAGTGCCAGTGGTTCAAGGTGAACTCCGGCAGCGGCGGCAGGGCCGGGCGCGGCCGGGCTGACACGTCGAAGGAGAACCACAAACTGAGCAGGAGCACGAAGGGGAGTTTTGTCTTCATAACAAGTTTGATTTTTCAGACCCGGCCACTGACCCGCGTTGTTTTTTGGTTGAGCGTGCGGAGCTTGGGCGCGACAGCCTGGAAAGCGCAAGAAGTAAATCATCCGTTTAGCGGTGTGTAGGCTGCCGGGCGGCTTTGCTGTCATGGCGCGCTGTGTCCAAGGCCAACGACTACCGGGTGATTCTCGGTTCGACTATCCGTGAACAACGGAGCCGTGCGTGCTTGTCACAGGAACGACTCGCGGAGAAAGCCGAGTTGCACCCTAATTACCTCGGGCGCGTGGAGCGCGGTGAAGAACACGTTTCCTTGGCTGCACTCGTGCGAATCGCCCGCGCTTTGAAAATTCAAGTGCATGATCTCACGCGAGATTTCTAACGCGTGGACGAGGCGGCCTTCGCGCGCAGCGCAGAGCCGTTCCAACTTGCGGTGCGTTGGCCCGAGGGTCGCGGCTCCAAAACCCGGTTACGGAATGAGGCACGCGCCGAGTTTGTCGGCGAGGACGGCGTTCACGGCGCTGGTCGTGGTGAGATAGAAGCGTTTCCCCGTGGACGAAGGATCGTTGAGCAGCAGCACGACCACGTTTTGCGCGGTCTCACCCGGCGGGAAATAGACCGGTGCTTCGGGATAGCCCACGTAGTCCACTCCAGCCACGGCGGTGTTGCCAGCGGAGGCCACGGTCACGGTCACGGGCTTGTCGCTTGGGGCTGAGAGAAACACGGTGAAGACGGCGTAGCGGCCTGCGGGATCAGTGAAGACGCTCGCGTCGCTCACGGTCACGGAGGGCGCGCGGTCGTTGTCGCGGATGTTGCCTGCGGCCTGCGCGTCGCCGAGCGTGGCGTTCGCGGCTCCGGTGAGATTCACGTGGAAGGTCTCGTTGCTCTCGCTCCGCAGGTTGCCCACGACCGGCACGCTGATTTTCGCCACCACTTTCCCGGCGGGAATGATCACGGTGCCATTCGTACCGAGGTAATCCAGACCCTCCACGGCCGAGCCGTCCGCCGTGGCAAAGTCCACGCTGACCGGACGTCCGCTCTTGGTCGAAAGGCGCAAAGTGAAGGAGAGAGCGCGCGCGCCCGTGCTGCCCTCGGTGGTCGCGGCGTCGGAGATGCTGACCAGCGGCAGCGCGTCGTCATCGAGAATGGTGCCGCGGCCGGTGCCTTCGACAATCGCGGCGTTGATGTTGCGGCTGAGGATTAACGTGAAGGTCTCGTCGAACTCGCTCAACAACTCGCCGACGATGGGGATGACCACTTGCACGGTGTTGGTGCCCACGGGGAACTTCAGCTTGCCGCGCTTGGCGGTGAAGTCCTTGCGCGCCAGCGCGGTGCCTTTCAACGCGGTATAATTCACGTAGGCGATGCTCGTGCGCTCTCCGCGCAACAACACGGTGAAGACCAGGTTGCTCCGCCCGCTGTTGCCTTCCACCATTTCAACATTGTCCACGTAGAGACCGGGCGCGGCCGTGGCGTTGAGCGTGCCTTGCGCCTCGCCATCCAGAATGGTCGCGTTCGTCGCCTGGCTGAGTTGGAGGAAGAAGGTGCGGTTCGTATAGACCGTGGCCTTGCCCGCCGCCTCGATGTCGAGCGTGAGGTTCGTCTGCCCCGGCTCGAAGACCAGCGTGCCGTTGATGGGCGTGTAATCTTCACCCGCGAGGCCGCTGCCATCCGCCGTGGTGTAATCCACCGACACCGTCCGGGCCACGGGCGCAGACAGGCTGATGTTAAATTCCATCGTGAGCGAGCCATTGAAACCGGCGGGCGCTTCCGAGTCCGCGATGGAAACGGTCGGCGCGATGAATTCACGGACGATGATTTGAATCGTCTCCGAGTCGTTGAGCGGATTGAACGGCGCGCTGTCCGTGACGCGCACGGTCACGAAGTTCGTGCTCGGCCCCTGCCCGTCCGTGGGCGTCCAGGTGAACACGCCGGTGAGCGGGTGGATGCTCGCGCCGGCGGGCGCGTTCTCCAGCGTGAAGGTCAGCGTCTGCGAGGTGGATTCCAGGTCCGTCGCCACGGCTTGGAACGTGAGCAACGTTTGGGTGGTGATTTCCTTGTTGCCGATGGCCGCGAGTACGGGCGGCGTGTTGTCGTTGAACACGACGACGGAGAACGTGCGCGTGCTGCTCAGCGTGCCGGGGCCGTTGTCCGTCACGCGGATGGTGAGGCTGTTCGTGGACGGGCCTTGCGAATTGTTGGGCGTCCAGGTGAACGCGCCCGTCGTCGGGTTGATGCTCGCGCCGGTCGGTGCGCCCGCGTCGAGGCTGTAGGTGAGCGTCTGCACGGGTTGATCCAAATCACTGCCCACGGCAGAGAAGCTCAGTTGTGTGTTCTTCACCACGGTCTTGTTGCCAATCACCGCGAGCGACGGCGCGATGTTCGATTCATTGACCGAGATGGTGATCGTTTCAAACGCGCTCAACTGCGGCACGCCGCTGTCCGTCACGCGCACGGTCACGTTGTAACTGCCCGGCCCCTGCGCCTCCGTCGGCGTCCAGGTGAACACGCCGCCGCTCGTGATACTCGCGCC
>JBBQYK010000144.1:0-11809 GCA_038208765.1 Verrucomicrobiota bacterium
ACGCGTTCGATGTGTTCGCGGAGCGGGCGCAGCTTGATGGACTCGAAAGGCTGTACGTCGTAGCGGTAGGGCAGCGGCAGGGCGTCAAGTTCGGCGGCGATGGCCTCGGCTTGCAGGACATCGACCTGCCCCCAAAGCGCAAGGTCCACATCGGAATGCGGCGCGTGCGTGCCTTTGGCGCGGGAGCCGAAGAGTTTTACTGCGGTGATTTCGGGATGATGCCGGAAGACGCCGAGCAGCAAGTCCAGTTCAACGGGAGTGAGCGGAGGTGTTTTCATTCGCTGAGTTTGGCGCTGAAGAACTGGTGCAATTCCAGCATCGCGGGCAGGTAGCGGATGGCCAGCGCGTCCACGGCCTTTTCAAAAACCACGCAGTCGTAAGTGTGTGAAAGCAGGTTGCGATGGTCGAGCATCTCAATCCAGACCTGTCCATCGGCGAGGACCTTGGCGGCAAATGCGTCCTTGAACACCTGCCTGGGCGTGACGGGAGAAATGATGAGGCCACCTTCTTCGAGGTAGTCTTTGAGGGTTTTCCAGGCCAGCTCGAAGCAGTACTCGAAACGCTGGATGACGCCTTCCTTTTCCAACTGGTTCAGCGCGGAGGGGCCGTTCTCCAAGGCCTGTCGGAGCAAGGCAAATCCGTGATCAAAATTTTGAAAGCGTTGCTTCCAGCGGATGTCAGGATTCTTCATGGCTCTCCGAGTCTAGCGATTGGAGGCCATTTCGTATAGCGGCTTTCAGTTGGCCAATGTGCCGCACCGCACGAATCCGTTGACCTGCTGGGCGCGGTAGCGGAGATTCGCGCTCCAAAAAATTTGTTACGATGGACGCGGCACACATTAGAAATTTCAGCATCATCGCCCATATCGATCACGGGAAGACGACGCTCTCGGATCGGCTCTTGAACCGCACCGGCACCATTGCCGACCGCGACATGTCCGCGCAGTTGCTCGATTCGATGGATTTGGAGAAGGAGCGCGGCATCACCATCAAGGCGCATCCGGTTACGATGCTCTACCGGGCGAAGGACGGGGAGGAGTATGAGCTGAACCTGATTGATACGCCGGGCCACGTGGATTTTTCTTACGAAGTGTCGCGCAGCTTGAGCGCGTGCGAAGGCGCGCTGCTCATCATCGACGCGGCGCAGGGCGTCGAGGCGCAGACGGTGGCGAACGTGCATCTGGCGATGAAGCAGAACCTGCACATCATCCCGGTCATCAACAAAATCGATCTGCCGCACGCCAACATCGAGATGACCAAGCAGCAGCTTGAAGACATTCTCGCCATCCCGGCGGACACGGCGATTCTCGCCAGTGCGAAGGCGGGCATCGGCATCGAGGACATTCTCGAAGCCATCGTGGCGCGCATCCCCGCGCCGAAACCTTCCGGCGAAAAATCGCTGCAGGCGCTGGCCTTCGATTCTTACTTCGACACCTACAAGGGAGTGGTCACGCATGTGCGCGTGTTCAATGGCGAACTGCGCGCGGGCCAGCATGTGAAGCTGCTGCACAGCGGCAAGAACGTGGACATCAAGGAGGTCGGCAGCTTCAACCCCAAGCCTTACGTGCGCGAAAAGCTGGAGGTCGGCGAGACCGGCTACTTCACCGCGAACATCAAGTCGCCGCAGGAAGTGAAGATGGGCGACACCATCACCGACGCGCGCAATCCGTCGGCGGTGCTGCCGGGCTTCAAAGAAATTCACCCGATGGTCTTCAGCGGCATCTATCCGATCAACACGGCGGATTACGAAGCGTTGAAGGCGAACATGGGCAAGCTCCAGTTGAACGATTCGGCCTTTGCGTATCAGAGCGAAAGCTCCGTCGCGCTCGGGTTCGGCTTTCGCTGCGGCTTCCTCGGGCTGCTGCATTTGGAAATCGTGCAGGAGCGTCTGCGCCGCGAGTACGGCATGGATATCATCGCCACGTATCCGAGCGTGGTCTATCGCGTGACCATGACCGACGGCACGGTGAAGGAGATCGACAATCCGGCCTTCATGCCCGCGGCCAATTTCATCCTGAAGATCGAGGAACCGATGGTGAAGGCCTTCGTCATCGCGCCGAACGAGAACATCGGCGACATCATGGCCCTCATCTCCGAGAAGCGCGGTATGATCGATCACACCGAGACGCTGGATTCGCGGCGCGTGATGATGACCAGCCTGCTGCCGCTCAACGAAATCCTCATCGACTTCCATGACCGCATCAAAAGCATGACGCGCGGTTTTGGTTCGATGGATTACGAGTTTGCCGACCATCAGGAGTCGGACATGGTGAAGCTGGAAATGCTCGTGAACGCGGAGGCGGTGGACGCCTTCTCGTGCATCGTGCATCGCGACAAGGCGGAGGGCCGGGGCCGCGCGCTGGCCGCGAAGCTCAAGGAAGTGATTCCGACGCAGCAGTATCAAGTCGCCATCCAGGCGGCCATCGGCGGAAAAATTGTCGCGCGCGAAACCGTGAGCGCCTTGCGCAAGGACGTGACCGCGAAGTGCTACGGCGGCGACATCAGCCGCAAGCGGAAACTTTTGGAGAAGCAGAAGGAAGGCAAGAAGCGCATGAAGGCCTTCGGCACGGTGAACATTCCGCAGGAGGCGTTCATCGAGGTGTTGAAGGCGTGAGCGCGCTAGCGGTTCATGGACTACCGAATTGATTTTATTCCTTCGGCTCTGGAGCAGCTTCGAGGTCTGCCCAAAGAAGCACGCCGGTTGATTGGCGCAAAGTTGGATCGAGCACAGCACGACCTGAGTGGCGACATCAAAAAGCTCAAAGGATTCAAGAACAAGTATCGCCTGCGGGCCGGGACATTTATGAGTAACTCCGCTTCCACCTCCGCCAAGACGCCGGGCAACTGGACGCAACTGAACAAGCAGCTTGCTCAGGCCAAGGCTTTGCTCCGTCAAATGAGCCAGACCGTCGAAGACATCGAGGATGCCCGCACGATTGAACGGGCCAAACGGGCCAACGCTGGCAAGCCGCGTGTCTCGTGGGCGCAGGCCAAGCGGGAATTGCAGTTGGATTGACCGGTCTGGTCTTCGGCACATCCCGCAGGAGGCGTTCATCGAGGTGTTGAAGGCGTAGAGGAAAGTAATCAGTGAGACAATGAAACAGTAATCAGTCGTTCATGGCGGTCTTCACTGTTTCACTGATTACTGACCACTGCTTACTCATCCGCCTTGCATTCACCGGCCTCACCCTGAATCTTCCGCGCTCAAACTATGCTGTTCCTGAATTGGTTCACGTCCCGCTCGGTCCGCCACGCCTGGCAGGCCGCGAACCACGTTGAGAAAATTCTCCATCACCAGCGCGATTTGCTCACGCCCAAGTCCATCGATGCGGTGCAGGGCGGCATCAACGATTTGCGCGGCGTCTGCCGCACCGGGGACAAGGGCGCGGTCCGCGTCTCGCTCGGCAAGCTGGAGACCATCGCCAACGAACATCTCAAACCGTATCCGCACGCCGCGTGGCGCGAGAACATCGAGGTCGCGCTCGTCGCCATCGCCGTGGCGATGGGCATCCGCACCTTCGTGCTCCAACCGTTCAAGATTCCCACCGGCTCGATGCAGCCCACGCTCTACGGCATCACGGATGAAAATTACGCGGGGCAGGCGGGGGTGAAATTTCCCGGCGTTTTTCCTGCGTTCCTTGAGTACTGGTTCAACGGGGCCTCGTATCAGCACCTCGTGGCGAAGACGGCGGGCCAGTTGAGCGGCGCGAAGGAGCCGGTGAAGCTGGTGCTGTTCAATCTCTGGCAGGACATCCAGGTCGGAGGCACGAGCTACAAGGTCTGGTTCCCGCCCGACGGTCTGCTCAAGCGCGCCGGACTCGTCGATGGCTGCGGCCAGGCGACGACGCGCGTGTTTCAGCCGGGCGAGGACATCATCAAGCTGCGCAGCATCAGCGGCGACCATCTCTTCGTGGATCGCGTGACCTACAATTTTCGCCGGCCCGCGCGCGGGGACATCGTGGTCTTCGAGACGCACGGCGTCACGGCCCTGCCGCGCGATCAGCAGGATACGTATTACATCAAGCGCCTCGTCGGCCTGGGCGGCGAGACGTTGCAGTTGAAGCGCGACGCGATCATCAATGACGCGCCGAGTCACTTTGACTTCTCAACTTGCGCGCAAAAACTGGAGGACTTGCCCGCCGGTCATCTTGTGATTGATGGCCGCGAGATCACCGCCGCCACGCCGCACTTCGAGAATCTCTACTCGTTCCCCGGATTGGCGCGCGGCCAGACGTCCATGCCCTACCGCACGAATCACTACCACGGTCACGGCCAGATGATGCAACTCTCCGAAGGGCGGAAATTTTCCATCGCGCCGGATCATTACTTCGTGATGGGCGACAACACCTACAACAGTTTCGACTCGCGCTACTGGGGTGATTTCCCGCAGGAAAAAGTCATCGGCCAATCGTTCTTCGTGTACTGGCCCATTGGTCGCACGACCTTCAACGGCGAGGAACGCCCGAGCCGCTTCGGCTGGGCGCATCGTTGACGGCAGGGCCGGGCCGCCGTTAGCGTCGTCGGATGTTCCAACACATTTTTTCTTCACGCCCGGCCCTGTTCCGTGGACTGGTGTCGGTCGCGCTGCTGGTGGGGGTATTGTTTTCGACGGGCTGTCATTTGTCCTGGCGCACCCAGAGCAAGCCGCTCCGCGCGCTGCTCGTCACGGGCGGGTGCTGTCACAATTACCAACTCCAGAGCGAGGCGCTGACCAATGCGGTGAGCAAGTTGACCCGCACCGTATGGACGGTGGTCAACGAAGGCGGCTCCGGCACGCACGCGCAAATTTCCCTCTACGACGACGCGAACTGGGCCAGGGGCTACGACGTGGTGGTGCATAACGAATGTTTCGCCGACACCACCGACACGAATTACATCCGGCGCATCACGGCGGCGCATCGCGCGGGCACGCCGGCAGTGGTGATTCATTGCGCCATGCACACCTATCGCGCCGCGGGCATCGATGACTGGCGGGAATTCCTCGGCGTGACGAGCCGGAAGCATGACCACCAGAGCCGTTACGCCGTGAAGAAGATCGAGCCGGCGCATCCCATCGTGCAGGACATTCCCGATGACTGGAAAACGCCGATGGATGAACTCTACGTGATCGACCAGCTCTGGCCGAACGCGCGCGCTCTGGCCACCTCGGTGAGCGAGCGCGACGGGAAAACTTATCCCGTGGTGTGGATCAACCAGTACGGCAAGGCGCGCGTCTTCGGCACGACCTACGGGCATTCGGACGCGACGTTCCGCGATCCGGTGTTCCTCAGTTACGTCGCGCGCGGCGTGCTGTGGGCGGCGGGCAGGGATTAAATTCCCAATCCCAAATCCCAAGAAACTTCAAAATCCAAAACCCAAAAGGAGCGTGTCTGGGCATGGGCGCACTCCTTCAGCGGGTTGATCCACAGCGGACAAGGCTGTCCGCCGCTCCGCCCGGCCAAAAAATATCCCGGAGTTTGCGTCGCGAAGGTTGCCAACGAACGGTGACCTGACTACAGTTCGCGAACCCATGCATCAACCGCCGATCACTCGTGCCGCAGCCGCGCAGGCTTTTTACGCCTGCGCACGCCTGTCGCCGGAAGGCTCGGATGCACTGGCCCGTGCGGAAAACGATTCTCACTTGCCGACACCAACTGCCCCTTGCTTATGAACAAATTACGTTTCTTGTTTTCCCGCCTGCCCCTGCTGGCGCTGGTCGTATCCGCATCCGTGGCCCAGGCCGCGAGCGTCGGCGCGGGCGGTTACACCAATGCCTTTGGCGGCCAGCCGCCGGCGGCGGACTGGTCGCACGCGACCCTCACGGGCGGCAGCACGACCGTCGTCACGGAGGGAGACATGGACACGGCCGTGCAGGCCTTCTCCGCCGCGAGCATCAGCGCGCAGACCGTGGCGGACGCGGCGAATCCGCCCGGCGCGGGTGTGGTGGCGAACTGGAGTTCCACCGGCTTCTATCTCCAGACGCGGCCCACGGGCAACGCGGCCACGTTGCTGATGTGCTCGCTGCTTAACACGCTCGGCAGCGAGGCCGTGGCGGTGAACGTCCAGTTTGATCACGCGCAGTCGGGCGTGCTCGCCGAGCAGGTGGCGTCCTTCCAAGTGTATTACAGCCTGAGCGGCGCGGTCGGGACCTGGGTGCGCGTGCCGGCGCTGTCCAGCGCGGCGGTGGGCACGGTGTCCGGCACGATTAGCCTCTTCTGGCCGAACAACAGCAGCCTGTATCTCCTCTTCGCGGACGACAACGCGGACGTTTCCTCGCCGGACACGGCCATGCAGATTGACAATTTTTCCGTGACTGCGACGCCGGGCATTCAGACCCCGGTGACGGTGACGAGCCAGCCGCAAAGCCAGACCATCGCCGAACGGGCCCCGGTCAGCTTCACGGTCGGCGTGAGCGGCTACTTCCCCCCCACCGTGCAGTGGTACACGAATGACGTGGCCATTCCCGGCGCGACGAACACGACCTACTCGATTGCCTCCGCGCCGCTGGCTTTCAGCGGGCTGAATTTCACGGCGGTCGGTCAGAACCTGGCCAGCAACGAGACGCACTTCGCTACCAGTTCCGTGGCGGTGCTGACGGTGAACGCTGACCTCATCGCGCCCGTGCTGCTCGGCGCGTCGCCCGCCGGGCTTTCGCAACTGGTCCTCTCCTTCTCCGAACCGCTGCTGCTCTCCAGCATCACCAACCTCGCCAACTACCAGATCACCAACGGCACCAGCAGCCTCATCATCAGCAACGCCATTCTCGACGGCTCGCTGACGAACGTGATTCTCGCCGTCAGCCCGATGACGCCGACGAGCAACTACGTGGTCGTCGTGAACGGCGTCACGGATCTGTCGGCGGCGGCGAACGCGATCGCGGCCAACAGCGTGGCGTCCTTCACGGCTGCGGATGTGGCCTATGCGGACATCGGCGTCCCGGCCATCGCGGGTTCGGTGGCGAGCGCCGGCAACGGTTTCAACATCACGGCCAGCGGCACGAACATCGTGGGCAACGCGGACCAGTTCACCTTTGTCTATGTGCCGGTCGCGGGAGATTTCGATTACGAAGTGCGCGTCGATGGCCTGACGGGCGTGGACCCGTGGGCACTCGCGGGGCTGATGGCGCGGGAGACGCTGGCGGCGAACAGCCCCTTCGCGGCCTCGCTGGCCACGCCCAGCATCTCCGGCTGCTTCATGCTCCAGCGCATCACGGTGGGCGCGAACGCCAGCTTCGGCGCGAGCGTGCCGGCCAATTATCCCCACACCTGGCTGCGTCTCGCGCGCGCCGGCAACGTGTTCACCGCCTACGCGGGCTACGACGGCCAGGTCTGGTCGCAGCTCGGCACCGTGACCATCGCCATGCCGGCGAGCATTTTCGTCGGCCATCTGGCGTGCAGCGCCAGCGCGAGCGGCACGGCCACGGCGCGCTTCCGCGATCTGGGCCCCGGCACCGGCGGCACGGTGGTGGCGAATCTCCCGCGCACCATCGAACCGCCCGGCCCTTCCACGCGCCGCACCGCCCTGGCCATCACGGAAATCATGTACCACCAGAGGCCGCGCACGGACCTGCGGAACATCGCCTTCATCGAAGTGTTTAACTCCGCGCCGACCTTCGAGGACATCAGCGGTTACCGCATCTCCGGCGATGTGAGCTACACCTTCCCGTCGAACACGATTCTCGGCGCGGGTCAATACTTGGTGGTCGCGGCGGCCCCGGGCGACATGCAGGCCGTCTATGGTTTGAGCGGCGTGCATGGGCCGTACAGCAACGCGCTCTCGCAGTCGGCCGGCACGGTGCGGCTGCGCAACCGGCAGGACGCCATCATCGTGGACGTGGAATATGAATCCACCGCGCCGTGGCCCGTGGCGGCGGACGGCGCGGGCCATTCGCTCTCGCTGAACCGTCCCTCCTACGGCGAGCTCACCTATCTCGCGTGGGGGCCGAGCGACGAACTGGGCGGTTCGCCGGGCCGCGCCGAGGCCATGGGGCCGGAGCCGCTCCGCAACCTGATGATCAATGAATTTCTCGCGCGCACCAACGGGTTGAACGAGGACTTCATTGAGCTGTACAACCACGGAATTTCGCCGCTGAACATCTCCGGCGCGTGGCTGAGCGATTCGCCGAACACGAACAAGTTCCGCGTGCCGGACGGCACCACGCTGCCCGCGCGCGGCTTCATCTCCTTCACCGAGAGCCAGCTTGGCTTCGGCCTCAGTTCAACCGGAGAGAAAATTTTCCTCGTCAACTCGAACCAGAACCGCCTGCTCGACCTCTGGCAGTTTGACGCGCAGAGCCTGAACTCCATGGGCCGCTCGCCCGATGGCTCGGCGCGCGTCCGTGAACTGTCCGCCCCCACGCCCGGCACGACGAACGCCCCGGCGGTGCAGTCCGCCATCGTCATCAACGAAATCATGTACGACCCCGCCACGGACAACGACGACGACGAGTTCGTCGAAATCTACAACCGCAGCGGCGCGGACGTGGACATCTCGCGCTGGCGGATCAACGACGGCATCGACTACACGTTCCCTTCGAACACGATCATGGCGGCGGGCGCGCACTTCGTGGTCACGCGGAACCGGAACCGCATGATGGCGCGCCAGCCCGGCCTGAGTCTCACCAACCTGTTCGGCAATGCCGACGGCACGTTGCGAAACGGCGGCGAACGCGTGGCCCTGGCGCGGCCCGACACGTTCATCTCCACGAACGGGGTCGGCGGCTTTGTGACGAACATCGCCTACATCACGGTCAACGAGCTCACCTACGGCAACGGCGGCCAATGGGGCGAGTGGTCGCACGGCGGCGGCAGCAGCCTGGAATTGAAAGACCCGGACAGCGACAGCCACCTGGCTCCGAACTGGGGCGACAGCGATGAAACGCAGAAGAGCCAGTGGACCACGGTGGAAACGGTGAACGGCCTGCTCGACAACGGGCAGGGCAACATCGACGAAATCCAGATCATGCTCATCGGTCGCGGCGAGTCACTGGTGGACAATGTGGAAGTGTTCTCGACGAACGCGGCCGTGAACCTGGTGGCCAACAGCGGCTTCGAAAGCGGCACGGCCGGCTGGTTCCTGGGCGGCAACCACATCCGCTCCAGCCTGGAGAACGAAGGGACCGGTCTCGGCAGCACCAAGAGCCTGCGCCTGCGCGCCAGTTCCGGCGGCGACAATGGGGCCAACCGCATCGAGCATAACCTGTCCACGACGCTCACCGCCGGCACGCCTGCCACCATGCGGGCCAGCTTCCGCTGGCTGCGCGGGAACCCGCATGTGCTGATGAAATTCCACGGCAACCATCTCGAGGCCAGCGGCCTCCTTCCGATTCCGACCAACCTCGGCTCGCCGGGCGCGGCCAACAGCATCCGCGTGACGAACGTCGCTCCGGCCATCCTTGAAGTCGCGCACACGCCCGTGGTGCCGCCGGCCAGCCAGGCCGTGGTCGTGACCGCGAACGTGCATGATCCCGACGGCTTGAACGCGGTGACGCTGCGCTACCGCGTGGATCCGACGGCTGGTTTCACCTCGGTGGCCATGCTCGACAACGGCACGGGCGGCGACGCGGTGGCGGGCGACGGCATTTTCAGCGGCACCATTCCGGGCCAGGCCTCGGGCGCGCTGGTCGCGTTCCATGTGCAGGCCACGGACGGCACGGCGGTGACGGGCACCTTTCCGAATAACGTCCCGGCGCGGGAGTGCCATGTGCGTTTCGGCGATCCCGGCTCGCTGGGCAACGTCTTCGCCTACCGCCTCTGGATGACGGCGGCGAACATCAACTTGTGGGCCGCGCGCGAGCGCCTGAGCAACGAGCCGCTCGACGGCACCTATGTTTATGGCAATTTCCGCGCGATTTACAATGCGGGCGGACGCTACCGCGGCAGTCCGTTCCTGCGCCCCAGTTACAACGGTCCCACGGGCAACCGCTGCGCCTACGTCTGGTCGCTGCCGGAGGATCAGCCGCTGCTGAACACCGACGAGCTGAACCTCGACTCGATGGAGCCGGCGGACCGCGACCCGACCATCCTGCGCGAGCTGACCTCTTTCAGCATCGCTGAGAAGCTCGACCTCTCGTTCTCCTACCAGCGCTTTGTGCATGTCATTGTAAACGGCGTGACTGACACCTCGCGCAACGTGCCGGCCTACGCAGACACGCAGCAGCCGAACGGCGATTACATCGACAGTTGGTTCCCGGAGGAAAACGCCGGCGACATTTTCAAAATCGACGACTGGTTCGAGTTCAACGACAACCTCGCCGGGCCGGATCGTGAGTTCAACATCAACGCGCGCCTGGAAAACTTCACGACGCCCACTGGCTCGACCAGCACGCCCGGACGTACCAAGAAACAGGCCCGCTACCGCTGGTCTTGGGAGAAAAAGGTGCTCGGTGGACTGGACGACGATTACACCAGTCTCTTCGCCCTCGTGGACGCGCTCAACGCGCCCGACCCGCTTTACACCCAGCAGGTCGAGACCTATGTGAACACGGAAGAATGGATGACGGAGATCATGGCACGCCACCTCGTGGGCGACTGGGACGGCTATGGCTACAACCGCGGCAAGAACACCTTTGCCTACAAGCCGCGCGACGGTAAGTGGCACCTGCTGCTCTGGGATCTCGACTTCAGCCTCGGCTGCAGCGGCGGTCATCCGCCCACCCAGGACATGTTCCAGACGGAAGATCCGACGATGAGCAAGATGTTGAACCATCCGCATTTCCGCCGCATCTATTTCCGGGCCATGCAGCGCGCGGCGGAGGGGCCGCTGCTTTCGGCCAATTACCTGCCGTTGCTTGAGGCCCGCTTCCGCGCGTTGCAGGCCAACGGCATTGTCAGCGTGTCGCCCTTTGTCGGCAGCGGCGCGCAAGGCATCACCATCCCCGCCTGGATCGACCAGCGCCGGGCCAATGTGCTGGGTCAGATTCCGGCGGCGGCCTTCGCCGTCACCACTCCGTCGTTCAGCAGCACGACGAACTTGGTGACTGTCAGCGGCACCGCGCCCGTCGCCATCAAGACCATCCTCATCAATGGCGTCGAGTACGCCGTGACCTGGACCGGCGTCACCGCTTGGAGCGTGCGCCTGCCCCTCACGGCCGCGAGCACGCCACTGAATATTGTGGGCGTGGACGTGGACGGAAACGTCATCACCACCACCAGTTCCATCACCGCCACCTTCACCGGCACCACGAACGTCAGCCCCGAGGGCGTGCTCGTCTTCAACGAAATCATGGCCAGCCCCCGGGTGGCGGGGTCCGAATACGTCGAGCTGTTCAACACCTCGTCGAACGTCACCTTTGGTCTCGGCGGCTGGAGCATCAACGGCCTCAGCTACACCTTCCCCGCCGGCAGCTTTGTCGGGCCGCGCTCCTTCGTGGTGCTGGCCCGCGACCGCGTCGCGTTCTGGACGGCCTACGGTTACAACGTGAACGTCCTCGGCACCTACGACGGCAACCTGCAGTCGGGCGGCGAGACGCTCTCGCTCATCCGCCCGGCCGCCAGCACGAACGGCACGGCCCTGATCGTGGATCGCGTGCGCTACGAGACTGGCGCGCCGTGGAACACGAACGCGAACGGCACCGGCTCCTCGCTGGAGCTTATCGATCCGAACCAGGACAACCACCGCGCGGGCAACTGGTTTGCCACCAACAATTCGACACCCCTCTATGGCCCGGATTTCTCCACCCCGGCCGTGCCGCTGGACGGCTGGCGCTTCTTCAGCGCGAGCGGGAGCGTCGGCACCGGCGACAGCGCGCTCACCGGAGTGAAGCGCCTCTGGATTTACCTCGGCGAAGCAGGCAGCGCGCTCGTCGATGACATTTCCCTCGTCGAAGGCCC
>JBBQYK010000145.1:0-11802 GCA_038208765.1 Verrucomicrobiota bacterium
GATGAGTTTGCCGTCGGCGAGAATCGCGGAGCCGCGTCCGAAGACGGGCGGTTGCGCTTTGCTGCCGGGGGCGGGATGGCCGCGCCATTGTTCGTCGCGCGACCACATGAGCTTCGCGGTTTTCAACGTCACACATTTGAACGCGGCATCCGGCTCGTTGCGCCCGTCGAAGGCGTAGAGGAAGCCTTGATGCAGGACGGGCGTGCTCCAGTGCAGGCCGAGCACAGGTTCGAGCGGAGCACCGCCGACGTCCAACTCGCGGAAGAATTTCGGCTGCCGCCAGACTTCCTCGTAGCTCTTGCCATCTGGTTTCACGCGCAGCAGAAACGAGCCAACGCGGAAATAGGCGGCGGAGTAGAACACCAGATCGTCCATGACGACGGGCGAGATGCCGTTCACGGAGTCCGCGCCGACGGATTGAAACCAGCGACTGAAGTTAATCGCGCCGTTGGTGGGATTCAGCGAGACGAGGCCCTGGCGCATGACGCAGAAGAGATGGCGCTGCCCATGAATCGTCGCAGCGATGGGCGTGGAGTAGCTCGCGGATTTTTCCACGCCCGTCCAGCGATATGTGCGGTCGCCAGGCCAGCCGAGCATCGGTGCGCCGGTCCAGTTGGTTTGGCCCACGTTTTCCCAGATCGTTTTTCCCGTCGCGGCATCAAGCGCGACGATGCCGGCGTTGGGTTGTCCTCCGACCATGACGATCAGTTTGTCGCCTTCGAGTAAGGGCGTGCTGCCGACGCCGAAGAACGCTTCCGGCACGGCCCAGTCCTTCGCCGTGTCGCGCTGCCAGATCAACTTTCCGGTGAGGCGGTCGAGGCAGACCAGCTTGCCCTCCGCGCCCAAGGTGTAGCAGCGATTCGACGTCAGCACCGGCGAGCAGCGCGGGCCGTTGTTGTAACCGTAGGGATCGGTGAAGGCGCTGGGGTAGGCGTGGCGCCACAACGACTGGCCGTTCTGGGCGCTGAAGTTCTCAACGATCTCCTCACCGCCCACGCGATGATGCAACACCACCTGCCCGCCGAAGACGGACGGCGCTCCGTAGCCCGTACCGATTTTTTTCTCCCACACAATGGGCACGCCGTTGGTCGGAAATTTCTCCAGCAGTCCGGTCTCGGTGGAAGTGCTGTCGCCGCGCGGGCCGAGGAAACGCGGCCAGTCCTCGCCCCGGCAGAGCAGGGGAGCAAGCAGGGCGAGGGAGGCGAGCGCCGAAATTTTCATGGGCGCAGTTTGCCGAATCCAGGGCGCGGGCCGGAAGGGGAAATGTTTCTGCGCGTGACGAACAATCGGTCCGTGGTCCGAAACGTGGGGTGTTGCGGACAGCCATGTCCGCAGTTCGGAAACGCTTCGTGAACAGGGTGGCTTTTGTGCGGAGAACGAGCAGCGGACATGGCTGTCCGCTGCTCCGGCGCGCGATTTAGTAATCCACAACTTTGTAACAACCGGCGCGCTTTGCTTAATCTGTTTGTGAAATCATGTCGTCACACGAGGCACCCGGTGGAGCGCAGCCGTTGTTCGTTACCACGCGCTGGTCGGTCGTGCTCGCGGCGCGGGACAAATCTTCGCCGGCGTCCGCCGAGGCGCTGGAGTCCATCTGCCGCGCCTACTGGTCTCCGCTCTACGCGCTGGTGCGTCGGAAGGGCCACGCGCCGCACGACGCGCAGGATCTCACGCAGGAGTTTTTCGCGCGCCTGTTGCAGAAGGATTATCTCCAGGCGGCGGATCGGGAGAAGGGCCGGCTGCGAACCTTTCTGCATGTCGCGCTGAAACGCTTTCTCGCCAACGAATGGGATCGCGTGCGCGCGCAGAAACGCGGCGGCGGCGTCGCGCCCGTTTCCTTCGACACGGCTTTGGCGGAAGATCGTTATCTTCAGCACGGCACGGCGGCGCTTTCCGCCGAGCGCATTTACGAGCGGCAATGGGCCATGACGCTGCTCGAACAAGCGATGAGCCGGCTGCGCGCCGAGTATCAGGCCGCGCGGAAAGAGGCCGAGTTCGAGCAACTCAAAAGCACGCTGACAGCGGAGCGCGGCGCGATTCCCTACGCCGAACTGGCGGCGCACTTGAACATCACCGAGGGCGCGGCACGCGTGGCCGTGCATCGCGTGCGGAAGCGTTTCCGCGAGCTGTTTCGCGCAACCATTGCCGACACGGTGGACAGTCCGGCGGAGGTGGATGACGAGGTGCGCTACGTGGCGCGCGTGCTGGGGGAAACATGATTTTCCAGAATTCATGTAACGAACGCCGCCGGATGCTTAAGGAGAGGGTAATGAAACACATTGCGCTGCTCCCGGCGGAAAGACGCCCAACCATTGACTTGAACCGCAGCGAGATCCGCCATCCGGCCGGATCGCGGCACAAACTCTCGCGGCTCGAATCCGCGCTGCTCTCCTGCCTCCTTGGGCACGCGGGCCGTCCGGTCACGCGCGGTGAACTGCTGGCCGGCGTTTGGCGGCTCGATCCGCTCCGCACCGTCACGCGCACGGTGGACATGCACATCAGCATGTTGCGGAAAAAACTGGGCGACAATTCCCGTCAGCCATCACTGCTCGTGACGGTGCATGGCGTCGGCTACATGATGCGGGCCGTGACCAAGACTGCATGAGTGCCGCGTCCGTCAACTGTCCACGTTGCGGAACGGTGCTGCGGCCCAGCGCGCCGGAGGGCTTGTGCCCGCGCTGTCTCGGCGCGCTGAACTTCGCCACGGAGACGGTGCTGCCGGGTGAAGAGAAGATGGTCGCCCAGCCGCCGCTCACGCCGGAGCAACTGGCGGTTCACTTTCCGCAATTGGAAATCATCGAGTGCCTCGGGCGCGGCGGCATGGGCGTGGTCTATCGCGCGCGGCAGAAATCTCTCAATCGGATGGTCGCACTCAAGCTCCTCGCGCCCGAGCGCGTGCAGGATGCGAAGTTCGCCGAGCGGTTCGCGCACGAAGCGCAGGCGCTGGCGAAGTTGAGCCATCCGAATATTGTTACCATTCACGACTTCGGCGAGGCGGGCGGATTTTATTTCCTGCTCATGGAATTTGTGGATGGCGTGAATCTCCGGCAGTTGCTGCGCTCGCGAAAACTCACGCCGGAAGAAGCGCTCGCCATCGTCCCACCACTTTGCGACGCGCTGCAATACGCGCACGAGCGCGGCATCGTGCATCGCGACATCAAGCCGGAGAACCTGCTGCTCGACAAAGACGGACGCGTGAAGGTCGCCGACTTCGGCATCGCGAAGATGCTGTCCGTGGAAAAGATTCCCACGGATTCAGAACAGCCACGGATGGAAACGGAAATCAGTGGTCGCTCCGAATCCGTGGGAATTCCTGCTCCGTCCGTGGCTGCCGGCACGCCCGGCTACATGGCTCCCGAGCAATCCTCCGCGCCGCAGAAGGTGGACGCACGCGCGGACATCTATTCGCTCGGCGTCGTCTTCTACGAAATGCTCACGGGCGAACTGCCCGGCGCAAAACTCCAGCCGCCGTCGAAGAAAGTTCAGATTGATGTGCGGTTGGATGAGATCGTGTTGCGCGCCCTGGAACAGGCGCCAGAGTTGCGCTACGCCACCGCCGCCGAGTTCCGCAGGCAGCTTGAAACTGTGACCTCCTCTCCCCGTAGCAGCCGAGGTAACGAGGCTCCATCTGAAAAATCAGAAAGCGGAAAGCAGAGAGCGGAATTTGATCAGCGACTCCTGCCGTCGTCTCCTACGGGACAGGGAACGTCCATCCGGAAAGTCGGGATGAGCACGCTGACCACACCGGCGGAAATTGGCACCGTTCGCGGGCAGTTCTTCTGCTACCGCACGCGCGGGCAACTCATCCTTGATGACCGCTGGCTCACCCATGCGTGCGGCGGCAACACCACCATCATTCCGCTGGCGGCCATCCGCGATGTGAGCATCGGGCAGTATCCGCGGGCGATGAACCCAGCGGGCATTGGACTCTTGAGCATTGCCTACGACGAGGGGGGGCAGCGCAGGCAAGTCCTGCTTTCGCCGATGGAGGGTTTCTTCGGCCTGCCATCCACATGGAACGCGCGCGTCTCCGAGTGGCACGCGGCCATCTATCAAGCGGTCGCCGCCGCCACGGGCCAGGCCCCGACCTCAACTCGCGCGGACCAACTCGGCATCCCGTCCTCTTCCAAATCATCGCTGCTCCTGCTGCTCGCGCCGGTGCTGCTGGGCTTGGTTCCAATTTTCACCGTGCTGTTGCATCAACCGCACGGGCTGTCGCTCATGGCGCGCGTCGGCCCGTTCTTGTTGGTGATGGGCGTCGCGCTGCTGATCTGTCTCACGCCGTTCTTCTGGTTCCGTTTCTTCGGCAAGAATCAGGGGCGCAAACCCTCACTCGTCGGCTTGTTAATCGCGCTTCTCCTCGCCGTGGGATTGATCGCGGTGGGAGTCCTCGGCGTCTTCGAGCGTCAGCGCGCTTTGACCCAGCCTGCGGTGCCTCAGCCGATCACCGCCGCCGCGCGTCCGGAACGGGTGCCTGACTCGGTCCGCTCGCTGGCCGCACCTCCCTTCATCGCCCGCCTGCCGGATGGCGGCAGCATCGAATTGCTCGCGGTGCGGAATCATCCCTCGACCAATGAACCGTGGTGGCAGCCGGATGGTTCGCCCTCGACGTACGACGCCGCGATTGAGGCTGAACTCAAGGAGCAGGTTCGCCCCGGCGTGATGGCGCTGGCCCGGATCACTTACCCGACGAACCACGAGCACTGGCCGAAGTCACCCGACGATGCGCAGCCCGCCGCGCTTGGCCTGGGCAACGGAGTTCGCTATGCCTTCAAGAACGGGCGGCGCCTGCCCATGACCGAATCCGCCGCGCAGCCGCGGATTAGTTTTGGTGTGATCTGTTTCGAGAACGTGCTGGCCCGGGGGAATGACGCGACGCTCTTTTTCCCGGTCTCCACGGCGGAGTGGCAGACGCTCACGGTGCAACAACCCGGCGGACTGCTGTCGCGGTTCTTCGACCCGGCGCGCAAAGACTGGAAGTTCTCCGCGACGCCGCTGGGAAACTTGAAAGTGTCCATCACCCATCTCAACGAAACGCCCGGCATGGAATATCGTCTCGTGGGCGTTGATCTGGATGGAAAGAGATTCGCTCCGCCGCGGACCACTCGCTCGAAAAAATCCACCGAGAATTTCTCCCGCTTTGAAGCCGAGTTCGACGGCGGGGGTGGCGGCACTGCGGGCTTGCCGCTCAATCGCATCCGCGAAATTCGCTGGGAAGGGCGGCCCTATCATCAGGTCGAGTTTCGGAACGTCTCGCTCGAACCGGGCCATCGGACCACGGTCGAGGTGATGGATTTTGCCGACCACGGTGTAGCCGCGCAGATCGCCACGCCCGGAGCGCCTGTCTCCGCCCCGGCACGACCAGCACCGCCGCAGGCCGGGCCGGAGGCCGGCGTTCCGATGACGCGACAGGCGACCGACGGCAGTCTGTCGATGTTCTCGCCCGTGATGGGGGAGGGCGTGGGCAGCAACGAGTTTCGCGCCGTGACCACAATCGTGCGCCCGCGCCACGTCGCCGTCCTGACCTTCGAAGTGGAGAGCGCGCAGGGGCGCGTGGAGTTGCCCGAGTTGAGTTACTACGCCGTGGCGTTCGACCCGCCGGTGCCTTTCGCCACGCTGGCCTCTTGGAATGTGGAGACGCGTCCTGATGGGCTGACGAGTTTTCGCATGACCTCGGACAAGCTCGGAAACTGGAGCAGCGGTCCGTTGAATGGCCTGCTGGACTACGTATGGAAGGCCACGCCGCCGGATCGCTCGTTCTGGGTCGGTCCCGGCGAATGGCATCTGAATGACACGAACACGCTGTCCATCTTCGAGGGCGTGAGCCGCCACGATCCAAAGCAGCGCGCGATCATTCGTTTGCAGTTTAGCCTGTTCGCGCTGCCGGAGAACTATGCTCCCACCCTACGAGGTCAATTGGTGCAACCCGGACAGAACTGGCGGGCGGGTCTCGGCTTGGAACCGAATGTTCCTTTCACTGTCACGCGCTTGTCGCCGCCCGGTCCTGTGTCAACGGCCGGGATCGGCGTCCCGTGGTTCGCCATTCTGCTCGGTCTGGCGGTTCTGTTTTTCCTTGGCGTGGGAGCGGTGGTGCTGGTGGTGGTGTTGCGCCGCCGAAACGGTTCCACGGTGCTCAAGGTTCTCGCGGTCGTGTTGGGAGCGGGAATGCTGTTCGTGGCTCTCGCGGTCGGGCTGTTGTGGCTCTACAGGATTTCGTTCCGCCCGAAAACCGCGCCCGCCATCCAGGTTCAAGCGAAACCCGCCCCGCCCATCGCAGGGAAGAAGCTGGCGCAGCAGATTGATTTCAAAGTCACACGCGTCGAGAACCCGCCGGGCACGCGCAACATTGTGCTGCACTTCGAGCGCGATGCGAACCCCGGCCTCGGCATTGAAGTCTGGCAGGACGTGAGGCCGTCGCAGGCCGGCCAGCAGCCCGCGCCCGGCTACCGCACCTGGCAGCAGAAATACCGGGTGGACGTGAACGGCCCGCGCACCTTGAGCTGGGTGTTGCCGCAGGAATTCACCGCAGCCGAGGCGCGCGCGCTGGCGAAAGAAATGGAACGGAAATGGAAACGCTCCCGCCCGTTGCCCGATGGCGCGGTGCCGGAATTCGGCACCGCCGTGCATCGGGAAGGGTGGAAGTATCATCTGCTCGGGAAGGTGCTGCCTTCGCCGTGATGGACAAGCGCGCCGCAGTTTTTCATGCTGCGGGCATGAAACACCTCTTCACCCTCGCACTCGCGCTGTCGTCGCTTTCACTCCACGCCGCCGAGGATGGCTTCGTCTCCATGTTCAACGGCCGCGACCTCACCGGCTGGACGAACGTCAACTGCGCGCCGGAAACATGGACGGTGCAGGACGGCGCGATTCATTGCACCGGCCAACCCGTCGGCGCGCTGCGCACGTTGCGGCAGTATGAAAATTTCATCATTGAAGCCGAGTGGCGGCATCTCAGCAGCGGCGGGAATTCCGGCATGTTCATGTGGGGTACCGCGATCAGCGCGCCGGGTGTGCCGTTCCTGCGCGGCATCGAGGTGCAGGTTTTGGATCACGGCTACGCGACGCAATTCGAGAAGGCCAACGGCAAGAAGTCCGACTGGTTCACCACGCACGGGGACGTGTTTCCTATTCACGGCGCGACGATGAAGCCGGTTGGACCGCATCGCGGCGACCGCAGCTTCCCCACCGAAGAGCGCAGCAAACCGTCTCCGCAATGGAACCGCTACCGCGTCGTGGCCTCCAATGGCGTGCTGCGCCTGAGCGTGAACGGCAAGGAAGTGAGTGGCGGCGACGATTGCAATTATCGCAAAGGCTACCTCGCGCTGGAGAGCGAAGGCGCGCCGGTCGAATTCAAAAACATTCGCATCAAGGAGCTGCCGTCGAGCAATCCAGCCGCGAATCTCGTCGCTCCGCTCGATCCGGGCTGGAGGCCGCTCTACAACGGCGCGGACCTGCGCGGCTGGCGCAACGCGGACGCCGCGAAAGCGCGCTGGCAAATCAACGGCTGGCAGCTCGCCCTCAAATCCGGCGCGGACGCCACCAAACACACGCTCTGGACCGACGCCGAGTTCGGCGACGCCGAATTCACCCTCGACGTGAAACCCGGCAAGGACGCGACGGGCGACACCGCGCCCGCGATCCTCGTGCGCGGAAGCGAAGGACGGGGGACGGAAATCAATCTCGCGGACATAGCGGCGGGGAAGTGGACGCGCGTGCGCCTGACCGTGTCCGCGAATGAAGTCATCGTGTGGCACGGCGACAAGGAAGTCCGGCGCGTGCCGGTGAGCACCGGCGCGCGCGGGTCCTTCGGCCTGCGCGACACCGGCGCGGCGATGGAATTCGGGAACCTCCACGTCCGCGCGCTTTAGCCCGCGCACTTGGGCGCGCGCGCCAAAGTAGTGGGGCAACCGTCCCGGCTGTCTTAGTCCCTTGGCCGTCCCGGCTGAAGGTCCACCAGCCGAGACGGCCAGTGGACAAGTGGCAGCCGGGACGGCTGCCCCACTAACCTCGGTGCGCGTCCCCATGCTTCTTTGCACCGCCACGAAATTTCTCCTGTCGGATTCCCGCTTCGGCGGGTGTTTAATCTGTGACATGACGCCCCGCACCGATGCCGAACTGCTCCGCGCTTACACGCGCGACGCGGCCGAGCCGGCCTTCGGTGAACTCATCACGCGCCACACCGGCCTCGTCTATTCTGCCGCGCTCCGGCAATGCGCCTGCCCCGAACTCGCGCGCGAGGTCACGCAGGATGTCTTCACCGATCTCGCCCGCAAGGCGCGGACGCTGGCCGAAACTATTTCGGACGACGCCACCCTTGGCCCCTGGCTCTACAAGAGCACGCGCTACGCCGCCCTGAACGCCGCCCGCCACGAGCGCCGCCGCGTGGCGCGCGAACACACGCTTATGCCCGAACTCCATGCCACGCCCGACGAACCCGCGTGGGATCGCGTGGCCCCCGTGCTCGATGACGCGATGGCCGAGCTGAACGACGCCGAGCGCGAAGCCGTGGTGCTCCGCTACTTTCAGAACCTGGACTTTCACGCCGTGGGCCGCGCCCTGAACGTGAGCGACGACACCGCGCAAAAACGCGTCAGCCGCGCCGTCGAGCGGTTGCGTGAACTGATTGCCAAGCGCGGCGTCAGCGTGGGCGGAAGCGGGCTGGTGATTTTAATTTCCACCAACGCCGTGCTGGTCGCGCCCATTGGATTGAGCGCGGCCATTGTCGCGGCCACCGTCACCAGCGTTGCCACCACCGCCACCCTTCTCACCATGACCACGATGCAAAAAGCTGTGATCGCCTCCGTCCTCGCCGCCGCTGTGACGGTGGGCATCTACGAAGCGAACGAGGCCGCAACGGCACGCGCCGATGTGCGGGCCGGCGCGGAGCAAAACGCGACGCTTTCCAATCAACTGGCCGGACTCGCGCGCGAGCGCGACCAGTTGGCGGGGCAACTGGCGGCCACCCGCGCGGCTTTGGCCGGCGCGGAGCGCGCCCCTGCCGAGTTGCTGCGGCTGCGCGATGAAGTCACCCGTCTGCGGCAGGCCACCGCAGGCGCGGGCACGACCAGCAATTCCATCGCGTCGCGTGCGCTGGAGTGGGCGGGCAACGCGGAAAAACTGAAGGCGCGTTTTGAGGAGCAGCCGGAGATGAAGATTCCCGAGCTACAGTTTCTCCGGGATCAGGACTGGCTTTACCGGGCGCAGTTCAGCCTCGACAGGATGGAAACTTGGACCGACTACCAATGGCGCAACAATTTGATGAATTTAAGGGAGTCTGCCAAAGCGTTGACCGCCCAGCACCTCGGCACCGCGCTGAACAATTTCCTCCTCGCGCACGACGGGCTGCTTCCCGGCGACCTGCACCAGCTCATTCCCTACTACGCGCCCTACGATGGCTTTCCCCAGAATCTTGATCCCGCCATTCTGAGCCGCTATCGCCTGCTCGCCTCCGGCAGCCTGCGGGACTTGCCTTTCGAGAGCGTGCTGATCGAAGAAGTGGCCGCGCCCGCCGACGCGGACTTCGACACGCATTTTCAAATCACCGCCACCGGCTACGCCTATCGCGGCGTGGGCAAACACAAAGGCACCGGACGCGGCGCGCTGCATCAGGCGGCGGCCATGCAACAGTTTCGCAAGACCGCGCCGTAGGTCGTGGCGGCGGGCGTCTCTCCTGCCGTAGAGCCGTGGCGTCCCGCCCGGCGCAACGGGCCTCCTCATGCCGAGCGCTCTCGAATATTTGGTGGGCCGGGCCGGGCGGCGGGACGCCTGACGCCACGAAGCCCCCGTCGCACGTACGCAAATCCTCGGGTGCAAAATAAGTTCACATTCCCGGGCATGTTTTCACCCACGTCCAAAGGCTTGGCCATGGATATTTTGTCCGGGCCAGGACACTGCGCCTTCATCCGTGTCATCCGCGAAATCCGTGGTTCATAAATTTTGTCGGTGGAAGCAACGGACCAAGCAAGGTGAGAGGAGATGGTGCGCGCGGCGGGAGTTGAACCCACAACCTTCGCCTTCGGAGGGCGCCACTCTATCCAATTGAGCTACGCGCGCATCAACTGCTGCGGAAGCTAGAAGAGCGGGGGCGTGTTGTCACCCGCCATTTTTCTGCGCGGCGGTTTGGGTGAACCTGAAGGTCACACTCATTCGGTCTGATGCCGCCAAAGCCGGAGGAAAAGCGGCGCTAAAGCGTCCGCACTCCAAACGCTCCGCGCGTCATGAGGCGATTGATGCTGCGCGCCAGCGTTTGGAGTGCGGTCGCTTTAGCGCCGCTGTTGGGGACAGTCATTCCAAGACCCGCTCAAGGTGGCAATTCCTCCGCGCCGACGTTAGCCTCGCCCCATGTTGGAATCCGGCGAGGTGCAATGTCCCTTC
Source organism: Verrucomicrobiota bacterium (assembly GCA_038208765.1). Lineage (GTDB taxonomy): Bacteria > Verrucomicrobiota > Verrucomicrobiia > Limisphaerales > SIBH01 > JANNGC01. The sequence goes on from JBBQYK010000145.1 coordinate 10,375, forward strand.
TGCGGACAGACGTTTGAACTGGCGGTGGACACCAGCGTGCCATCGCAGAGCTTCGTCACGGACTGCGAGGTGTGCTGCCGGCCGTTCGAGGTGGTGGCGGAGTGCGAGGCGGGGGAAATTTTGTCGTTGGACGTGCGGGGAAGTTGAACAACGTGCTGCCGGTTTGCAACCGGCAGGTGCGGCTCGCGCAGTTCTACGACGACAGACCTTGCGAGCGTTCTTCTCACGGGTGGCCCCTGCCAGTTGCAAACTGGCAGCACGTTGCAGAATTTTGTCGTTGGATGCTTCCGTCCGTTGCTTGAAACTCCACCCGCGTTTATGAAACCTGAAACCATCTTGTGGATTTACATCGTGCTGCTGGTCATCGGTGGCCTGATCGGCTTCTTGAAGGCCAAGAGCAAGATGTCGCTCATCACCTCGGTCGCGTTCGGCACGGTGCTGGCCTTTTGCGCGCTGGATAAATTGCCCCGAGAGGTCGCGTGGGGCGTGCTGAGTTTCCTCGCGCTGTTCTTCGTGATGAAGTTCATGAAGAGCAAGAAGTTCATGCCCAGCGGGATGATGGCGCTCCTGACCATCGTCACGATCATCGCCGTGGTCTGGTTCAAGAATTGACCGCGCGTGTCTCCGACTGACCTCCCGATTTGGGAAATCCACGCTGAACTCGTTCAGCAACTCCGCACGGGCAACCGTCTCGTGCTCGTCGCCCCCACCGGCTCCGGCAAGACCACGCAGGTGCCGCAGATGCTGCTCGATGCGGGCTTGGCCGGGAGCAAAAAGATCGTCGTCCTCCAACCTCGTCGTGTCGCCGCGCGCACGGTGGCGGCGCGCGTGGCGTGGGAGCGGAAGGTTCAACTGGGCGGCGAAGTGGGTTATCAAATCCGCTTCGATGATCAAACCAGTCTGGGCACCCGCATCTGCTACGTGACCGAGGGCATTCTGCTCCGCTGGATGCAGGACGATCCCGCGCTGCGCGACGTGGCCGTGATTTTGTTCGACGAATTTCACGAGCGGAATTTGTTGAGCGACGTGGCGCTGGCCTTGGCGAAGGAATTGCAACGCACCACACGTCCGGATCTGAAGGTGGTGGTCATGTCGGCCACCTTGGATGCGGAACCGATTGCGGCTTATTTGGAGTGCGGTGACTTGTCACCGCCTTTTGCCGGCGCGACTTGTCGCGCCGCGTCGGGCGACAAGTCGCCCGACGGGGAAGGCGGTGACAAGTCACCGCACTCCAAGTGCCCGATTCTGATTTCCGAAGGGCAGAGTTTTCCGGTCGCGCTGCATTATCTCGATCATCACGACGAGCGGCCGGTGAGCGATCAGGCGGCGGATGTGGTGGAGCGCATCGTGAACTCCGGCGCGGAGGGCGACATCCTCGTGTTCATGCCCGGCGTGGGCGAAATCAATTCCACCATCAACGCCATTCGC
>JBBQYK010000146.1:0-11750 GCA_038208765.1 Verrucomicrobiota bacterium
CCGCCGGTCACGAGAAGGTTGAGCTGCTCGGCCATCCGTTCGTAATGCGCCGCCTGCGCCCACGGATGCTTGGTGTGATAACACTCCAGACCATCCATGCCGCACGCCGCGAGCGTGGGGATCAACGCGTCGCAATGATTCAGCCCGGGATGCGCCATGACCGCGAGGCCACCTGCACCGTGGACCAAATCAATCGCCTCCGTCGCGGACATCTTGAACTTCGGCACCCACGCGGGCCGGCCATTTTTCAGAAAGCGCTCGAAGGCCTCATCCAACGAGCGGCACAAGCCTGCTTTCACCAGCGCGCGCGCGACGTGCGGCCGTCCGGGCGCGCGACAGTTCGCGACTTCAAAAACCGTTTCCTCGCGCAACGGCACGCCGAGCTTCTGAATCGCCGCGACCATTTCGCGGATGCGGCTCTGGCGCACCTCCTGGAACTTCGCCAGCTCCACGAGCAATTTTGCGTCCGTGGTGTTGATGAAGTAGGCGAGCATGTGCAGCTCCTGGCCGTCCAGTTCCGCCGTGAGTTCTGTGGCGGGAATAAACTCGATGCCATGCGAGGCGCACGCCGCCGCCATGCGCTCGCAGCCTTCCACCGTGTCGTGATCGCTCAAGGCCAGTGCGCGAAATTTCAGCCGCGCACCATGCCCGGCCAGTTCTTCGGGCGTGTAGGTGCCGTCGGAAAAATTCGTGTGAAGATGGAGATCGGCGAACATGGCTCAGAAGCAAAACGCGAAACGCGAAACCCTGACTTTGGACTTTGGACCTTGGACCTTGGACCTCAAACTCACTTCACATCCCCCCGCGCCGGGCGCATCAAATCGCCCTTCACCTTGTCGAGGATGCCGTTGACGAATTTCCCGCTGTCTTCGGTGGAGAATTTTTTCGCGATGTCCACCGCCTCGTTGATGCTCACGACCGGCGGGATGTCGTCGCGGTGCAGCATCTCGTAAATCGCGAGGCGCATGATGTTGCGGTCCACGGCGGCGATGCGGTGCAGGTCCCAGTTCTTCGCGTGCTTCTTGATCACTTCGTCCAACGCGTCGCGCTGTTCCAGCGTGCCGCGAATCAGCGGGTCGGCAAAGAGCCGCATGGCTGCGTCCTCGGTGGTCGGCGGCGGCAGCTCGACTTTTTCGCCCCAGTTCGCCTTGCCGCTTTTTTCATCCACGATCGCGGCCATGCGCTGCGAGTCCCAGAAATGTTCGAGCGCCGCGTCGAGATTCTCGGGCGGATTCAAATCGTGCTGGAACAGGAACTGGACGGCGCGTTCGCGCGCCTCGCGTCTCTTGCCCTTCATGTCGGGGAAAGATGCGGCACCGCCGGGAAGTGGAAAGGAATTTCTCTGCGCGCTCCTGACCGGAGGGCGCCCCACGACGAAACGTGCCGAGGCCGCGCCTCTGTCCCATGTTTTTAACTTCGCTTTGCCTGCCGCCGCACGGCCCGCTATCACTGGCCGCTCACAACGCATGAACCGCCGGAAACATGAACGGAAGGCCTGGCCCGCGCTGCTCGATCTCGCGGCGCGCTGGCGCTTCGAGCCGCACGACATCGCGGCGCAGCTTGATGCGCGCGGCCATTACGCCGTCGATCTGACCGAGGAATTTCCGCTGCTCATCAAGCTGTTCCACTACACCACACGCCGGCACACGCGCGGTGCGACGTGGCATGAGCGTCTGGAACTGTTTCTGCCGCTCGACGGCCCGGCGCGCTTTCGCATGGGCGATCAGGAGGTCGCGCTGGAACGCGGCGATCTGCTCGTGGTGGACAATCTCAAGCTCCATCACGTCGTGGATTTCCCCGGCTTCGATACGCGCGTGATCGTGATCAGCTTTCTGCCCGAGTTCGTCTATAGCCTCGGTTCGCCCTCGCACGACTACGCGTTCCTGCTGCCGTTCTACTCGAAGCTGGAACGGCGTCCGCATGTGCTGCGCGCGGGCGACGCGGCGGCGGAACTGGTTCACGCCGCGCTCGGGCGTTTGCTGGAATGCTATTTCGCGCGCGGCACACGGGCCTTTTTTCAAGCGGGCTGCAAAGCCTTCCTGCTCGAACTGCTCTATCATCTCGCCGCGCACTTCCGCGCGTCCGAGGTGTTGAAGTGGGAATTCATGCGCCAGCAGCAGCGCGCCTTGCAGTTAAAAAAACTCTTCGATCATATTGCTGCGCATCCCGCCGAGAAACTTTCCGTGAGCGCCGCCGCGCGCCTCGCCGGAATGAACGCGCCGCAGTTCATGCGCACCTTCAAACAGGTCGCCGGCCTCACGCTCGTCGCCTACCTGAACCACGTCCGCCTCGCGAATGCCGTGCGTCTGCTGCGCGAGACGGACCGCACCATCGCCGACATTGCCGGGGCCGCAGGCTTCTCGGATCAAAGCTACTTCGACAAACGCTTCAAGCGCGCCTTCGGACGGACGCCCAAGGAGTTTCGTAATGAAGCGGCGAAGTGACGACACCGACCGGAGCAGCGGACCGCCGAGTCTGCGGCCGACGTTGTTTGATCCGGCGGACCTGGCTGCCCGCTGCTCCTCCACCTCACCAGCGCCAGCGCGCCGTCGGCTGCGCGACATGGCGGACAATCCGCTGCCCCGGCTGCCCGCGCGTGTGGAGTGAAAAATCAAACGGGGCCTGCGAGTAAGTCCCGCCCAGCCAGCGCCGCGCGCGGTGATGCGCGACCACGAGCGGACGCAACGCGCGAGCGAGCGGCGGCGCAGTGCGCCGGAAGGCGTTCAGTTCCGCCAGTGTCTTTTCATCCGTGCTCGCGTTCTGGCCCGTGTGCGTGAACACAGAAGTAAACCGCCCCAGCACCGCCATCGGCACGCGTTCCTCAATCAACCGCCGCATCCAGTCCGCGTCGCTGATGTAACGCCACTTCAGATCGAAGAATGCGGCCCGCCGTTCGATCACGCTCCGGCGAAAAAAAGTTCCGCACGTCAGCGTGGAAAGCTGGCACGTCCAAGTGTGCCAGAGCAGCGGGCGCAGCATCTTGCGGTGAAAGAGATAGTCACCCTCGGCGTTCACAATCACCGCGTCGCCGAAAACCATCTCCACTTCGGGATGCGCGTGGAAAAATTCCTCCACCGCCGCCAGCGCGCCGGGCAGGTATTGCTCATCGCAGTTCAAATACGCCAGCACGTCGCCGCTCGCTCGTCGCAGGCCGCGATTGATCGCGTCGTACATGCCCGCGTCCTTTTCCACGAACGTCGTCACGCGCAGGTCACGCGGCAGCCAGTCGAGCGTGCCGTCATCCGAACCGGCGTCCTGCACGATGTGTTCCAGCGCCACGCCCTGGTCCGCGACCGAGGCGACGCACAGCTTCAGCCACTCCGAGTTCCGGAAACTCGGCGTGATGATGGAGAACTTCATGCGCCGTGAGAGTGAAACGGCGCGCCCAAAACATCAACCATCGTGCCTCCGGCAATGTGCCCCCGGCGTCCCGCCGGGTCTGTCCGGCAAGCCCGGAGGGCTTGAGTGTGAATAGCCCCGGGTTGCGAGGCTCGAGCTAACCCGGGGTTCAGCGACGACCCGCGATCCAACCCGGATGGGGTTGAACACAAGAGCAACCGCCACCCAGAGTTCGACCCCTCCGGGGTCGTGGGCTTCACCACGCATTGAACCCCCGGTTGCACCGGGGGATATTCATGTTCAAGCTAGGGCAAACGCATCTAAATGCTTTGCTAGATCTGGGTTTTCATTCGTCTGCCCTAATTCGTTTGCCAGCTTTCATTCCGGCAGCGGAGCGGAAGACGAATTGGGGCAGACGAATAAAAAAACATCGGGGCTGATCTTCAGTTCCTCGCGCATCCCGATGAGTTTTGATGCGTTTGCCCTGATGTTCAAGCCCTCCGGGCTTGTCGCCCGTGGTGGTTCTGTGTCGTAATAGATTCCGCACCCCTGTTTCCCTTTGCGCCCTTCGCGTCCTTGGCGTGAGACAAAAATTCAGTCTCAACCAAAGCTGTGAACAAACTGTGAAACCGTGCGCACAAGTTTTTCGCCCGCGCCCTTTGCTTCGCGAAACACGTTTGCTAAATCCTCCGCCGCATGTCCGCACGGTTGTTGAAGAACATAGTTTATTTCGATCTCGAAACGCAGAAGTCGGCTGATGAAGTCGGCGGCTGGGGCAACATCCGCGACATGCGGATGTCGCTCGGCGTGACCTACAGCACCGGACTCGGCCAATACACCATCTACGGCGAGCGCGACGTGAACGCGCTCATCGAGGAATTGCGCCGCGCCGATCTCGTGGTGGGTTTCAACAGCCAGCGCTTCGATTACGAGGTGCTGCTGGGCCACAACGACTTTTTCGATCCCGAGCAGATTCCCACCATGGACATGATGGTGGACTTGCAAAACAAACTTCAGCACCGGCTCTCGCTCGACTCCATCGCGAAAGCGACCTTCGGCGTGGAGAAGACGAGCGAGGGCTTGCAGGCCATCCGCTGGTTCCGCGAGGGCAAGATGATGGAGGTCGCCGAATACTGCTGCTTCGACGTGAAGCTCACGAAGATGGTCCATGAATACGGCATGGCTAACGGGCAGATATATTTCACGAACAAGTTTGGGAAAAAGATCACGGTGCCGGTGACTTGGTGAGCGTTGGAGCGCCGGCTTCCAGCACGGCGCGTGGGAAGCCCCGTCAACACCACCGCGCCGTGCTGGAAGCCGGCGCAAGTTCAGCGGTGTCGTGAGGATTTCAAAGGTGAACAAAAGCGTGCGAGCAAAGGCGGACAGATTTACTGGGCGCGGATTTGCAGCAACAGCGCGGGGCGTTCTCCGGCTTTGGGTTCGTGGGCCAGGATGCTGATGCTGCCGTTGGGATGGAGGCAGTAGATGAGCGCGTGCCCGCACTGAGGGCGACGCGGAGCCGTTCCGTGCCGACCGGCACACGACCGTCGGGGCCGACTTTGAGCGGACTGCGGACACTCCAGAGCCGCCAGCCACAGCGCGGTGCGCTTTTCGCGCTGCGCCGCGGGCAGACGCGCGCGCAGTCATCGAGCAAATCCAGGAGCGGATAATTTTTCCGTTCGCCGGAGTGAGACGACCGCCTCCACATGCCCGCCACATTCAATCGCGTCCATGGAGTCTGCGTTTCCGACGCGCTCCGGCTTGGCGTTCTTGCCATCTTGCCCTAACACTGCCGCGTGATTTCCGCCGCGCCAGTTCTGGTCGCGCGCCACGCGATGGCGACGCGCTTCGAGATCGCCTTGCCAGGCGGGAACCCGGTGTCGCTCCGCGCGGCGGGCGAGGAGGCGCTGGATGAAATCGACCGCCTCGAAGCGCAACTCAGTCTCTACCGACCCGGCAGCGAACTCGCGCGGCTCAATCGCGAGGCGCACGAGCGTCCGGTGCGCGTGACGCCCGGACTCTTCCGCCTGCTCGCCCGCGCGCTGGAACTTTCGCGTGCCACGGGCGGGGCGTTTGACATCACCGTCGCGCCGCTGGTGCGCTGCTGGGGTTTCATGGGCGGCGCTGAAAATGGAGCCGTGCCGGAAGCGGCGGCGCTCGAAGACGCCCGGGCGAAAGTCGGCAGTCAGCATGTCGAACTGGATGCCGACAAACTCACCGTCCATTTCGCGCGCGCGGGCGTGATGCTCGACCTGGGCGCGATTGGCAAAGGCCACGCCGTGGATCGCGCGGCCGCGGTGTTGCGCGACGCGGGCGTGGAGAGCGCGTTGCTTCATGGCGGCACGAGCACGTCCTTCGCGCTCGGCCGTCAGCCCGATGGCTCGCCGTGGAAGGTCGCGATCATTGCACCCAACCAGAACTCATCCGCCCCACCGCTCGCCGTGGTCGAACTCAAAAACGAATCGCTCTCCGTCTCCGCCGTGTGGGGCCGGTCGTTCCGCGTCGGAGAAAAAACGTACGGCCACATCATCGACCCGCGCACCGGTGCCCCGGCGGAGGGCGCGCGGCTGACGGCGGTGGCGCTGCCGGAGGCGACGGCGACGGACGCGCTTTCCACAGCGCTGCTGACGGCCCCGGAGTTGATGGAGTCTTTGGCTGAGCAACATCCGCGACTCCGCGCGCTCGTCGTGAGCGGGAGCGAGGGGTCGCCACAAATTTTCACGCACGGGATGCGGCTGCTTTGATCTCGACTCGTGTGGTGGAACTTCGCGCGCTGCGAGAAGTCGCGCCGGGCAGAGCGGCGCGGGGAAAAGCCCAAGCCCTGGGCCAATTCGTTCCGTCCGCTCTGCGCGGACGAATGCTCGCAGCGCGAGCATTTCCACCCTCCTCCGCGTGAGCTGTGCTTCGCAGCGGGATGGCTCCACCCGCGCCACTCTTGACGCCCTGAAACCGCTGCGCATCATGCCGCCATGATTTTTCCCCGGATGCTCTGCCTGATGCTGTGCCTCGGCGCGACAGTCACGTTCGCCCAACTGCCCGGCGAAAAACAGGACAAGCCCAAGGCCGTCGTTGCGCCGCGCAACGCCATTCGCGGCGGCCCGTATCTCGAACTCGGCCCGCTCCTCGGCGACGTGACCGACACCAGCGCGAAGGTCTGGCTGAAAGCCTCGGGCGCGGGCCTGCTCTCCGTGGTCGTCGGTCGCGAGGCCAACTTGTCGGATCGCGAAGGCTTCAAAGCACCGAAGCTCGAAGCGGCTTCCTTCTTCAGCGCGTCAGTGCGGCTGAAAGATTTGGAACCGGCGACGAAGTATTATTACGCCGTGCTGATGGATGGCGAACTCGTCACGCCGCGACCTTACCCGTCCTTCACCACCGCGCCGCGCGAAGGCGCGAGCGGGCGGCAGCGTTTCGCCTTCGTCTCGTGCGTCGGCCACAATGGCTTCGACTCCGCCGCCGCGTGGGCCGACCTCGCCACGCGCACGAACTTCGATGCGTTGCTCATGCTCGGGGACAATCACTACGGCGACACCGCCGACCCGGCGAAACACTTCACCGCCTATGGCGTGCAACGCCGTCTGCCGGGTTACGCGGAGATTTCCCGCCGCGTGCCGCAATACGCCATCTGGGACAATCACGATTACGCGCCCGGCCCTACGGACAAGCGCGCGCCGGGCAAGGCCGACTCGCTCCGCGCCTTCCAGATGCTCTGGCCGAATCCCGCGTTTGGCGAGGCGGACAATCCTGGCGTCTATTTCAAATTCACGCGCGGCGACATTGACTTCTTCATGCTCGACGGCCGTTACCATCGCGACCCGGACAACGCGCCCGACGACGGCAGCAAGACTCATCTCGGCGAAAAGCAACTGGCGTGGCTCAAGCGCGAACTGCTCGCCTCGAAGGCAAAAATAAAAGTCCTGGCGACCGGCGGCGAGTGGCAGATGCACAGCCAGCCCGCGTCCTGGAGCAGTTTCCCACGCGAGCGCGCCGACCTGTTCAAGTTCATCGACGACAACAAGATCAGCGGACTGCTGCTGCTCTCCGGCGACCGCCATTTCACCGCTGCGTATCAAGTGGCCGGAAAATTCCTGGAAGTCACCAGCGGCCCGCTGGGCAGCAAAAACGTGGACCCGCGCCCCACGCCCGAGATGTGGTGGAGCGGCGGCAAGACCGGGAGATTTTACTGCGTGTTCGACGTGGATACCGCGCCGGAGAAGCCGCGCGTGACGCTGGAAATCTATCGCGCCGTGGAAGGCCTGGCCTTGCGCCGCGAGTTCACCTGGGAGGAAGTCATCGGCGAAACGAAACTCCAGCCTCTGCCCGTGCGCGGCGCGTCCGGGAACTGATTCGGCACCGGCGTGTCCTCATCTTAATCTTCCTCTTAATCCTCACCCTTCTGCCCCAGTGATTAAGATTAGGAAGAAGATTAAGCTTGGACGTGGCTTGGCAACCGCTGGCATCCGCTTCCAGCGATCCGGGCAGTTACACTCAATTTGACCACGCTTTCGGCCTCCCGCCCCGCCGGCTTCATCTTTTTTCAAAAGCCTCAGATTTTTTTGAACGAATTGTTACCCGGACGCTCCATACATCATTGGTCGCTGTTCGTTAGGGTTGGCAGAGAGGTCTTGCTACGCAGCACGGTTCGAACAGCGAAAAAAGTTGGCCGCGCTGCCCTTCTGAGCGTCTCGGTGAAGGCGTCAACGACCTTATCACCACGGAGCCGGGTTCAACCCGGCTCTTTTTTTGTCCGGGAGCCCGTTTGTTAAACCACGAATGGACACGAATTCACACGCATGAAAAGTGACACGAATGACAGATTGAACCTGCGAATCTGTGAAATCCGCGTCCAAAACCCGCTCGTCCGAATTCGTGGCCATTTGTGGCCGTTCGTGGCTTCCCATTCCATCAACGAGCCAGTTCACCGGAAAAACGGCTTGCGACCCCCTCCGCTAACTGCTTAATTCCGCCCCCGGTCGCGCATATGGTGGAATTGGCAGACACGCTACTTTGAGGTGGTAGTGCCGAAAGGTGTGCAGGTTCAAGTCCTGCTATGCGCACCATTCTTTCTGAGCAAAATGGTGAAAACCTCGAAACCCGCACAGATTCCGCACAGAAAACGCCTGAATCTGAAAAGGCCAGTGTGAGATTCCCCAAGCGCATTGAACACCGTGGGCGCACGCTGGCGACGATTTACGGCAAATCCAAATCCTACCCGTTCTACCGGCTGTCCGCTTACGTCGCGGGAAAACGTCGCCTGACAAGCTACGGCACCTATTCCGAAGCCAAGAGCGCAGCGGATCAATTGGTGCGCGACTTGGCGCAAGGCTCACAAGCCGCCGCTCTGAGCGCCGCGCAAGCCCGTGACGCCTTGGCCGCGTTGGAACTTCTCCAAACCTTCCGGCAGCAAACCGGGCGCGCTGTGTCGCTTCTGCGGGCCGTCTCTGAATATGTCGAATCCTCCGTCAAACTCGACGGGCGCACCTTAAACGAAGCCGTGGACGGCTATCTAGCCAGCGTCGTGAGCGTGAAGCGGAAGGGCATTGCGGAAGCCGTTGAAGAATTCATTGCCGCCGAAGAACCGCGCACGAAAGCCAGCGAAGGCCAGCGGGCGCAAGTCAGCGCGAAGTATCACTACAACCGAACCCTCATGCTTCGCCGCGTTGCCGCCTCGTTTCCAAACACCGACATTTGCGATCTTGCGAAGGAACATCTCGACGGTTTCATTACCTCCAAACCCGTTTCCGAATTCTCCGCCAAGAGCCGCAATCATCACCGCGCCGCCGTCCGCCAATTCCTTCAATGGAGCGTTCGCAAAGACTACCTCACTGGCGCGCACCGTTTGGGCGAAGCCGACGCCATGCGCCCCGAACACGCGAACAATGCCGAAGTTGAATTCTACTCGCCCCACGAATTCCGCACCTTGCTGGAAACCGCCGAAGGCTCCATGCGCGCACTCATCGCGCTGGGGGGACTCGCCGGACTTCGCACCGCTGAATTGTTGCGCCTGACATGGGAAGACGTTTGGCGCGTGCGCGGACATATCGAAGTGACCGCGCGGAAATCGAAAACCCGCCAGCGCCGCCTTGTCGAAATCTGCCCCGCCTTGGAAGCATGGCTGCTAGAATTCCGCCCACTCAAAGAGGGCAAAATTTGCACACTCCATGAAATCACTTGGCAGCAACATTTCGTGAAGCTCTGCGAAAAGGCGGGCCTCACGCGCAAGACGAATGGCCTGCGCCACGCCTTTTGCTCCTACCACTTCGCCGCTTACGCGAATGAAAACGAGACTGCCGCGCAAGCTGGCAACAGCCCCGCCATGATTCACGCGCACTACAAAGGATTGGCGACGAAGGCGGAAGCCGCCAAGTGGTTTGAAGTGAAACCGGCGCAACAAAAGAACATCCTTCCGCTCACGTCAGCGGCGACTGGCCGATGAAATCACAGACGCATCGTGAGCGATACACATGGCACTTGCGCCCGCCGTTTAATGTTCAGTTTGATCGCGTGCACTGGTGGCAAGGCAAGACAGAGCTTGATCAAGCTGCCGCCCTTTACGAACTCGCCCGCCGTCACCCTTCCGTTGGACAACGCCGGGCCGAGAAAGCGCCAGCCAAAAACGCGCCGCCATCCTTTCACTGGACTTGTTTGCTTGGCTTGAATTCTTGGGAAAAACTCGATTACCGGGATCGAGAAAATTGGAAGGCATCAGTCGGCAAGCTCAAGGGCTTGGACTTTCGCGACGAAGGGGAGCAGTGCCGTTCACTTCGCGTATTAGCCAATTGGAAAATCATTGATCAGCGTAAAGAGTTATTGAAAAAGGATGGCGCAACTTTCACCGAAACCAGCCTGCTTGCGCGCCAAGATTTAGCCAAAAATCCTCCAACGGACAAAGAATGGGAACAGGCCATTTCCCAACGCGCCATTGAGGCTCATCGCGAAGGGTACATTTTGTTGGCCGTTGTTCCCGATCTCTCCGAAAAAATAGCGGCAAAGATTTTGGTGAAGAAATACGAGGAGCATCGCAGCTTCTACCTTGTTTCCGAACCCAAACAGCGCGCCCGCTGGGAAGAATGGCTGCCATTGATTTCAGAATTCGAGAATGCGGCAACCAGCAAAAGCGGCGTAAAATCTCAATTGTTCGCCCGTTATCGCCGCATGGCGGACAGCATTCGTTTCCAGTAATTCTGCCCGTTTGGGTGTGACGATAGTTCCCCCCGCTTAAAAACACGGCTGCGCCTTCGCATTGATCCGCCCGGCGCGCAATCGTGCGTGCATGCGAATTGAAACGACACCAACAGCAACGCCCGGCGAGTCACAATTTATTGATGAAGCGGAGCTTTTGAAAAGGGTTCCTGTCTCACGCCGCACACTGGCAAATCACCGGAAGGCCGGACTCATTCCGTTCGTTAAACTTAACGGCAGAAATATCTATTTTTGGCAAAATGTCCAAGCCGCATTGCTCCGGCGAGAACAGGGCGGAAACTAAAATGCCCCGACCGGCAACCGGCGCGGGGCTGAAGACTTTCGACGGCTTCAAAGTACCACCACGCGGCTTGCTGGCAAGGCGGCAAAAGACCTGCCATGAAACATTCACCCATTGAACGCGCCCGCGCTTACGCCGCAAAAGTTCCCGGTGCCATCGAAGGCGAAGGGGGCGACAAGCACACCTTCGCGCTGGCCTGCAAACTCGTGAAGGATTTTGGACTCAGCGGCAATGATGCGTTCCTCATCCTGCGCGAGTGGAATTCCAAATGCCGCCCGCCGTGGCGCGAACAGGAACTTGCCCGCAAGATCACTTGTGCCGGGCAGCCTTGTTCGTCAGCGGGAGCAAGCCAGGGGTTCTCGCGATGGCCGAAGATGGACGCCCACGCCATCGAAAAAGTTTGCGAGAATGGGGTGACGCTGGCGCGATTGGAGGAAATGAATCCGTGTCAATTCGACGGCGACGGCCCGCACACGGAACGCATTCTGGATTCCTTGTTCCCCGGCAATCCGTTGATCTGCGCCGCCAAGACCGCCCGTGAGTTTGCCACACGCCCGCGCGAAACTTGGCGGGGCCACGCTTCCGCTCTTGCCTACATCGTGCCGAGCGCAATGTCGGCGCGCTTCGGTGTCACCGACGAAGGCAAGCAAAGCGAACGCACGAAAACCAACGTGGGGCCGCGTCAACACATCGTCACCGAGTTTGATCAAGGCACAGCCGATCAACAGGCTGCAATTCTGTTTCATCTTTCCACGCTCGCTCCGCTGGTATTGGTTCTGCATAGCGCCGGGAAAAGTTTGCACGGCTGGTTTCGTTGTGCGGGGTATGACGCCGAAACGGTGACGAAGTTTTTCCGCTATGCCGTGCATCTTGGGGCCGACGATCAGCAGCACTGCGCTTGTCAACTGGTGCGAATGCCGGACGGCTTGCG
>JBBQYK010000147.1:0-11687 GCA_038208765.1 Verrucomicrobiota bacterium
CCTGCCTCTCCCCATTCGTCTGCCCCAATTCGTCTGCCAGTCTTTTTCTGGCTGCGGGACTGGCAAACGAATTGGGGCAGACGAATGAAGGCCCGAGCCGAAAAACTTCCCGGAAAATTGGTTTGCTGCGCAAGGCCGCGCTCCTTAGAACTCGTTCAACCCAATTCCCAAAAGGAGCACTTATGCACGACACCGTGGACGCGATCTTGAAACAAAAAGGCTCCCGCGTGTGGAGCGTTCCCGGCGAGGCCACCGTCTTCGAGGCCATCCAGCTCATGGCCGCGCGCAACATCGGCGCGCTCGTCGTCCTGCACGGCACGCGACTAGAAGGCATTTTCACCGAGCGCGATTACACCCGCAAAGTGGCGCTCTACGGCCGCTCCTCCAAGGACACCACCGTCAGCGACATCATCTCCCATGAGATTTGCGTGGCCGCGCCGGACAGCACCATCGAGGAGTGCATGAGGCTGATGACGACCAACCGCGTGCGCCACCTGCCCGTGCTGAACGGCGATGTGCTCGTCGGCGTCGTGTCCATCGGCGACTTGGTGAACTGGATCATCCGCGTGCAAAGCATGGAGATCGATCAGTTGCACAACTACCTCTCGGGGCAGTATCCGGGGTGAAGATGAGGAGCGCGGACCGCCGAGTCCGCGTGTTTCTGGATTAAGAACCACGGAAGACACGGAAAACACAGAAGGGGAAAAAGCAGAAGTTCCGTCCGTTCGGTATTCGTGCCGTGTTCTCCGTGTCTTCCGTGGTGAACGGTTTTCCCGATGAACACGCGACTGGGCGGTCCGCGCTCCGATGCTCTCGCGCTGGAATTGCCCCCGTGAAATTCCAAATGCCATTCGCATCCCGCCCGGCTTTGCTCTGCCCATGAAAGCCAACGACAAAGACACCAAAGCCTTCCGGCTGGTCGATGGGAAATTCTGCTTGAGCAAGTGGTGGGCGGTTGAACTCGGCTTCTGGCTCATCCTGGCCCTGGCCTTCGCGCTTGGCCCGTGGCTCACGCGGCTCTGAAACTCAACTGCGCCCGCGATGCCTGATAATAACCGACGTGAACGCTGGTGGGGCCACGCGCTGGATGGCCTCGGCGAAATCCTCTCCCTGTTCGCGGAACTCTTTGGCGAAGCGCTCGTGCTGTTGCTGGAGATGCTGAGCGGGCTGTGACTGCGCCTCACAAGTAGGACAGTGCTTCCAGCCTGTCTCCACAAACTTGTTCCAGAGAAAAATCCCTCCCGCGACGCGGACTCGATACCGTAACTCTGATTCAGAAATGATTTTCAATTGGTGAGACAGGCTGGAAGCGCTGTCCTACATGAAAATAACTGTTGAATCCCGCGCGCAACCGCCTCTTATTTTGCTCGCGTCGTGTGCGCCTGAAACCCAAACGTGAAACCAACTGACCTTCGCGGCATCCTCCAATACATCCCGCGCTTCCGCGAAAAGATTTTCGTGCTCTCGCTTGATGGCGCGAACGTCACGGAGGACAACTTCTCCAACATCCTGCTCGATGTCGCGGTGCTGCGTTCGCTGAACATCCGCGTCGTCATCTGCCACGGCGCGGCGGCGCAGATTCGTGCGCTCGGTGAGGAGCAGAAGGTCAAGGTCTCGGACTCGGATGGCTCCGGCATCACGGACGCCGAGACCTTGAAACTCGCGCTCACCGCTGCGAACCGCCTCACCCACGAAATTCTTGAGGGCCTCGCCGTCAACGATCTGCGCGGCGCGAGCACGAACGCCATCGTCGCGCACCCGATGGGCATCCTCGGCGGCGTGGATCATCTCTTCACTGGCAAGGTTGAGCGCGTTGATACCGAGATGCTGGTCACGCTGCTCAGTCAGGGCATCATTCCCGTGGTGCCGCCATTGGGTTTCGATGGGGAGGGCAAAACCTATCGCGTCAATTCCGACCACATGGCCGTAGCCGTCGCTGAGGCGTTGAAGGCGACGAAAGTCATCTTCATCACGACCTACGACGGACTGGTTTATCGCGGGCAAATCATCCGCCAGATGCTCGCGGGCGATCTGGACAAGGCGCTCGCCGACAAGAAGAACAACTTCACGCCGGAGATGTTGTCGAAGGCCATCCACGCCGCCACGGCCTGCCAGGCGGGCGTGCCGCGCGTCCACATCATCAACGGGCGCGTGGATGAAGGCCTGCTCGCGGAAGTGTTTTCCAACGAAGGCATCGGCACGCTGATTTACGCGAACGAATACACGCAGATTCGGCCCGCGCTCCAGAAGGACATCCGCAACATCTACCTGCTCACCAAACAGGGCGTGGAAAGCGACGAACTCGTCAGGCGCACGCGAGCGACGATCGAGAAGCAGTTGGCGGACTACTACATCTTCGAGATCGACAAGCACACCGTGGCGTGCGTGGCGCTGCATCTTTACCCCGAGCAGGGCAAGGGCGAGCTGGCCGGCCTGTTCGTCAGTCCTTCGCACGAGAACCAGGGCATCGGGCGCAAGCTGATTCAACTCGTGGAGAACAAGGCGCGCGAGCTGGGCGTGAAGGAGCTGCTCACGCTCTCCACGCAGGCGTTCACCTACTTTCAATCCAAGGGCGGCTTCAGCGAAGGCACGCCGGACGATCTGCCGCCCGCGCGCCGCGAGAAATACGACGCCGGCGGCCGCAACTCGAAAGTGCTCGTGAAGAAACTCAACGGCGACGCCACGACCAAGCCCGTGCTGTCGGCGGTGCAATCTTAACGCCCGGAGGGCGGGCAGAAATTAGCCGGTGGCGTGAGCCACCGGTTCAGCCGCAAAAGCAAATCAGCCCCGGAGGGGCGCAACACGGCAATAAAGTGCCGCCCTTTCAGGGCTGAATACTTTTCCGCAGCTATCCGGTGGCTCACGCCACCGGCTAATTTCCTACCGCCCCTCCGGGGCGAAGATCACGCGCCACAAAAAATGGCGGCACCCTCGCGGATGCCGCCATTCGTGTTGAATCGTTTCGGAATTACGCCCGCGCCAGTTCCTCGTTCGTCACGCCGTTGATGATGCGGTATTCCTCCGCGTGCAGGCTCGGATCGGACTTGAGCGTGAGCTTGCCGTAGTAGCGCTTCTCCAGGTCGGTGATGAGCTGGCGGTCTTCCGTGTTCAAGCGCGTGAGCAGGGTGGAATGCACCAGAATCTTCAACTGGAAGTCAGATTCGTCGCGCTCGCGCTTCTTCATGATCTCTCCGAGCTTGCGCTGGATTTCCACGCTCATGGTCACGGCGCTCTTCACCTTGCCGCGGCCTTTGCAATACGGGCAGTCGTCATACACCGCCGAGCGCGTGCTCTCGCTGTGGCGCTGGCGGGTCATCTCCATGAGGCCGAGCTGCGAAATGGGCAGGATGTGCGTCTTGGCCTTGTCGCGGCGCAGACCGTCCTTCACGCGCTGATAGACCTGCTGCTGATCACGGCGCGATTTCATGTCGATGAAGTCGAGCACGATGAGTCCGCCCATGTTGCGCAGGCGCAACTGGCGGGCAATTTCCTCCGCCGCTTCCAGGTTCACTTTCAAGATCGTGGTGTCCTGATCCTTGCTGCCCTTGTGCCGGCCCGTGTTGACGTCGATGGCGACCAGCGCTTCGGTTTCATCAATGACGATGTAGCCGCCGCCCTTCAACATGACCTGACGGCTGAAGGTCGTCTCCAACTGCTTCGTGATGTTGAAGCGGTCGAAGATGGGCTGGTGCTCGGCGTAATGCTTCACCTTCGCCTGGGAACGTTTCGAGATGCGCCCGATGATTTCCTGGATGCGGTCGAAGGCCGCCTGGCTGTCCACGACGATGCGCTCGACTTCTTCCGTGAGGAAGTCGCGCACCGTGCGCTCGATCAAATCCGGCTCCTGGAACACGCAGCTCGGCGACGGCCCGTTCTGAATTTTCTCCTGAATCCCGCGCCACTCTTCGAGCAGCAGCGCGAGGTCGCGGACGAAGTAACGCTTCTGCTGGCCCTCGCCCACGGTGCGCATGATCACGCCCATGCCTTCGGGAATTTCCAGTTCGCGCAAGATGCGCTTCAAGCGCTGACGTTCCTCCGGGTGTTCAATCTTCCGCGAGATGCCGCTCTTGTCGGAGTTCGGCAGCAGCACGAGGTAACGTCCGGGCAACACAAGATTCGTCGTCACGCGCGGGCCTTTGGTGCCGATGGGGCCTTTGGTGACTTGGATGATGATGTCGCTGCCCGGCGGATAAACGCGCGGGATGTCCTTCTGCGTGATCTTCGGTTTCTCCGGGCGTCCGCGGCGCGGCGCGCGCTCGACGATTTCCACGCCGCTGTCGAACTGGTTCGGCACAATGTCCCAGTAGTGGAGGAAGGCGTTCTTCTCGAAGCCGATGTCCACAAACGCGGCCTTCAATCCGTCTTCCAGATTGCGCACGCGGCCTTTGTAAATGCTGCCGACCAGTCGTTCCTCGGTGTTGCGCTCGATGGTGAATTCCTCCAGCCGCCCCTTCTCCGTCACGGCCACGCGCGTTTCGAGCGACTCGGCGTTGATGATCACTTCCTTGTTGCTCGGCTCGACCTTGCGGATGAGGCGCTGGACTTTCTTGATGACTCTCTGGGCCGTCATCTTGATCGCCTCGAGGAGGTTCTTCGGCCGCTCCACGATCTCCACGGGCTTGAAGTCCTCCTTCACTTCCTCGGGCGTGTCGAGGTGCGGCTCGCGGTAGCCTTTCTTGCCTGGCTCTACGGCGGCGGCCGGCGCGCCATCCGGCGGCAGGCCGGCGGCGACATTTTCGGCGCGCTCGATTTCACCGACGCGCGACTTGTCGAAGATGCGCTGGTTTTGTCCGTGCGTTTCCAATGTGGAATCAGGCTTGGCCTCGAGGACGACTTTTTTCGGTTGCGCGTTCGGACTGGGGCGGAAACGCATTCCGCCGCGCCGCCGACGCCCAAAGTTTTTTCCTTCACTCATAATTTTCTATTGTTCAGTAAGACCTTCGATACAGGTAAATGTTTTGCAGGATGCCAATGGCGATCAGGGAACAAAGCACGGAGGAGCCGCCGTAACTCAGCAGCGGCAGCGGCACGCCCGTCACGGGCATCAAGCGGATGTTCATGCCGATGTTGATGAAGATGTGGCTGAAGAGCATCGTGACCACGCCCACGGCCAGCACCTTGCCCAGCCGGTCGCGCGCCTGGCCCGCGATGCGGACCCCGGTGAACAGCAGCACGGAGTAGAGACCAATCACGATCACGGTCCCCAGGAAGCCCTTCTCCTCGGCGATGACGGAGAAAATGAAATCCGTGTGCGCCGCGCCGGGCGGCAGAAAGCCCAGCGACGTCTGGTTGCCCTCGCACCAGCCGCGCCCGGTGAGACCGCCGGAGCCAACGGAGATGAGCGCCTGGCGTCCCTGGTAGGATTTCTCGTCCTGCAATTTTTTCGCGGCGATCTTTTGCGCGGGCGTGGCGTTCGGCGGCGCGAAGTCTTTCCCGAAATAAACGAGCAGACGATGGCGCTGATAATCCTCCAGCTTGATCGTCCACCAGCCCGGCGGCGCGAACAAAATATCCACGAGGAACAACGCCGCCAGCACGCTGACGATGGAAACGGAGCGGATGAGAAACCGGCGCGGCACGCCCGCGACCAGCATCATCAGCAGGCCGGTCGGAATAAAAATCAGCGCCGAGCCGAGGTCCGGTTCTTTCAAGATCAAGATGAACGGCAGACCGATGAGTCCCAGCGCCTTGAAGAAAATGGACGGGGCGCGCAGTTCCTCGACGGGCCGGCTGAGAAAATTTCCAAACGCAAAGATGAACGCGAGCTTGGCGAACTCCGAGGGCTGAAACAGAAACACGCCGAAGTCAAACCACCGCCGCGCGCCGCCGCGCATCGTGCCGATGCCGGGAATCAAGACCAAGATGAGCAGCACAATCATCAGCCAGTAGCCGATCATCGACCAGCGCGAGAGCGAGCGGTAGTCGAGGAAGCAGACCAGGATCGCGGCGCAGACGCCGGAGAAGCACCAGAAAATCTGGCGGAGGAAATACTCCTTGTGCCACGGGATGGAATCCACGAGCCGCGCGTGCGTGGCGCTGTAAATGAACAGCACGCTCACGACCATCAGCCCGAGCATCGCGAGCAGTTGGAGCCACTCAATGCGCGGCTGGCGTTCAGTTTGTCCGAAGGTGAACATTCAGTGCGTCAGCAAATCTTTTAGTGGGGCAGCCGGGACGGCTGCCACCAGTCCTTTGGCCGTCTCGGCTGAAGAACCACCAGCCGGGACGGCCAGTGGACTTGCGACAGCCGGGACGGCTGCCCCACTACCTTGCGCCACGAGTAATTTTTTCTCTCGTTTCTTCAGCGCCTCGTAAATGCCCTTGGCCACCGGGCCGCACGTTTCGCCGCCGGATTTGCCGCTCTGCACCATCACCACCACGGCGTAGCGCGGGGCTTCGTAGGGCGCGTAGGAGGCGAGCCAGTTCATGACATCGATGTTGCGCCCGGTGCGATCCTCGATCTGCGCCGTGCCGGTCTTGGCGCAGACGCGAAAACCTTCCACCTTCGCAGCGCGCCCGGTGCCATCAGCGTCCTCCGTGTCCGCGAGCATGGCGGACTGGACAATTTCCAAAGTGCGCGCGCTGACCGGCAACTGTTCGCGAAGGTGCGGGCGCACGCCGCTGCGCGCGGAAAGATCCACGACCTCGTCCTGCGCGTTGGTCGCGAGAATCAATTGCGGCCACAACACGCGTCCGCCATTCGCGACGGCGGCCATGGCGACCGCCATTTGCAGCGGCGTCACGGTCACGTAGCCCTGGCCGATGGAAAGATTCGCGGTGTCGCCGTCGCGCCACGGCAGGCCGCGTTGTTGCAGCCAGTCGCGCGTGGGCAGCGTGGCCCGGCTGTCCTGCGCGAGCGGCAGGCCGGTGCGCTCGCCGAAATGCAGCAGCCCCGCCATGCGCAGAATTGCGTCGCGTCCGAGGATCAGGCCGTGCTCGATGAAGTAGGCGTTGCTCGAGCGCTTGAACGCCCGTTTGAAGTCGTAGTCGCCGGGCGCGGCCGTGTCTTTGATCGGCTGCTGCCCGACGTAAATGATGCCGTGCGCCGGATCGCGGGGATTGGGCGCGACCCGCACAAGCTGTTGCGTCGTCAGCGTGCCGGCCTCCAGTCCCGCGAGCGCCACGATGGTCTTGAACGTCGAGCCGGGCGCGTAGCCGCCGAAGATCGCGCGGTTCAACATCGGCGTGGTGTTGGTGTCGTGATAGGCGCGGAAATCTTCCCTCGAGATGCCGGGAATCCAGTTGTTCGGATTGAACGTGGGCGCGGAGGCGAGCGCGATGATCTCTCCGGTGCGAACATCCAGCACCACCGCCGCGCCGCGCACCGTTCCGCCATTGGGCAAAACGGCGCGCGCCAGTTCGTGTTCCACCACGCGTTGAATTTCCGCGTCGATGGTCAGGGTGAGATCGCGGCCGGCCTCGATGGCGGAGATGCTGGTCTCGTTCTGGCGGTAGCCGAGGTTGTTGATCTGCACGGATTTTCCGCCCGCCTTCCCGCACAGCACCGGGTCGAGCGAATACTCCAGGCCGGAGAAGCCGCGATAATCCGGCAGGCGATAATCGAAGTAGGCGAGTTCGCCTTCGGACGACTCGACGCTCGCGCGCATATAGCCGACGACGTGGGCCGCGAGCGTACCGCGCGGATAAACGCGTGTGGGCTGAATCTCCATGTCCACGCCGGGCATCCGCAGTCCGCGTTCTTGCAGGCGCGCGATTTGTGCGGCGTTCAAGTTTTGGAAAACCGGCAGCGGCAGCACGAGGCTGTTGTGGTAGTGCCGATGAAAATTCGTCACGTCGAGCGTGAGGCGCTGGCCGAGAATGTCACCGAGTTGCGCGACGATGTTGCTGGTGACGGTGTAGCGCGCGGCCCTGCCCAGCGCGGTTTCTTCGTCGCGCGAGAGGCGGCGCAACTGCACCAGCGACGGCTCGTCGCCAAACCACGACAGGACTTTTTCCATCGCGCTCGGCGGGCGCTGTTTCGCGCCGACGCGGCGCGCGGCGTCTTTCCCCGCCTTGTAATGCGCCAGCACGCTCTGCCGCCACGAGCGGTCGCCCAGGTAGAGGCTCACGCTATAGACCGGACGGTTCTCCGCTAGCACCACGCCATGGCGGTCCATGATTTTCCCGCGCGGCGCCGGCACGCGCACGGTGCGATAAGATTGGTTGAACTGATCCTCCGCGAACTGCCGCGAGCGCACGACCTGCACCCACCACAAGCCGCCGAGCAACACGGCCAGTCCGCCCGCAATCAGCCACGAGACCAGGCGCAGGTGCCGGTCGGCTTTGTTGAGTTGATCGAAGACGAGCATGGTTTAACTCCGCCCTCGCGCGATTTCCCGGTCCGCCCGGTAGGTCGATTCGATCACGCGCTCGTAGCCGAGGACGCGATAGACTCGGTTGAACAGTTGAAAATAGACCGGCACGAGCAGGCCCCCGAGCACGGTCATGGCGAACCATTGCCAGAGCGTGCCCCAGCCGAGAATCGGTTCGCCGCCATACGAAAGAATGATGGCCAGCGCGAGGAGCGGCGCGAAACCGCTGGCCGCGAAGCCGAGCACGAGGTGCGTGTAAGTTTCCTGGCGCAGGATGAGATGGCGGAATTGCTGGATGGCGAAACCGATGACCAACAGCGGCACGATGGAGACGCCCAGCCGGTTCGCCGAGAGCGCGTCGAACCACAGGCCGCCGCAGACCGCGAGGAGCGAAACCGTGACCATCCCGGAACTCAGGCTCGCGTAAACCATCAGCGCCGGCAGCAGATCTATCTGCACTCCGATGAGCCGCCGCAGCCCGCCAAACGACGACTCCACGAACACCGCGACGAACGCGAGCGCGAGAATGAAAAGCGTGTTGAGGGCGCTCATCGCTTTGCGGGTCCAAGGTCCAAGGTCCAAGGTCCAAGGTCAGCCGGGCGCGCGTCTGGACGACCTTGGACTTTGGACTTTGGACTTTGGACAATTTTTTTCACGGCATCATCACCCACACGTCATCCAGCGCGTTCATGCGGACGGCCAGTTTCACGCGCGCGACGTGGACGAGGCCGAAGTCCACGGGGCGCACATCCACGATTTCTCCAATGCGGATGCCTTTGGGAAACAAGCCGCCTTCGTCGCTGGTCACGACCAGTTGCCCGGGCTTCACGGCGGTGGCATTGCGCAGGAAGTTCAGTTCCACGAAAATTTCATCCAGCACGGCAGCGGGACTTTTAATCACGCCCTGATCCACGACGTTGTTCAGCGCGTCGCGCACGGTGGCGGAGACGGGGCAGGTCGGATCGCCGAGCAGCACCACGCGCGCGCGCGTCTCGCTGACCTCGCTGACGCGGCCGACGAGTCCTTCGGCGGTGCGCACGGGCAGGTCCACACGCAAGCCGTCGCGCTTGCCGAGATCGATCTGCACGTTGCGCCACCAGTTGGCGGGGTCGCGGGCGATGATGCGGGCGAGCTTGATGTTCAGCCGGGAGGATTGCTTAAAGCCGACTTGCGCGCTGAGATGGGCGTTTTGACGTTCGAGTTCGGCCAGGCGCGGAAGCTGGACTTTCAACTCGGCGTTCTCGCGGCGCAGTTGCTCGATTTGCTTGAGCAAGTCCTTGCGCGGCACCACGGCATTGCCCGCCTTCTCGGCGACCTGTTGCCCGGAGCCGGCCAGCCCAAAGAGCGGGAGGAACAAACTGCCAAGGGCCAGCTTGAATTGCGTGGCCGTGCGTGGCGAGAGATTGAGAATGACGAGCGTGAGCACCACGACGACGGCGAGTAGGAGGTAGTGGCGGCGTTTCATGCGGGGTGGGAAAGCTCCAAGCTCCAAGCTCCAAGCTCCAGAGAAGCTCCAAACATCAAGCCCCAAAACGCCCGGACTTCACAGCGGGCAGTATTGATGTTTGGAGCTTGGTGTTTATCTGGAGCTTGGAGCTTGGAGCTTGGGGTTTTGATCCTGCGCGCAGTTGTCCCGCCCAACGGTTCGTTGGACTCGCGCGTTTCAAATATCAGTAGAACGTTCACCGCGTCTTCGCGGCGAACGCGGAATCAAGACTTCCCGGCGCTGGTCACCCGTTTCAAGAATTGGAGCTCCTGCAAGACCCGGCCCGTGCCGGTCACGACTGCGGTGAGCGGATCATCGGCAATATGCACCGGCAATCCCGTCTCCTCCGCCACCAGCCGGTCGATGCCGCGCAATAACGCGCCGCCGCCGGCCATGACGATGCCTCGATCCACCAGGTCCGCCGACAATTCGGGCGGGCAGCGTTCGAGGGTGATGCGGACAGACTCCAAAATACTTGAAAGCGGCTCCTGCAAGGCCTCGCGAATTTCTTCCGAGCGAATGGACAGGGTCTTCGGCAGACCCGCGCTCAGATCGCGGCCTTTGACGTCCATGGTCAGTTCTTGTTCCAGCGGAAAAGCCGATCCGACCCGGATCTTGATCTCCTCCGCCATGCGTTCGCCAATCATCAAGTTGTAGGCGCGCTTCATGTGCGCGACGATCGTCTCGTCAAATTCGTCTCCGCCCACCCGCAGGCTGCGGCTGAAGACGATGCCGGCGAGCGAGATGATTGCGATTTCGCAAGTCCCGCCGCCGATGTCCACGATCATGTTGCCCGCCGGTTCGTGAACCGGCAGCCCAACGCCAATGGCCGAGGCCATCGGTTGTTCGATCAGGTACACCTCGCGCGCACCCGCATGGGTGGCCGAGTCTTTGACGGCACGCTTTTCGACTTCCGTGATGCCTGATGGAACGGCCACGACGACGCGCGGCGCGATCAGTTTCCGGTGATGCACTTTCTGAATGAAGTGCCGGAGCATCGCCTCGGTGATTTCAAAATCAGCGATGACTCCGTCTTTCATCGGGCGGATGGCCACGATGTTCCCGGGGGTGCGGCCCAACATGCGCTTCGCCTCTTCACCGACGGCGAGGACGTTGGTGGTGCCGGCTTGAATGGCGACCACGGAAGGTTCACGCAAAACGATGCCTTGATCCCGGACGTACACCAACGAATTGGCGGTCCCGAGATCGATCCCAATGTCATTGGAAAAGAGGCTTTTAAGTTGCGCGAACATGAATTGTGCCTACGAGCGCGAGATTAGAGGGGCCGCTTCGCCACAGGGTCAAGGAGGAACTTCCCCGTGTGGGTTTGGCGCGATAATCGGCGGCAGCGGCTCGTCCATCGTCCATCGCGTGGCGGCGGATGTCTCCGGCCACGCCTACCTCACCGGCGAGTTCAACGGCGCGGCGAGTTTTGGCGTCACCAATCTTACCGGCGTCGGCGGCACGGATTTCTTCCTCGCACGACTCGGCAGCGAAACGATGGTTCCTCCGCGCCTCGCCCTCAGTTCAAGCAACGGACTTGCCACCGTGGAAGTAACCGGTGCGCCCGGAGACTTGCTGCAAATCGAAACCACCAGTGCGCTGCCCGGCGGCTGGAACGTGCTGACGAATGTGATTCTCCCCGCCAGTCCGTCGCGCTGGAGCGATGCGAGTTCATTGAGCCAGACGCAACGATTTTATCGAGCGCGGCTCACTCCGTAAGTGGGTGTCCAACTTCGCCTCGGTTCCAGGGCCGACGCATCAAAAATCTTCGCCAAAGATTTGTATGCACATTGTAAATACCTTGTGTACATGAGGCGGGATGCATGCGCATCAAAGTGTTCCGAAAACCAAAATCGGCAGCCTCCTCACCATTCTGGAGGAGGTGC
>JBBQYK010000148.1:0-11672 GCA_038208765.1 Verrucomicrobiota bacterium
GTCTCGGGGCCGATGGAGGCGGTTCTCAGCTTCGGGAACTTCTTCAGCAACTCGGGCAGCGGAAAGCGCGCGTGGAAATTCTGCACGGTGGAACTGCTGGTGAAGGTGATCCAGTCCGCGCCTTCCTCCACGAGCCGCGCCGCCGCGCCGGTGCGGTCCTCGGTTTCGGGCACGGTCTGATAGACGGAGACGTCATCCACGATGGCCCCTTGCTCTTCGAGGGCGCGGACGAGTTCGGGGTTTGCCACCTGCGCGCGGAGGAGGAGCATCTTCACGTTCTCGATGTCTTGATAATCCTTGAACGTCTTCGCGATGTGGTCGGTGACGTATTCCTTCGGCATGAGGTCCACTTTGAAATGGAGTTCCTGAAGCTTCGCCGCCGTGGCCGGGCCAACCGCCGCGAGCCGCGCGCCGCCGAGCGCGCGGATGTCCTCGAAGCTCTTGAAGAAATACTCGAAGAACTGCACCACGCCGTTCGGGCTGGTGAAGATAATCCACTCGTATTCGCCGAGGCCGGTGAGCGCCTCGACGAGCGCCTGCCGGTCGTCCGGCGCGGCAATGCGGATGGTGGGAATCTCCAGCACTTCCGCGCCGCGTTCGGTGAATTGCACCGAGAGCTGGCTGGCCTGTTCGCGCGTGCGCGTGACGACGATGCGCTGCCCGAAGAGCGGGCGCGACTCGAACCAGTTGAGTTTGTTCCGCAACGAAACGACGCCGCCGATGATGGTGACGGCAGGGGCTTTGAAATCTGCTTTCTTCACCACGTCCGCGATGGTCGCGAGCGTGCCGGTGATGGATTGCTGGCGGCCGGTGGTGCCCCAGCGAATCATGCCCACGGGCGTCTTCGCGTCCACGCCGGCGGCGACGAGTGACGTGGTGATCTCGCGAATGCGCTCCACGCCCATGAGGACGACTTTGGTGCCGGGGACGTTGGCGATGGCGTCCCAGTTGATCGAAGAGGTTTCCTTGGTCGGGTCTTCGTGTCCCGTGATGACGGTGAAGCTGGAGCAATGGTCGCGGTGCGTGAGCGGAATGCCCGCGTAATTCGGCGCGGCCACGATGGAGGAAATGCCGGGCACGACCTCGAAGTGAATTTTCGCCGCCGCGAGTTCCTCGGCTTCCTCGCCGCCGCGCCCGAAGAGGTAGGGGTCGCCGCCCTTGAGCCGCACGACAGTTTTGCCTTCCTTGGCTTTCGCGATGAGAAGTTGGTTCAGTTCCTCCTGCGGGATGGCGTGGTCCTTGGCGCGCTTGCCGCCGTAGATGACTTCGGCGGACTTGGGCGCGAGGCGGAGGAGTTCGGGATTCACCAGCGCGTCATAGACGACGACGTCCGCGCGTCCGAGGAGTTCCGCGCCGCGCATCGTCAGCAGGCCCGCATCACCGGGGCCGGCCCCGACGAGATAAACCGTTCCATATTTCATAAGGGCGCGGAGGGTAGGGGGCGGGCGGGCGCGAGGCAAAACAGAATCCGGCCCGGGTGTTCCAGGCGGGCACGTCTTCGAAATCACCAGTGACACGAGGCCGGAAAGTCTCTCAACCTGCCGGCTGGCAAGCCGGGAGGTGGGGACACATTCCTGTGCCGTGTCCAGGGGCACCCCAACGGAACTCCCGCCTGAATCACGAATTGAAAAGCGCGGCGGTTCCTGCCATGACCGCGCCATGAATTCCCACACCGGTTTGTTTCCGCGCCCGGATTCCGCCTCGGAAACACTGTTCACACGTCGCGATGCGCTGAAGAGCGCCGCGCTGCTCGCCGCTGCGGGCGCACTGGCTCCGCGCGGCCTTTCCGCGGCCGAACCGCCGGCCCCCGACACGCGGCGCGCTTCGCCCAAGCGTTACAGCATGAAGAAGTCGATCAACCTCTGGGCCTTTCCCTACCCGCAACTCATGACACTGGAGGAATGTCTGCGGCTCGCAAAGGACGCGGGCTTCGACGGCATCGAACTCAATTACGATCTGGAGAGTGATCTGTCGCCCAAGGCTGGCACGAAGGAATTTCAGAACATTCGCAAGCTGGCGGACAAGATTGGCATCGAGATCAGCGGACTCTGCTCGTTCCTCTTCTGGCCATATCCGCTCTCCAGCAACGATCCGGACAAGCGCACCCGTGGCTTGGAACTCGCCGGCAAAATCGCGCAGGCCGCACACGATCTCGGTGTGCAGAACGTGCTCGTCGTGCCCGGTGCCGTTCACATTCCGTGGCGCACGGATCACGATCCGGTGCCGAATGACGTGTGCGATCAGCGCGCCCGGGACGCGGTGCGGACGCTGGAAAAGCAGGCGGCGAAATTGAAGGTGTCGCTCAACATCGAGAACATTTTCTTCAACGGCTACCTGATGACTCCGATGGAGATGAACGCCTTCGTGGACAGCATCCAGAGCGAACACGTCCGCGTCCACTTCGACACCGGCAACATTTCCATGTTCCAGTTTGCCGAGCATTGGGTGCCGGTGATGGGCAAGCGCATTCAGAACATTCACTTCAAGGAGTTCACGAAGAAGGGCACGGACTATTCGCTGGAGACGTTCCGCCCGCTGCTCGACGGCACCACGAACTGGCCCGCCGTGATGGACGCGCTCGAAGCCACCGGCTATCGCGGCTTCGTGACCTTCGAGTATTTTCATCCGTATCAGCACTATCCAGAGGCGTTGATTTATCAGACGAGCGATTCGCTGGATCGGATTCTCGGACGCAAGACCGGGCGGACAATTTGAGTCGGGCATTGCCGGCACAAACCAAGCAGCTAAGCTCTCGCCATGAGTTCGGACACTTCGAGCCTTGCGGACTGGACCCCGGAGCAAATTGCCCAGGGCAAACGCTGGGTGCAGGCCTGGAAACTCGCGGGCGCAGACCTCGAGCAAATGCGTCGCCGGGAACTGCGCGGGATGGACGTGAATCAATCCATCGCCCTGCTCTGCGGCCCGGCCGATTATTCGATTGCCCCCCGCGCTCCGAAGCCCACCTCCGGTCTCGTGGAACAACAACGCTGGTTCATGAAAGCCGCGCATCGTGACTGAAGTCATTCGAGCCGCCGTGGAACTGCAAACGGTCTGCGAGTCGCACCGTTGGAGATTTTGCATCATCGGCGGAATGGCCCTGCAACGCTGGGGCGAGCCGCGCGAAACCGTGGATGTCGATCTCACCCTCCTGACTGGTTTTGGCGGCGAAGACCAGTTCATCGAGACGCTGCTGAAACGCTTCGAAGCCCGAGTGGAAAACGCGACTGAATTTGCCCTGACCCGCCGCGTGCTGCTGTTGCGCGCCGCGTCCGGCGTCGGCTTGGACATCGCACTGGGAGCATTGCCGTTCGAGGAATCAGCTATTGAACGCGCCACCGATTTCTTATTTCCCGGAGACGCCCGCCTGCGCACCTGCTCCGCAGAGGATTTGATCGTGATGAAGGCGTTCGCCGCACGCGGCAAGGACTGGCTGGATGTCGAAGGCGTCATCATTCGCCAGTCTGGGAAACTCGACTGGCCTTACATCCTTGGTCAGCTCAAGCCACTCGTGGAGTTGAAAGAGGCTCCCGAAATTCTCCGCGAACTGGAGAAGCGGCGGAGTGAGTTCGAGAAGTAACGCTCGCCGGACACGCTGAAGCGTGAACTCCTACTCATGCTGAAGCATGGACTCCAGCTTAACTACTCGCGCTCGGCGAACTCGAAGCTGACCTTGCCCTTGCCTTCCAGCACGAGGTGCGCGTCGAAGGGTTTGCCCGTGCGCGAAATGAAGTGTTTAAGCAGGTCGGTCTTGCCGGTTTTGAGCAGCTTCTGCAACTGCTCCAGTTCAATGGGGCGGCCCGTCTTGATCTTCTCCACCTTGAACGTGCAACGCTTGATTTCGCGCTGGCCGTTTTCGCAAACGTAGAGATCGGGACTCTGGAAAACTTTGCCTTTGCACTTGGGGCACACACCCAAGGATTCCTGGCCGGTGAAATCGAGTTTTACCACCGGGCCTTTCGCCTTCTCGGGGAACTTCCGCACGCGCGGCGGGAAGTCGAAACTGACTTTGCCCTCCTTGTAGATCAGGAACGCCTCGAACTTGCGGTTCGTCTTGTTCGAGACGAAGCCCTTGAGCAACTCCGTCTTGCCCTCGGTGAGCAGCTTCACGACCTGCGCGCGCTCGATGGGCTGCTGCAAAATGATCGCGCCCGTCTTGAAGTCGCAAGTCTTGTTCGGCCCCGTCGCCTTCTCGCAGATGTAATTCATCCCGTTCTCGAAAACGCGCGCTTTGCATTTCGGGCACAGGCCGACCGGTTCCTTGCCGGTAAAATCCACCGGAGCGGCGTCCGCGCCATCCTTGTCATCGTTGCCGAAATCGAACTTCACCTCATTCTCCGGCGAGAGCTTGACCACGGCGGCGAAGGGGAAACCCTGCTTGCTGCGGAAACCCTGGAGCGGCCCAATGGTCTTCTCCATGATCAACTGCTGCACTTCCTCCGGCTCAAACATTCTGCCGCCCAAAACTTTCTTCACGTAGAAGTCGCAGTTCTTGCATTTGAACTCGCGGAACTTCTCCTGAATCTCGTCGCCGCACTTCGGGCAGCGCACCATGAGCACGCCGAAGTCGCCGGGGATCGTGTCCTTGTCGTAGAGCTTGGCCTTGCGGACGATTTCTTCCGTGAAGTGCCGGATCTCCGACATGAACTTCTCGCGTGCCAGTTGCCCGCGCTCCATTTTCTTCAACTGAAATTCCCAGTCGCCGGTCATCTCGGGCTGCCGCAGTTCCTGCACGCCGAGACCTTCGAGCAACTGCATGAGCGAAAACGCCTTGGCCGTCGCCACCAAGTCGCGTCCGTTGCGAACCAGATACACTTCGGTGATCAAGCCTTCGATGATCGCCGCGCGCGTCGCGGGCGTGCCGAGGCCACGTTCGCTCATCGCCTCGCGCAATTCATCGTCGTCCACGAGCTTGCCCGCGCTTTCCATCGCGCCGAGCAACGTGGCTTCCGAGTAGCGCGCCGGGGGCTTGGTCACGCTCTGCTTCACTTCCACGTCTGTCGTCTGGACGCGCTCATTCGCCTGCACGGGCGCGAGCGTCGGCTCTTCTTCGGAATCCACTTCCTTGCCGTACACTTCCAGCCAGCCCGCCTTCATCATCACCTTGCCCGTGCTCTTGAACGGCTCGCTCTCGACGCGCGTGATGCGCACCGTCTCCATAAATTCCGCCGCCGGATAAAACACCGCGAGGAACCGCTTCGTCACCATGTCGAACAGCTTCTGCTCCGGCTCGCTCAAGCCCTTGGGCAAAACGCCCGTCGGCACGATGGCAAAGTGATCGCTGATCTTCGCGTTGTTGAAGATGCGCTTGTTCGGATGCACCCAACCTTGCTTGAGAATTTTTTCCGCGAAGGAACTGTAGCCCGCGAGGTCGCGCAGCGAGTCGAGCGTCTGCTTGACCGTGGCGATGTAATCCTCGGGCAACGCGCGCGCGTCCGTTCTCGGGTAGGTCAGCACCTTGTGCTTTTCGTAAAGCGCCTGCGCGAGTCCGAGCGTGTTCTTGGCGCTGAAGCCGAAGCGCCCATTCGCCTCGCGCTGAAGGGTGGTGAGGTCGTAAAGCAGCGGCGACATCTGCGTCGCGGGCTTGCTTTCCTCCGTGACGATGCCGGGTTTGCCGAGACACTTCGTGCGAATCGCCTCGGCCCGGGCCTTGTCCCAAAGGCGCTCGGGCTTCGCTTCGACATCGGCCTCCTTGGCGTCCGCCCGTTTGAAATGTTCGTCGAACCAGCGCCCCGGATAACTCCCGCCCTGCGCCGCAAACGTCCCCAGCACTTCCCAATAATCGCGCGCGACAAACTTCCGAATCTTCGCCTCGCGGTCCACCACGATGGCCAGCGTCGGCGTCTGCACACGGCCCACCGTCGTCTTGTAGAAGCCGCCCGCCTTCGAGTTGAAGGCGGTCATGGCGCGCGTGCCGTTGATGCCCACCAGCCAGTCGGATTCCGATCGCGAGCGCGACGCGTCCGCGAGCGGCAGCATGGACTCGTCGCTGCGAAGCTTTTGAAAACCTTCGCGAATCGAGTTCGCCGTCATGGACTGGAGCCAGAGCCGCTGCACCGGCTGTTTCGCGCCGGTGAAGGCCATGATGTTGCGGAAAATCAACTCGCCCTCGCGGCCCGCGTCGCAAGCGTTGACCACGGCATCCACGTCCTTGCGCTTGAGCAGCTTCTGCAAAACTTTCAGTCGGCTGGCGCTGCGCTCGATGGGTTGCAGCCCGAAGTACGGCGGCAGGTGCGGCAGGTGCGTGAAGGTCCACTTGCCCTTTTTGATCTCGAATTCGTCGGGGACGATCAGTTCGAGCAAATGGCCGACGGCAGACGAAATGACGGCGTTCTCGCTCTCGAAGAACTCCTTGCTGCTGTCCTGTTTGAACCCGCCGAGCGCCTTGGCGATGTCCGCGGCGACGGAAGGTTTCTCGGCAATGATGAGTGATTTACCCATGTAAATTGTGCGGGCTGCTCCACGAACCAGCCTTGGCTTAAGTGCGGCGGAACTTGGCGGAAACAGAATGGCAAGTCAACGGGAGCGTAAAACTGGCTCAAAAACTGACCCGGCCAAAGACCGCGAAGGGCGCAAAGTGCGACGTTTGAAAAAAGTAATTTCGGATCCGGCTTCCGAACAGGCGCGTTCTCCCTCACCCCAGCCCTCTCCCGCTGGGAGAGGGAGAAAGTCAGCCAGCGTCTGGTGATGACGAGCGCGTTCGCAGTGAAGAAGGCTGAATGCCGCGCTCCCTCTCCCAGCGGGAGAGGGCTGGGGTGAGGGAGAGCGACTTTCAATCAGCGAAAGGAAACTCCCTGGGCAAGTTCATTTCATCTTCGCGTCCTTTGCGGTTTTGCGTGAGGCATTTCACCCCCCCTCGCTCAAAAAACTGGCCCGCACCTTTCAGCGCGGGCCAGTCAAATCTTCTCGTGGTCAGAAACTATTTCTTCACCGGCAGTTCACGAATCTTGATGTTCTTGAACGCCACTTCGCCGTGGTCGCCCTGGAGCGCAATGAAGCCGTTCCCCGACTTCGCGAACTTCGGCATCTTGCCGAACTTGCTCTTGGCCACGCGCGCATTGAAGTCATCGCTGCCGATCACGTACTCGACATACTTCGTGCCGTTCATCTCGTGCAACGAACCGTCCGGGCTGATGACCACGCGCAGGTGATTCCACTCGCCCGCCGGTTTGGTCGTGTCGAGCGTCTTGCCCGTCTTCGCATCCACCGGCGGCTGATAGAGCGCGTAGAGCCAGCCGCACTTCTGCGCGTCCGCCGCGAACTCGTTGTCCTCCAGTTGAATCTCAGGCCCCGTGGCCCACACCGCGCCGCCCTCTTCCGTGACGTGATAAATGATGCCGCTGTTCGCGCCCTTGCCCATGCGGAAATCGAGCTGCAATTCAAACGCGCCGAACTTCTCCGCCGTCACGATGTCGCCCGCGTTCTTGGGATCCACGCACACCAGCAGCCCGTCCTTCGCCTGCCAGCCCGGCTTGATGTCCTTCTTTTTGAAATTGCTCCAGCCATTCAACGTCTGGCCGTCAAACAACAGTTTCCAACCCGCCGCCTTTTCCTTCGCGGTCAGTTGATTCGGCGTGGCCGAAGAATCTTGAGCGGTGGTCGAACAACCCGAGGCGAAAGCCAGAGCCAGCGTGGCACCGAGAATAAAATAGGATTTCATGCGCGGGACGTTACACAAGCGGCTGGACGTGACAATGGGAATGGTTCCCAGCGTCGGAGCGCGGACCGCCGAGTCCGCGTGTTCATCAACGTCATGACGGGCGCACAACTGATGAAATCATGATCACGCGGACTCGGCGGCCCGCGCTCCTTTCACAACCAACCGCTGACAACTCGTTTCGCCGCGGTTATGCTCCGCGCATTCATGAATCGCCCTGAGTTCAAATCGCTGGCGTTGATCTGTGTTCTCGCGGGAACAATGCACGCGGCGGAACTGCCGCCGCCCGCCACGCGCGTGGTGGATTTCGTCAAGGACGTGCAGCCGTTGCTCGCGCTGCGTTGCTACGAATGCCACAGCGAGAAAAAGCAGAAGGGCGAGTTGCGCTGGGACGTGAAAAGCGTCGCGCTCAAAGGTGGCGACCACGGCGCACCGATTATTCCGGGCAAAAGCGCGGAGAGTTTGGTCATCCAAATGGTCGCAGGACTCAAGGGCGCTGACATGCTCATGCCCGCGAAAGGCGAGCCACTCACGGCGGAGCAAATCGGGGTGTTACGCGCGTGGATTGATCAGGGCGCGGTCTGGCCGGATGAAGCCTCAGTGAAATTGGCCGAGCCGAAAGATCATTGGGCGTTCAAAGCGCCCGTTCGCCCTGTGAGTCCAAGGTCCAAAGTCCAAGGTCCAAGGTCGGCGGGCGGCAATCCCATTGATGCTTTCATCGCCGCGCGGCTGGAGAAGGAGGGCCTGAAGTTTTCGCCCGAGGCGGATCGCATCACGCTCCTCCGCCGCCTCTCGCTCGATCTCACCGGCCTGCCGCCGACGCCGAAAGAGGTAGATGACTTCGTCGCGGACAAATCAGCCGACTCCTATCAGAAGCTCGTCGAACGATTGCTCGCCTCGCCGCATCACGGCGAACGCTGGGGCCGCCATTGGCTGGACGCGGCACGCTACGCGGACTCGAATGGATTTGAGAAGGATGCCGCGCGCAGCATCTGGCCGTATCGCGACTGGGTGATCAACGCAGTGAACCGGGATCTGCCCTTTGATCAATTCACCATCGAACAACTCGCCGGCGATTTGCTGCCCAACCCGACGTTGGATCAGAAAATCGCCACGGGATTCCTGCGCAACTCGATGCTGAACCAGGAGGGCGGCATTGAGCCGGAACAGTTCCGCACCGAGGCGATGATTGACCGCGTGGACGCCGTGGGCCGCGCGTGGCTCGGGCTGACCATCGCCTGCGCGCAGTGCCACAATCACAAGTTCGATCCGCTGGCGCAGAAGGAGTATTTCCAGCTTTACGCCTTCCTGAACAACGACGACGAGCCGTTCCTCGAAGTACCCACGGCGGAACAGCAGAAGAAGCGCGACGATCTGCGCGCCAAGATCCGTGCAGCGGAAGACAAGGCGATGAAGAGCACGACGAATCTCACTGAACGCCTGAGCGCGTGGGAAGCGGAGTCGGTCGGCGCGACCGGTGAGTGGTCGGTGCTGCAACCCGTGGAGTGGCACAACTTCGCCTCGAAGTATGAACTGCAACCGGACGGCTCCATGCTGGCGGGCGGCGACGTGAAGCCAACCGGCGTGACGTATCTCTGGTTTGATCTTCCTCCGACGAATCTGACGGGCTTCCGGCTGGAGGTGTTGCGCCATGCGAATCTGCCGCAGGGCGGGCCGGGCCAGGCGCAGAAAGGCGGCTGGCTCCTGCGCGAATTCACCGCCGAGGTTTACGCCCTGACCAACGCGACCGTGACCAACAAGATTAAATTCAGCCGCGCGCTGGCCGACGCGGAAGCTCCGGGCTTCAGCATCACGAACATCATCGACGGCAAGACCGACAAAGGCGGCTGGACAGCGAGCACGCTGCCGGTCTTGAAGAATCGCGAGCATCGCGCGGTGCTCGAACTGGCGGAGGCGATTCCCCAATTTCCCGGCGGCACCCGGCTGCTCATCACGCTGCACCAGAAACACTCGAGCATCGACGCGCATGGCGGCGCGCTGGACAAGGAAACTGGTTTCGACTGCCACGCTTTTGGCCGCTTCCGTCTGAGCGCCACGACGAAGGCCGCACCGCTGCACGTTGATCCATTCACCGAAGGGCAGCGCACGCTGCTCGCGATCGCGAGGGAGCAACGCACGGCGGAGCAGAAGCGCGAGCTGTTCAACATTTTCCGCTGGCAGGACCCGTCATTTGCAAAAGTGAACGCGCCCATCGACAGCGCGTGGACGAACTGGATTTACACGCCGACCACGCTGGCGTTGCAGGAACGTGCCGAGCCGCGTCACACGCGCATCTTCCGCCGCGGCGACTGGCAGCGGCTGGGCGATGAAGTGCAGGCGGACGTGCCGAAAATTCTCCACGCGTTTCCAGCGGATGCCCCGCGCAATCGACTCGGCTTCGCGAAATGGCTCGTGGACCGCCGATCGCCCACAACGGCTCGCGTGATCGTCAACCGCGTGTGGCAGGCGTACTTCGGGCAAGGTCTGTTCACCACGCCGGAAGACATCGGCACGCGCTGCGAGGTGCCGTCGCACCCAGAGTTGCTGGACTGGCTGGCGGTGGAATTCATGGAGCCGAGTGTTGAAGTCCAGGGTCCAAGGTCCAAGGTCCAAGGTCAGCCATGGTCGTTGAAGCATTTGCATCGGCTGATTGTGAATTCAGAAACCTACAAGCAATCATCGCGCGTCGCGCCCGAGGCGTTGGTGAATGATGCTTACAACAAATGGCTGGCCCGCGGCGCGCGCTTCCGCGTCGAGTCGGAAATCATTCAGGACATCGCGCTGTCGGCGGGCGGGTTGCTGAATCCGAAAATTGGCGGGCCGAGCGTGCGGCCGCCGATTCCGGCGAGCGTGGGCGATACGGTGTATGGCGGCTTCTCATGGCCGGAGAGCGCCGGCGAAGATCGTTACCGACGCGGGATGTACACATTCTGGAAGCGCGCCTTGCCATTCCCCGCGATGCTGTCCTTCGACGCGCCCACGGCGGACGCCTCGTGCACGCGGCGTACGCGGTCCAACACGCCGCTCCAGGCGCTCACGACATTGAACGAGAAAACCTATGTCGAAGCGGCACAGGCGATGGGATTGCGCGTCTATCGCGAAGGCGGCAACGATGAACGTAGCCGCGCGACCTACGCCTTCCGCCTCTGCACCGGGCGCGCGCCGAGCGAACGCGAGTTGACCTCGCTCGTGAAATTCTATGAAGAGCAATACCGCTACTTTGAGGACCGCACCACGGACGCGCTCAAGGTCGGCATGACCTCCACGAATTTTCCGCCGAACGTGAACCTCCACAAAGTCGCCGCGTGGGCCATGGTCAGCCGTGCCATTCTGAATCTCGACGAGACGATTACGAAGGAATAGGACGCCGGGAAACCGCGTTATTCCCGGGCGCACAAGCCTTTGCCGATGGCTCTAAATTATCCCTAAAGGTTTCTGCGCGCGTGCCGATATTTTCATCAGCGTGGTTTTAGAGTTTTGTCCACGCGAACAGAAGCGAACCCGCTTTCCCCGCCCGGGGAAGGCGGGTTTCTCTTTGGCAAGAGCCACGTGAGGCCGGCCCGACCTCCGTGTCGGAAGGTTGCGACACATTCCAGTCTCTCGTTGGTGGAACGGTCAAGATGCGTCCGCGCGCCGCCGGAAACGCCAGGCCCACGCGACGGCGCTGATGCCCACGCAACCCCACCCAAACCAGTCGCCATGTCGGTTGTAGAAGGTGCGCCGCGCTTTCGTCTCCGGCGAGGGCAGGGGAACCTCCACGATCTTGAATCCGGCGCGATACACATCAGGCGTGCCGTCGAAGAACACGTTGTGCATTCCGCCGAAACGATCCACCCAGCAACTAATCCCGTTGTTCGCGCAGCGTACCAATGGCACACCGTTCTCCACGGCGCGGAAAGCGGCGCACGCGGCCTGCTGCCATTGCGCCGCGCTTTCGCCGAACCAGCCGTCGTTCGTGATGTTGACCAGAAAATCTTCTTCGCCCGTGGCGTGCTCGCGCGCGTAGTGCGGGAAGACA
>JBBQYK010000149.1:0-11661 GCA_038208765.1 Verrucomicrobiota bacterium
GCGCTCATCGTTGCTGGATTGTGGCCGAGGCCCATGCCCGTCGAGACGGTGAAAGTCGTGACCGGCAGCCTGCGTGCGACGGTGAACGAGGAAGGCAAGACGCGCATCAAGCAGCGCTTCCTCGTCTCAGCGCCGGTCGCCGGGCAGTTGCGGCGCATTCCGTTCAAGGCCGGGGCGGAAATCATCGCGGGCGAAACCGTCGTTGCGGTCATTGATCCGCTCGCGCCGGTGCTGCTCGACGCCCGCACGCGCGCGCTGGCCGAAGCGCGTCGTGACACCGCCGCTGCGAACGTCGAGCGCGCCCGCGCCGCACAGAAGTTTGTCGCCAGCGAATTGAAGCGCTTTGAGATTCTGTTCGCGGAAAAGACCGTTTCCATCCAGGAACTCGAACAAGGCCAGTGGCGCGAAACCACCGCCGCGAAGGAACTGACGGCGGCCGAGGCCGCGCTGCGACAGGCCGAAGCGGAGCTCGCGGAGTTCAGCACGACCACTCCTGCCCCGTCGCGCCCGCCCATCGAAGTCAAAGCGCCCTCCAGCGGCCGCGTGCTGCGCGTGCTCGAAGAAAGCTCGCGGGTCGTGACGTCCGGCTTGCCGCTGGTGGAAATTGGCAACCCCGCCGATCTCGAAGTGGTGATTGAAGTTCTCTCGCGCGACGGCGCGGCGATTCAGCCCGGCACGCGCGTGGACCTGGAGCAGTGGGGCGGGACTGAACCGTTGGAGGCACGCGTGCGACTGGTTGAACCCGCCGCCTTCACCAAGGTCTCGGCGCTCGGCGTGGAGGAACAGCGGGTGAACGTCATCGCGGACATCGTTACGCCCGTGGCGAAGCGCGCGAGCGTCGGTGACAATTTTCGCGTCGAGGCGCGCATCATCACCTGGGAGGCGGACCAGGTTTTGAAGGTCGCTTCCGGCGCGGTGTTTCGGCGCGGCGATCAACACGCGGTCTTCGCAGTGCGCGGAGGACGAGCCACCTTTCAAGCCGTGACCACCGGACGCACTTCCGGCACCGAGACGGAAATCACGGACGGCCTGAACGAAGGCGAGGCGGTGATCATTTATCCCGGCGATCGCATCAACGACGGCGACCGCGTGAAGCCACTGAAGATTGGCGCCGCGCGGTGAGTGGAGAGGAGCGGCGGACAGCCATGTCCGCAGTTTCCGGCGACAATTACGGCCTGATTTTGTAAGCCACAGGAACGGCGGACATGGCTGTCCGCCGCTCCGGCGATTTGGGCGTCTCGCTCTCGAGTGGCGAACCCTTCACGACGACGCAGGTTTTTTGCATCGCCTCCCGCGCAGGCGTCGCGGATAAATGAATTGAAATGCAGCGCCGCTGGTTGACCCGACTGATCTGGATCGCCGCGCTCCTGTGCGGGAGCGGGGCCATCCCGCGTCTGCACGCGGCGGACGCGGAGGCGCGCGC
This sequence comes from Verrucomicrobiota bacterium, assembly GCA_038208765.1. Lineage (GTDB taxonomy): Bacteria > Verrucomicrobiota > Verrucomicrobiia > Limisphaerales > SIBH01 > JANNGC01. The sequence continues at coordinate 1,424 of JBBQYK010000149.1, forward strand.
GTTCAACAATGCCGAGGAGGCGCGGCAGGACGGCTTTCATGATCGCGCAGAAAAGTTGTTCGCGGATTTCATCGTGAATTATCCCGCGTCACCGCGCGTGCCGCAGGCGTGGCTCAAGCAGTCCAAGGCGGCGCTCCAGCAGAAAAAGTTTTCGGCCGCCCTGCAGATTCTCTCCACCAACCAAGCCGGCGCGGGCCGTGTGGCGGATCAATTCCTTTTCGACCTGGCGGCCATTCATGCGGAGAGCGGCCAGTTCGAGGCGGCCGCGACGAATTACGCGCTGGTGATTTCGCGCCATACCAATTCACCGCTCCGGCTCGACGCCACGCTGGCGGAGGCGCACGCGCGGTTTCAGTTGAAGCAATGGCCGCGCACGGCGGCACTGCTGCAAACGGGATTATTTCAAGAAGCGGCCGCAAGTGCGCCGACCAGCGAAGCCGTGGTGCGCGGGCGCTTGTTGCTCGCCGACACGCTGCTGGAGCAGCGCGACTATCCCGGCGCCGAGCGTGTCGCCAGTGCCATTCCCGAGGACACGCTGACCGCGCGCACGAAATGGGAACGCAGTTATCGCCTCGCCCGGGCGCAGTGGGGCGCGCGCCGGCTGGACGACGCGCTCGTCACCACCTCGAATCTTTTCGTCGTCGCCACCGCGACCACGGATGTCGCGCTCGAAGCCGCCTCTTCCGCCTTGCAAGGTCAGATCTTGGAAGCGTTGGACCGCCCTGATGAAGCCATCGCCGCCTACGCGCGCAACCAGCGACCCGGAATGCCGGTCTCGCGCACGCGCGAGGCCGTTTTCAAAACGGTGGAACTGCTGGTGGCGCAGGGACAGCTCAGCAATGCGCTCGCCCGGTTGCAGGAGTTTGTCGTCACGCGGCCAAATGAAACCGGCTCCGATCTTGCGCTGCTGGCGCAGGCTGAACTGCGGCTCAAGCAGCACCAGCTCGCGCTCACCGGCACGAACAACGTCGCGCCCGGCACGGACTTGCTCGCGGACGTAATTTTCGATTGCGACAAGCTGCTGGCCCAATTCACGAACAGTCCGTTCCGCAGCCAGGCGCGCGCCGTGCGCGGCTGGGCGCTGCTGGCGCAAGGCAAGTTTGCCGAGAGCCTCCTCTCGTTCCGCGCGGCGGCGGAATCGCTGCCGTGGTCGGAGGCGCAGGCCGTCGCGCGTTTCAAGGCGGCGGATCTCGCCTTTCGATCCGGCGACTTGACCAACGCCATCGCCGACTACCGGCTCGTGCTGACGAATTACTCCATGCTGCCCCGCGTGGAGCGCGAGCTGACGCCGCGCGCGCGCTACCAGTTGTTGCAGGCCGGCCTGCAGGCTCGGGACCGCCGCGCCGCCGGCGAGGCGCTCGACGCGATCCTGCGCGAGTATCCGGCGAACAGCTATGCCGAGCGTTCGTTGCTGCTCTTCGGCCAGACGGTGGATGAACTCGGCGACCCGGCAGCGGCGCGGAAGGAATTCGCGCGCTTCACGGAATTGTTTCCCGAGTCACCGCTGCGGCCCGAGGTGGAGCTGGCTGTGGCACGGTCGTTCGAGCGCGAACGCGACTGGGCTGGGGCCATTGGAAAATACGACGAGTGGGTGCAGGTTTTCCCGACCAACACCAGCCTGCCGCGTGCGGAATTTCTCCGGGCCACGGCCAACTTCCTCGCCGGCCACGAGACGAACGCACTGACGCTGTTCACGAATTTCGTCGCGCGCTTCCCCCTCAACCCGCTGGCGGCGCGGGCGCAGAACTGGATTGGTGATCATCATCTGCGCGCCGGGCGTTACGACGATGCGCTTCGCAATTACCAGCTCGTCTTTGAAAACACGAACTGGCCGGTCACGGCGGTCAGCTATCAGGCCCGGCTCAAGGCCGGACGTGCCGCGCTGTTGCAGCCGCGCTTCGAGAGCGCCACGAATCATCTCGCCGCGCTGCTCAACGACACCAACTGTCCCGCCTCGATTCTGGTGCAGGGCTATTTCGCGTATGGGGATGCTTTCAAAGTCCGCCCCTGGACGAACCAGCTCGACAACTTCCGCGAGGCGCGCAGCGTGTACGCGCAGGTGCCGCGCTTTTTCCCCGATGACCCGCAGGTGCCGCGCGCGTGGGGCGAGATGGCGCTGTGTCATTTCCAACTCGGCACTGCGGACTCGATGAATTACGCCGACGCGCTGGATTTTTACGGGCGTGCGCTGGTCGCGCCGAATGCCGACGCGGCGACACGTCAGCAGGCGCAAGTCGGGATCGGTCATGTCTATCGCGCGCAGGCGCTGCTGGCGCGGGACAGGAGTCTGGCGGCGGAAGCGGGGGCGTTGTCGCAGGCGGCGCTGACGAATTATCTGGAAGTGATTTTCCCGACGCGCGCGGGCGAGGAGCCGGACCCGTTCTGGCTGAAGGAGGCGACGTTCAGCGCGGCGGCCATCTGCGAGTCGCAGGGCGAGTGGGAGCAGGCGCTGAATCTTTTCACGCGGCTGGCCGAGAGAATTCCGTCATTGAAAGAGGCGGCGGCGAAACGGATTGACTCCATTCAGAAGCAGATGCAGCAGCAGAAGCTGTGAGGCCCGGAGGGCCGGCTGGATATTAGCCGGTGGCGTGAGCCACCGGAAAAGTCGCGCCAGTCCCAAGCCCTGCAGGGCCGAAACTCCTCCGGGCAATTTTCTCCGCGAACGGTGTCGCCCCTCCGGGGCTGACTTCATCTAACGTCCCTTCCGGTGGCTCACGCCACCGGCTAATTTCTTAACGGCCCTCCGGGCCTGATGACGGAGAATCGCCCGGCATGATGATTTTTCGTGTGGTCTGCACCTTGCGTGTTTGAACCTTTGGGAAGCTGGCTCAGGCCACGCTCGGCTTCCGATTCGACATCACCTTGGCCGTCTGGCTCGCGCGGAATTTTTCGTAAGCCTTGCGGAACTGCGGATGCTTGTTCCCCAGAATCGCCGTGGCCAGCAGCGCGGCGTTGATCGCGCCGGCTTTGCCGATGGCCAGCGTGCCCACCGGCACGCCGCCGGGCATCTGGACAATGGAGAGCAGCGAGTCGAGGCCCTTGAGCGTCTTGGATTCCACCGGCACGCCGAGCACGGGCAAGGAAGTCTTGGCCGCGCACATGCCGGGCAGATGCGCCGCACCGCCCGCACCAGCAATGATGACTTCCAGCCCGCGTTTCGCTGCGCTGGCCGCATATTGAAATAACAAGTCCGGCGTGCGATGCGCGGAAACGACTTCGGCCTCGAACGGCACGCCGAGTTCTTTGAGCTGCGCCGCCGCGTGCTGCATCGTTTCCCAATCGGATTGGGAACCCATGATGAGGCCGACGAGGGGGGAAGGTTTTTTGCGCATGAAATTTATCAGGGCGCGACCGCTAGCCGTTCCTCATTCACTTCCACCTTCATCAGCACGCCCTGTTCCTTGTAGGGCTTGAGCATGAAGTGCGTGGCGGTGGAGATGACGCCCTGCACGGTGGCGAGCTTCTCGGACACGAAGGTGGCCACCTCGCGCAAATTTTTCCCCTGCACCACCACGAGCAAGTCGTAGCCGCCGGACATGAGGTAGCAGGACTGCACCTCGGAATATTTCGCGATGCGTTCGGCGAGGCGGTCGAAACCGCCACCGCGCTCCGGCGTGATTTTCACTTCGATGACCGCGCGCACGACTTCAAGGCCGAGCTTCTCCTCGTTGAGGATGGCGCGGTAGCCGAGGATGACGCCCTCGGCCTCGTGACGCTTGATGAGGGCGATGACTTCGCTCTCGGAAAGATTGAGCATGGCGGCGAGTTCCGCCGGCTTCCACGCCGCGTTCTCGCGTATCAATTTCAGCAATGAATCCATGCGCGAGACGTTAGCGGGGGAAAATATTTTGGGAATCAGAAAGGAGGAACGGCGGGAAATGAACCACGGAAGACACGGAAAACACGGACAGGAATTTCCCGGTTTTCATTCCGTGTTTTCCGTGTCTTCCGTGGTTCAACTCATCAGGCGCGAGACGGCGGCGAAAACTGCGTCTGGTTGCAATTGATCCAGCCCGCACTCCGCGCGCAGCAGTTCAAACAGCTCGCTGCGCGGACGCCAGATTTCCGGCTTCGTCCCGCCCCAGAGCGCGAGGCCGCGCAAGCCGCGCGCCGCCGCGAGATGGGTGATGCCGGAATCGTGGCCGACGAACGCGGCGCACGCGGTGAATTTTCGGGCGAGTTCCGGCAGCGGCTCGTTGCACGCCATCAGCAGTCGATCCACCGGCATCTGCGGCGCAAGGCGCTGCACGCGTTCGCCCTCGGCCTCGCCGCCCACGAGCAGGACGCGCCAGTTGGTTTCGGAGGCGATGCGGCGCAGGAGTTCCATCCAGCGCGCCTCCGGCCAGTTCTTGCTGGCCCCGCCGCTGCCGGGGTGGATGGCGAGGAGGTTGAGAGTTGAGGGTTGAGAGTTGAGAGTCAGGCGCGGTTCAGTATCCGCTCCGAAAATTGCCAGTCGCTCCAAGGGCTTTAGAAAAACTTCCGTGGCGTGAACATCCTGCGCTTCGTCGGGGCGATGCGGGCCGGGGATGAACTGGGCCTTGGAGACGCGCGCCACGTTCTCCTGAAAGATGCCGTCAGGATCGTAGAGGTAGGAGACGATGATGTTGAAGCCGCCGAACCATTCACCCAGTGCCGCGTCCAGTTCGCCGCGTCGCGCGAAGAAGCCGGCCAGAGCGCGCGCCTCGATGGATCGCACTTCGTTCGCCGAGCCGGCCAGTTCCGCCAGTGTGGCCACGCGCGGGTAGCCGAGCACAGCGATATGCGTTTGAGGAAACTGTTTCCGCAGCGCCGCCAGCGCGGGCAGCGTGAGGATGAAATCGCCAATGGCTCCGCCGCGAATGACGAGGATGCGCCCGCGGCTCACAGTTCAAAATTTCACCACGCGGCGGCAGCGCGCGGAGCAGTCAGCGCCGCCTGATTCGTCGCGGCCTTCGCTTCCGGAGCCTTGAACACCGTCAGGCCCAGCCCGACGACGAACAGCCCGAAGGCCACGCGCACGCCGCTGGTCAGGCGCGTGCGGGACTCCGTGGCGACCGACCAGTTGATGATGTCGCGCAGCCGCCACGGCGAAATGGTGAACCACATGCCCGCCAGCACCAGCGCGTAGGCCCAGAACGAAATGACCAGCCGCCAGTCCGTGGCTTCCCAGCGCGCGGTGTCCACCATCAGCTTGGCCATGAGCAGGAAAACCACGGCCAGCCCGCGCACGGGCAGAAAATCACGGACGAAGATGCAGGTGCCGAGACCGACCGCGCTGAAGACGAGATAGAAAATCCGTTTCATGTTCGCGAAGTCAGAAACATTTTCCTGCTGCACGTAGTAGAGAAACCAGACCGTGCCGAGCAGCACGAGCGCGTAGCCGGCGAAGTTGTTGCGCGGGAACTTACGCGCCGCCTCGGCGAACGCCTTGGGCTTGAGCAGGCCCAGCAGGCTGGGCAATGCCACGATCAGGCCGAGCACGACCGCGAGCGTCGAGAGTTTCAGGTCAGACATGGCGGGGATTTAAGGGAACGGGGCGGTGAATTCCAGCTTTCGTTGGTCGCTGGGCAGTGACCGACCCCGTATCGGCGCGGCGAGGCGGGCAAAACTTTTTTTAAGAAAATGCTCAAGTTCGGGACAGGTGTGCCGATGTTTGACTCAGAATTGAGCAACTTTATGAAAATCGCAATGACCGTTCCGACCGTCCCGACGCAAAATTTCCAGAGCCTGAGCCGGGCCATCAAGCCCGTGAACAGCCCTGGTTTCACCGCCTTTGGGCACAGCCGTTCGCTGGAAATGTCCTTGGCCGAAGCGCCCGACGTGCGCGCGGCCGTGGTCGCGCGGGGCCGGGCGCTGATTGCCGACCCGAACTACCCCTCGAAAGCGCAGATGAAGAATCTCGCCCGCGCGCTGGTCGCCGCCGGACTGGGCCGGTGAACGAGGGTGGGCGCGGCTCTGCAGAGCCGCAGCAGTTTTGACGGAAAATGTTTTCTGCTCGTCAATCAGGCCGCGCACGGCCCGTTCGCGATGACGATTCCCGGTGCCGCACCCATTTATCCTCCGGCCTGCCCCGTTAGGCTCTTGGGAGTGGCCACCGCTCGCGCGTAAATGCGCTCGACGACCTGCAGCACGGCTTTCGCTTCCTTGAGCCCAGGTTCCGGCGTGCGCTTCAATCGGATGTCCTCAAAAAACTCCTGCATCTCGATCTTCCATGAGTCGTCTTCGCCGGGAAATTCCCAGACGCTGGTTTCGGGCGGGCCCATTTGCGGCAGCATCTTGTAGTAAGTCAGCTTCTCCACGCCGTAGCTGCGACCCAGGCCGTCCATCTGGAGCTTTCCGTCGCGTCCGTAGATTTCGAGGCAGAACATGTTCTTCCATTCGGTGCAGCTCGCGTGCAGCCACGCCATCTTGCCGTCGGCGTTGCGCAGGCTGAGGAAGGCGTTGTCATCCACCGGCATGTTCCAGAAATACGTCGCGACGTGGCCCTCGACCTGCGTGAACTCGCCGAGAAAAATTCCCGCGAGGTCGATCAAGTGAACGCCTTGATCAATCAACTCGCCGCCGCCGGAGAGCTTCGGGTCCGCGCGCCATTCCTTGTCGTAGCCGATGCGCCCGCCCTGCCCGTAGCGTCCGCGCAGGAACATCATCGGCCCCAGCACGCCGCTCGCGAAAATCTCCCGCGCCTTCCGAAAGGCCGGATGGTAGCGGTGATTGTAGCCGATGCGGTAAAGCGCGCCGGTCTGCTGGGAAACGGTTTCCAGTTCCTCCATCTCACGCAAACTGATCGCGCCGGGCTTTTCCGCGAGGACATGTTTGCCCGCGGCGAGCGCCTGTCTCGCGATGGGCGCCAGCGCGGCGTTCAACGTGGCGATCATCACGCAGTCCACGTCCGGCGACGCGACGGTTTTCTCCACCGAGTCCGTGGCGGTGCAGCCGGGGGAAAGCGCGGCGAGCTTCTGCGCGCGCTCCAGATTCAAATCACACACCACCGTGACCGTGCCGGGCGCGAGCAGTTTCATGCGCTTCTCGCCCACGAGACCGCATCCGATGATGGCGACGCGGGGAGACATCAAAAGGTGGAAGCCGGAGGGCAGAAGGCAGAGGAAAACGGCGGATGCGCGGGAGAAGCGCAGAGTCGTCGGGGCATCGGTCGCAATTGCATCGGGCTGTGATAGTCGGGCGCGGCGGCGGGTGCAATCCCCGGTTCGGTTCTCTCCTGGCCGCGCAGCGGCCAACTGATGAGCGCCCCACGAAGCCATAAAATGACAAGTTGCGACTTGCCGTCACCAGCGCCCTGTGGCTCAGACTGCCCGCACTATGAAAACCACCCTCCGTTCGTTGGCTCTCGTCGCCGGTTGCGGCCTGGGCTTGCTGGCCTTTCCGCAACTGGGACGCAGCCAGGGTTTCTACCTCAATGGAAACGCCGGCGTCTCGATCGCCGAAGACGTCGATCTGGACCGCTTCCTCATTTCCACGCCAGGGGCCAAACTGAAGCTGGACCCCGGCCCGCAGTTCAGCGTGGCCGGCGGCTATAACATCAACGCCTGGCTCGGCGTCCAGGCCGAGACCGGTTTCATGGTCAACCGGATTAAAAACCTGGGCCGCTCTGGCGATGACGACAACTACCTGTCGCACATGCCGCTGCTCGTGAGTGTGGTGCTGCGCTACGACCAGCCGGACTGCAAATGGCTGCCCTACCTCGGCGTCGGTGCGGGCGGCGACATCAGCCTCCTCGCGCTCGACCACGTGCGTGCGCCCAACGGCACCATCGTGGATGGCTCGGATGGCTCGGCGGTGTTCGCGTGGCAGGCGTTCGCGGGCTTGCGCTACAAATTCCACCCGAACATGTCGGTCGGAGGCGGCTACAAATTCTTCTCCGCCGGCGGCGCGACCTGGAACGTGGAGGACACGTCCGGCGAGATCGAGTCGGGCACGGCCCGCGTCCATTCCGTGGTCGTGGATTTTACCTGGAACTTCTGAGCCGCCCGCTCAGGCCAGCTTCCAGCCCGCCCGATACTCGCGGCGGATGAACGCGTCCGCCGCGCGCGTGTTCGTCGCGCGGAGCTTCGCCGAATCCCACTCCAGCTTCTGGCCGGCGCGATAGACGACGTTGCCGAGGTGATTCGCCTCGGTCAGCCAGCCGGCATAGTGGAAGTTGCAGGTCGTCGGCTCGCCCGTCTTGCACGCGTGAATCCACTCCGCGTGATGCCCGAGGGATTTGGGGATGAACGGCTCAGGCCGTTTGAAGTCCGCAAAATCCTTTTCCGGCAGGAGCAGATGCTTGTCGTAACCGGAGAGCAACATGCGGCCGTTGCTCCCGATGAAAAGCACGCCGCTGTCCCACTTCGGAATGCCGCCTGTCGTCCAGATTTCCGGCTTGTCCTCGCCTTGATGCCAGGTGAGCCGCACCGGCGGCAGTTCGCCGCGCGCGCCATACTCGTAGGTCGCGTGCATCGAGGCCGGCGCGATCTCAGGATGCGGCGGCGGTCCGCCCGCCTCAATGGTCAGCGGCGCTTGCAGTTTCAGCGCCCAGAACGGCAGGTCGTTCCAATGCGAGCCGAGATCGCTCATCGTGCCGTTGCCGAAATCCCACCAGCGATACCACTTCGGCCCCGGGTAATAGACGTTGTTGAACGGACGGAACGGTGCCGGCCCCAGCCACAAATCCCAGTCCAGTCCCTTCGGCACAGGCGACGTTTCGTCGGGACGCTCGCTCACGTTGACGATGTCGTGGTTCTTCACGGCGGACTCTGCGGACTGCCGGCCCCACGCGCGCCCGACCCACACATGCACCTCGCGCACCGGCCCGATGGCCCCGCTCTGCACCAGTTCGACCACGCGCCGGTAATTGTCCCCCGCGTGAATCTGCGTGCCCATCTGCGTGGCCACTTTCGCCTGCGCCGCAGCTTCGCGAATCACGCGCGCCTCCCAGATGTTGTAGGTCAACGGCTTCTCGCAATAGACGTGTTTCCCCAGCTTGAGCGCCGGCAACGTCGCGAAGGCGTGCGTGTGCTCGCAGGTGCTCACGACCACGGCGTCGAACTCCTTCTCGATCTCGTAGAGCTTGCGGAAATCCGTGAAGCGCTTCGATTGCGGGAATTTTTTCTGCGCCCCGTCGAGCGCCCCTTCCGACACATCGCACACCGCCACGATGTTCTCGCTCCGGCCCACATCGCCCATGTTGCTGCCGCCGCGTCCGCCCGCGCCGATAATGGCAATGTTCAATTTGCCGTTGAGATTTTGCCCGCGCAGAAATGCCGGCGCGGCCATCAATCCCGTGGCCGAAATCGCGAGGGTCCGGGCGAAGCGCCGGCGTGACAGCGAGCCGGACGAAGGGATCGAAGAGGAGGGATGGTTTGTGTTCAAAGGCATGGAAAGTTTCTACAGAAAAGGTTCACCCGTTGCACCCGGTAAATTTCTGAGTGTGAAAGTTCTGCGCGGTGCTGCGTGGCGTGGCTGCACTCGCCGCGCCACGATCAGCGTGCTGCCAGTTGGCAACTGGCAGGGCCGGAGACGGATCTTCATCCGTGGAATTTCTGAATCCGTGGGAAACTTCGCACCTCCCCGCCGCACACTTCGCCCATGCCCGAGTCAGAACAGGCCCGCAAGTTCCGGCGTCGTGGAAGTGCGCGCGCCGAACCGAACCCGGACCGCGGCTCTCCAGAGCCGCTGCAGCCACGCTGGGAGGAGCGCGTGAAAAAATCCGTGCGTCCTCGCGGTGGCGGGCGCGCTGCAGCCCTGGAGAGCCGCGGTCCGCCCTGGCTTCCGGCCTATGCCGCGCCTTTCCACTTCGGAATTCGCGTTCAAGGCAGCATTTGCACGCGGTAGAACAGTTGCGCGTTCGTCGCGGGCGCGGAGAAAATCACCGTCGTGTTCGTGGCGGTGAAGGGCGAGCCGAGGGCGGGCCACGGGCTGGGCGCGGCCAGATCGTCTTTCGCCGTAAGCGTGTAGCGGCGGCCGGGGATCGCGGGCGCGGTGATGTTCACCGTGCCGCCGGCGTCCACAATGCTCGTGATGGTGAGCGGCGCACCGACCACGATTTGGAAAGTGCGAGCATGGCTGCCTTGTGGAATGCCGTTGTCGCTGACGATCACCGTCACGGAATTGGTTCCCGCCGGCTGGTTCACCGGCACGGGCCAGGAGAACACGCCGGTGTTCGTGACGATGGTGGCGGTAGGCGGAGCGCCCGCGCCGAGGCTGTAGCTCAAAATGTTCGCGGGCAGATCAGCGTCCGTCGCGACGTTGGTGAAGGTGAGCAA
>JBBQYK010000150.1:0-11644 GCA_038208765.1 Verrucomicrobiota bacterium
AAAGCCTGCGGCACCACCGGCCGGGCCTGCCCGCCGCTGGCCGCCCCGCTCCACCGGGACGGGGGTGTTGAAAGGGGCGGCAGGCGCGACGCCTGACGCCACCCTCTTGACCGCCACTTCTAATCGTACCCGGTTCCTCCGCCAGCGTTGCGTCCGGGAAACCGTTCGTCTAGTTTCCGCGCCGTGCTGTTTCGCCGTTCCATTTTGCTGATGCTCTGCTGCGCGTTTGCCTGCGCGCTGGCGGGCTGCCGTCCCGGCGCGGGCGGAGGCGACGAGCAGAAGGAACCCTACTTCCTGCGCGGCAAAAATCGTCTGCAAGCCCGCGACTTCGTGGGCGCGATTGCAGGTTTCGAGAAGGCGCTCGACGTGAATCCGCGTTCGGCCTCCGCGCATTTCGAGCTGGGCATTCTCTACGAACAGCAGCAGGGCGATTACGCGGCGGCGCTCTATCATTATCAGAAGGCCGTCACCCTGCGCGGCGACATGCCCTCGGCGGATCTCGCGCGCCAGCGCATCCAGGAATGCAAACGCGAACTGGCGAAAACGGTCGTCATGCCCGTCTCCACGCAAAACTTGCAGAAGACCGTGGACGACCTGCGCGCGGAGAACCAGGTGCTCAAGCAACAATTGCAATCGTGGCAGGCGTACTATGCGAGCCGTGGTTTGCCGACCAACGCGCCGCCGTACGTTCCGCCCGTGACGCCAGCGCCCAACACCGCGCGCGCGGAAGTTTCCCCGTCGCGCCTTGAGCCCGCACGCACCGAGACCCCGCCGCGCCCCGACCTCACCCCGCGCGCGCCGACGCCACCTCCTTCGGCGCGCAAACTGCACACCATCGCCTCCGGCGAAAACTTTGGCAGCATCGCGCGCCGCTACCGCATTTCCACCGCCGCGCTGCAATCGGCCAATCCCACCGTCGACGAACGGCGTCTGCGCCCCGGACAGGCGCTGGTCATTCCCGCGCCTTGACTCATGCGCCTGCGCCTCTGGCTTTTGGCCGTCACGCTGTTCTGGCTGGCGATGACCGTCTGGCTCTGGCGCACGGAATTTGGTGAACGGCGTCAACCCGGCGGCGTGCCTGCGGCCGTCGTCTGGAAAAAAATTCTCACCGCACCCGATTCCTCCAACCTGGAAATCCGGCGCGGCACCAACGTCATCGGCTACTGCCACTGGCGGCCGGACGTCGGGCAGGAACTCGCGACCGGCGCGCGGCTCGCCGATGACGAAAATCCGCTCGAAGGCATGGTGGAAGCACTCTCGCATTACTCGCTCGACTTCGAAGGCGCGCTGACGCTCCCGGATTTTCCGACCCGCGTGCGCTTCACGTTCCGTCTGCGACTCGATACAAATCAAACGTGGCAGACCTTCGACGCCCACGTCGGCATGAGGCCCGACTTGTATGAACTCTCCGCCAATTCCGTCGCCCAAACGGTGCGCCTGCGCGTCGATGCGGGCGGCGAGCAGATCAATCAGACCTTCCGCTTCGCGGATTTTCAGCAGCCGCAAAAACTGCTCTCCGAACTCGGCGGCCCGATGTTTCCCGCGATGGTCGGTGCGATGGGCGTGCCGCTCGGCACGAACAAACTCTCCGCGCAGTCGCTGGGCCTGCGCTGGGAGGCGCGGAATGATTCCATCCTCGTCGGCGCGAACCGTGTGCGCGCCTACCGTCTCCAGACCAAATTCCTCGACCGCTGGCGCATCACGTTTTTCATCAGTCCGGTCGGCGAACTGTTGCGTGCGGAATTTCCCGGCGACCTCGTGCTAATCAACCACGCCCTGGCCGGCCTGCGTCAATCCACCGCGCCATGATTGAACTCATCCATCTCGTGAAACGCTTCGGCGATGTCGTGGCCGTGAACGACCTCAGCCTCACGGTGAACCGCGGCGAATTCTTCGTCGTGCTCGGACCGAACGCCGCCGGCAAGACGACGACCATCAAAATCCTGACCGGCCTGCTCAAGCCCACCTCCGGCATGGCGCGCGTCGCAGGCTTCGACGTGCAGGCGCAGCCGCTCGAAGTGAAACGCCGCATGGCCTACGTGCCGGACTTCCCCTTCCTCTACGACAAGCTCACGCCGTGGGAATTTCTCCGCTTCATCGGCCCGTTGTTTCACATGGACGCGGAGAAGATTCAGAAGAACGGACGCGAACTGATCGAGCGGTTCAGTCTCGGTGATTTTTGCAACAAGCCCATCGAAGGTCTTTCGCACGGCACGCGCCAGCGCGTGGCCATCGTCTCGGCCCTGCTGCATGAGCCGGAAGTGTTCGTCATCGACGAGCCCATGGTCGGCCTCGATCCGCAGCACGCGCGCATCGTGAAGGATGTGCTCAAGGAACGCTCGCGCGCAGGCATGACCGTCTTTCTCTCCACGCATCAGCTCAGTGTGGCGGAGGAACTGGCGGATCGCGTCGGCATCATTCACCAGGGAAAAGTCGTGGCTATCGGCACGGCGGCGGAATTGCGGAAGCAGAGCGGGCAGGGGGAATTGGAACAGGCGTTCCTCGCTCTGACGGCGGAGGCGGCGAAGTGAGCACCCGGGCGCAGAACCAAAACCAGTTCGAGCTGACGCGGGAAGACTCCGAGCAGTTGCGGGGTCAGCTCGGTTCGCACACGCGTGGATGTCGTCAGCGCGATGAAGAGGCTGCTTGAAAATTCATGGGCGGACTGCGCCCCTCCGGATCTTGATCGGTGTCACGGACGCGGGACGGCCGGATCGGACTGGGCAAATTCCTCGTACACTTTCATTTCCGCCCGGAGCGCATTCAGCCGGCGGGCCAACAGTGCCTTGGTCACCTCAAGGTAGCGCAGACGTTCGGACTGGCTCGAGGCGTCCGCGCGCGCTCGCTGCACTTTCCCGACCCACTTTGGCCCCATCTGGCTGCCGTAGAACCGGGCCAGCGTCTCGGTCCGCGCGGCCAACGGCCCAAGCTGTTCCTGCATCAGGTTGATTTGCTCCTGCAACCGCTTCTCCGTCGGGTCCACGGTGGAACGCGGCGCGCTCGCGACCGTGGGCACCTGGACATCCGTGACCGGCCGGGTGCTCTTGGGCGGCGTCTGCGGCTTGTGCCGGCATCCCGCGCCTAGGAACACAGCCAGAGCCAGAGAGAAGGCGAGCGCGGGGCGGATAAAAAATTTCTTGGTGCTCATGTGTGACCGTCACGCTACGCGGGAGGCGCGCGGTGTCGAGGGAGTTTTCCCATGACCGGGGCGTCTCTGAATCCCGCGCCGCAGTGGACGAGCGACAGCCGGGACGGCTGCCCGACTCTCTTGCTGCGGCCAAGTCGCATTCAGGCGCGCTCGGGGCGAAGGCTGGAACCGCTGGCGAAGCGTTGTCGCGATTTTGTCGTGGATTGTCGGCGGCTTGCGCTGATTCCCACCTTGCCACGCTCTCTGCGCCCGCCTAATTTTTGCCTCGCGTGGATCATGCCGCCGACCAATTGAAAGCCGACGATTCCTTCGCTCCGCTCTGCACGTTGAGCGAGGTGCAGGCCGGCGATTCCGTGCGTATCAAGCAGCTCTCCGCCTCGCCTGAAGTTTCCTCACGCCTGCGCGAAATGGGCTTTTGCGAGGAACAGCGCGTCAAGCTCCTGAGCCGCAATCCCAATCTCATCTGCCAGGTCTGCAACGCGCGCCTCGGCCTCAGCTCCCAACTCGCGGACTTGATCTGGGTCGAGAAGATCAAACCGCATCGCCTCGCCGCCTGATGTCTGCCGCCGTCCAACCGCTGACTTCGCTCGAAGTCGGTTCCCGTGCCGTCGTCACCGAGATCCGGATTCCCGCCGAACATCGCGGACGCATTTTGGAAATGGGTTTAATCGTCGGCACCCCCGTGGAACTCGTCCGCTTCGCGCCCCTCGGTGATCCGGTGGAAATCAAAGTGCGGGGCTACAACCTCTCGCTGCGCAAGCATGAGGCGGAACAAATTCTCGTGGTGAGGAAGTAAGGAAGCCATGATGACAAAATCCAAAATCCAAAATCCAAAATCCAAACAAATTCTAAATCCCAAACTCCAACCGCGCGCGGGGTCGCCGACGGGGCCTTTGGAATTTGAAGTTTGGAATTTGTTTGGGATTTGGAATTTGGAATTTGGAATTTCCTGATCGATGGCCTCCACCGCGCCAACCTCCAGCCACGTCGTCCTCACCGGCAATCCGAATTGCGGGAAGACCACGCTGTTCAACGCGCTCACCGGACTGCGCGCGAAAGTTGGCAACTATCCCGGCGTCACCGTCGAGCGCAAGGAGGGCCGGCTGCTGGGCACGCCGCCGGACGTCACGGTCAAAATCCTCGACCTGCCCGGCACCTATTCGCTCAGTCCGCAGTCGCTTGATGAACAAATCGCGCGCGACGTGCTGTTCCATCGCATCGGCGAAGTGCCGCCGCCGCAAGTCGTCGTGGTCGTCGTCGATGCGTCGAATCTTCAGCGCAATCTTTACTTCGGCACGCAGGTCATCGAGCTGGGTTACCCCACCATTCTCGCGCTGAACATGATGGACGTGGCGCGCGAGAACGGCCACGACATTGACTGCGATGCCTTGGGCAAGGCGCTCGGTGTGACCGTGGTGCCGCTGGTCGCGAGCAAAGACGAAGGCGTGCGCGAACTGCGCGAAGCCATCATGGCGTTGCTTAAATCCACGCGCGGCAAGGTCACGCCGCGACTGTTCGCGGAACTGCCGGAAGCCTTTGGGAAGGAAGTGGCGCAACTGGTCACACTGCTCAAAGCCACTTTTCCGCAGACGCACTTTCAGGCGATGGCGGAGGCGTTGCTCATCCTGAGCGATGAAAAGTTCGTCGTCTCCAGCGGCACGTATTATCCGGAGCCAATTCGCGCGGCGGTGATGGAAGCGCGCGGACGGTTGGAGCGCGGCGTCAGTTTGGTTAGTGGGGCAGCCGTCCCGGCTGCCACCAGTCCGACGGGCGTCCAGCCTGTCGAACCACCAAGCGGGACGCCCAGTGGACTGAAGGCAGGCGAGACGCCTACCCCACTAACCACCGCACCCGCTATCGACTGGCGCAGCATTGCCATCGAGGCGCGTTACGCGCGCATCTCGGCGATTCAGGAAGCGGTCACGACCGAGACGCTGATCGAAAAGGAGAATTTCAGCGACCGGCTCGACCGTGTGCTCACGCATCGGGTGTGGGGCGTCACGATTTTTGTCGGCATCATGCTGCTTCTGTTCCAGAGCATCTTCAGCTTCGCGCAATGGCCGATGGACGCACTGACGACGCTCATCGATGGACTCGGCAACCTGGTCGGCGACGCCATCCCGCCTGGTGATGTGAACGACCTGCTGGTGAATGGCGTGATTAAAGGCGTGGGCGCAGTGGTCATCTTCCTGCCGCAAATTCTGCTGCTCTTCTTCTTCATCGCGATACTCGAAGACACGGGCTACATGGCGCGCGCGGCGTTTCTCATGGACCGGCTGATGAGCAAGGTCGGCCTGCACGGCAAGAGTTTCATTCCCATGCTCAGTTCGTTTGCCTGCGCGATTCCGGGCATCATGGCCACGCGCACCATCGAGTCGCCGAAGGACCGGCTCGTGACCATTCTCGTCGCGCCGCTGATGAGCTGCTCAGCACGGCTGCCGGTTTACACGGTGCTGATCGCGGCGTGCATTCCGCAGACGAAGCTCTTTGGCTTCCTCGGCTTTCGCGGGCTGACGATGCTCGCGATGTATCTGCTCGGCATCGTGGTGGCGCTGCTCATGGCGTGGCTGTTCAAGAAGACGCTGCTCAAGGGCGCGACGCCCATGCTCATCATGGAACTGCCGCCTTACAAACAGCCGGTGCCGAAGGTAGTGCTGCGCCACATGTGGGATCGCTCGAAGCTGTTTCTGAAGCGCGCGGGCACGGTGATTCTCGGCATTAACATTGTGCTGTGGTTTTTGGCGACGTATCCAAAGCTCGAACGTGCCCCCGGCGTCCCGCCGGGTGGAACGCCTCAAACGAACGCCGCCCTTCGACTCGCCGACACCCCGACCCGGCAGGATGCCGGGGGCACTTTGAAGAACGCCGAAGGTGGCGATCAATTGCGCCACAGCTTCGCCGGACACATCGGCCGCGCCATCGAACCGTTCATAAAACCTCTCGGCTTCGACTGGAAGATCGGCATCGGCATCGTCGGCTCGTTCGCCGCGCGCGAGGTCTTTGTCAGCACCATGTCCACGGTTTATAACGTCGGGGAAGTCGGAGACGACGACGCCGGCACCGCGAGCCTCGCCACGATGTTGCAGGAACAGCAGCGCCCCGACGGCTCGAAACTCTACACGCCGCTGCTCGGCGTCACGCTCATGGTCTTCTACGTCTTCGCGCTGCAATGCGTGAGCACCGTGGCCGTGGTGCGCCGCGAGACGAACTCCTGGAAATGGCCCGTCTTCCAATGGCTCTACATGAGCGCGCTGGCCTGGGTGCTGGCCTTCGTGACCTGGCACGGCGGGCGGCTGCTGGGGTTTGGGTGAACTTGAACTGTTACGCAAGCCCGGAGGGCTTGAATGTGAATAGCCCCCGGTGCAACCGGGGTAACGGTTTGAAAAGGTGACGACCCCGAAGGGGTCGAACACCCGTGTGACCAAGTTACGTTTCGAGTTCAACCCCATCCGGGGTTGTTCACTTACCGCAGCCTGATCCCCGGGTTCGCTCGTGCCTCGCGACCCGGGGCTATTCACGTTCAAGCCCTCCGGGCTTGGAACCGGACGCTCCCTCTGGACATGACTCCGCCGCCCTTTCCTCCTTTCCTCGACGCGCGGCTTGATTAGTCTCGCGCCCATGAAAGCCACTTTCCTTTTGCTCCTCGCCGGAGTTGTTGCGGCCTGTGCTGCGGAATCCATCACCGTTGAGGCCGGCGATTTTGATCGGAACGAGACGGTCGTGGAATGCGCGCTGCCCATCGGCGTGAGCGGATTGTATTCGCCGGACGACCATCCGCTAGTGCAGCACGACGGCGGGAAAGCGTGGTTCGTGGTCCGTGACCTGAAGCGCGGGGAGAAACGCACTTACACCTTTGCCAAAGCCAACGGTTCGCGCAGCGTCAACGCCGAGGCGAAGCCCGGCACCGTCACGCTCTCGGCCTTTGGCAAAACCGCGCTCGTCTATCGCACGGAGAAAACGGAGTTGCCGAAAGACCGTCCCGACTTGAAGCCGATCTTCCAGCGCGGCGGCTACATTCATCCGGTGCTCAGTCCGGGCGGCCTGCAAGTCACGGACGATTATCCGTCGAACCACAAGCATCATCACGGACTCTGGTTCGCGTGGACGCACACGGAGTTCGAGGGGCGCAAGCCGGACTTTTGGAACATGGGCGACAGCAAGGGCACGGTGGAGTTCAGGTCGCTCGATCAATCTTGGAGCGGGCCGGTTCACGCCGGATTCATCAGCCAGCACCGGCAGATGGACCTCACGGAGAAGGGCGCGGACGGAACACCGTTGAAGCCGAAGACCGCGCTACTCGAAACCTGGAACGTAAAGCTCTACGCCATCGGCCATGAGGCGAAGCAACCCTATTTCGTCTTCGATATGGAGATCACCGACACCTGCGCGCATGGACCAGTCAAGCTGCCCAAGTATCGTTACGGCGGCATCGGGGTGCGCGGGAACTGGGCGTGGAACGGCGCGGACAAATTGAACTTCCTGAACAGCACCGGCACCACCGACCGCAGCAAGGGCGACAACAACGAGACCGTCGGCACTTGGGCGCACCTCGGCGGACGAGTGGACGGCACGCTGACCGGACTCGCCATTCTCGGCCATCCGGCCAATGCGAACGCGCCGCAGCCCCAGCGCATTCATCCCACGGAACCGTTCTTCAACTTTGCGCCGCAGCAGGCGGGTGCTCTGGAAATCGCGCCGGGCCAACCATTCGTCGCGCGCTACCGTTTCATCGTCGCCGACGGCGCACCGGACAAGGCGGAACTCGACCGCCTGTGGAACGACTACGCGCATCCGCCGAAGGTGGTGGTGAAGTAGGCATCTCGCGTCAGTCCTGCTCCGCAAAAGCGGCGCTAAAGCGACCGCACTCCAAACGCTGGCGCGCAGCATCAAACGCCACGACCGGCGCGGAGCGTTTGGAGTGCGGTCGCTTTAGCGCCGCGTTTTTCCCAGCTTCCACCGCTCACCACCCGCGCTGCGCGGGCGCGGGGAGCACGACGCTCCGGGTAACGCACCTTGATGTGATGGAACGTCTTCGTCTGCGGGGAGTGCATTTCCGCAGCGACGATTTGGTTGGAGTTCAGTCGCGGCACGTGAACCCGCGCCTGCCACGGGCCGCTGGTGTTCGTGATGCTCGTGACGATGGGCAGATGACGTTTCCCCTGCTGGTCGAGAAAGCTGAGCGCGCCAGGCCCGTACTGGCCATAGCTGTCGATGAGTAGAAACTGCGCGTTGGTCACGCCGTTCTTCACCTCCGCGCCGGTCAGCACCAACTGGCTGTTCCACCACGACTGCGAGGCAGACTGCGCCTTGTTCGTCACGCCCTCGGCGAACGGGCCGGCCAGCCGCATCTCAGGCCGGCCGCGTTCTGATGGAAAAAACGTCAGCGTCACGTCCACGAATTCCACCGGCCGCTGCCCGCCGAAGAAGAAGCCCGAATGCCAATACAGGTCCGCGAAGACCGTCTCCAGCGTGTAGGCGCGGCCCGAGGTGATGAAATTGGTGGGCAGCGATTCCGAAACCAGGTGAGACCGACGGGTCGCCACATAATAATTCACCGGCAGAATCACCAGGCCCTCCGGCAGTTCGAGGACGAAGTCGCGCCGCAGCGTGTTGCTGCCCCACGCGTTCGTCTTCACACCGTCGAAGGGCCGCGTGCCGCTCTTGCGCCCCTCGACATCGTAGAGTTCATCACTGGCGTCGGGCCGCACGGCGAGGAGGCGGATGTCCAGTTCGCTCCCGCTGGTGTGAAACTTCTCCTCCTCGAACGACAGCGCAATCCAACACGCCACGCCGATGAGCACGGCCACGAAACTGACGGCCATCAGTTCGAGCCGCACGCGGGCGCAGCGGGCGCGCGGTGAGAAGCGCAAGTTCACGCCGCGCAGTGTGCAGGGAACAGAGGAGGAATTGAACTCCGCAGTTCAGTCGGAGCGCGGGGGTCAATTTCCGCGAAGTGCGTAACAGGGCGTTCAACAAGGGAGCGGCCTCGCATCCTCACTAACTCGCCAGCACCTTGTCCAACCGCGCGGAAAACTCCTTCAACGCCTCCGCGTCCTTCGTCTGCCCGCCAGGCTGCTCGGTGATGGCCCAGCCGGTGTAGCCGATCTTGTCGAGTTCGGTCATCACCGCCGGCCAGTTCACGCTGCCTTCCATCAACTTCACGCCGAAGCCGGGCGTCTTGCCGCTGGCGTCGGCGGTGTTGCCGTAGTCTTTGATGTGCAGTTTGAGGATCTGTTTGCCGAGGACTTTCACCCATTCCTCCGACGGGCCGAACTTCACCATGTTGCCGATGTCGAAATGCCAGCCGACGAGGGGGTGATTGATCGCGGCGAGATAATCCTTCGCCTGCTGCGGCTTCATCAGGAAATTGTTCCAGACATTCTCGATGGCAATCTTCACGCCCGTCTCCTCGCACAACGGCAGCGCCGCGCGAATGCCCGCGATGGAACGCTCCCAGCATTGCTCGTAGGTCACGTCCTTGTTGACCACGCCGGGCACGAGCAGGATGGAAGTCGCGCCGTAGCGTTTCGCATCGCGCACAGTTTGCTTCAAGGCTTCGAGTCCCTCCGCGCGCACCTTTTCATCCTGCGACGAGAGCGGCTTGCCCCAGTGCTTGCTGCCGCAAACGCTGGCGCACTTCAGGCCCGTCTCGTCAAAGGCGCGGGCTACTTCGTCCTGGTTCATGTGACTGGAAGTCTCGACGCCGTGGAAGCCCGCGGCTTTTAGCGCCTGGAATTTTTCCAACACCGTGCCCCTCATGCCGAAGGTGTCCCACATGATGGCCTTCTGGTAATTGCGCTTGGGCGCGGCGGCGAAGAGCGGCGCGCTGAAGGCGGTGGCGGCAACGGCCAGCGAGGCGCGTTGCAGAAACTGGCGGCGAGTCGTTTGCATAGTTTTGAAGAGGCCAGCGAGACGCTGGCGGCACGTTGTTTTTATTAAATGAACCGCGTCTTGCCGGGCATCGCGACCGGCGGTGCGGGGAACTCAGATTTCAAATCCCAGTTCTTGGGCGTCAAATCTTCCGTCGAGTTCAGCGCCTGTTCCCAGGTGATTTCCTTGCCCGTGTAAGCCGCCATGCGGCCCATGATGCCCACGAGCGTCGAGTGCGCCATGCGGATGCCGTCGTTGATCGGCTTGCCGTCGCGGATGCTCTTGAACAGTTCGTTGTGCTCGACCTGATACATGTCGGGCCGCTCGCCGCTGTAACGCCAGGCGTTCTCGCCCTTCTCGTTCTTGATCCACGGCATCCCGCCGAAGCCGAGCACGCGGCCCGTGCCTTTGCTGCCGTAAATCCAGTCCGAGTTGTCGTTCGCGCAGTTCGACTGCTGGCGGCAGAAGATGAAGCCGCGCGCGTTGTTCGGATATTCATACACACACTCGAAGTGGTCGTAGATGTTGCCGTACTCCGGCGCGGTGCGGACCTGACGCCCGCCGTGGGCAATGCACTTGAGTGGCGGCACGTCGTTGAAGGCCCACGCCATCTTGTCCACGGTGTGAATGCACTGCTCGACGAGATGATCACCCGAGAGCCAGGTGTAGAAGAACCAGTTGCGGATCTGATATTCCAAATCGCCCATGCCTTCCGTGCGCGGCACGTTGCGGCCCACGAGTCCGGTGTTGTAGGTCCCGTAAAAGCTCCGCACGTCGCCGATTTCGCCCTCAATGATGCGCTTGAAGATGGCGCGCTCGGCGTAGTTGTAGCGCCAGCAATAGCCGGCCACGATGGCCAGATTCTTCGCCTTCGCCTTGGCCACGCTT
Source organism: Verrucomicrobiota bacterium (assembly GCA_038208765.1). Classification (GTDB taxonomy): domain Bacteria; phylum Verrucomicrobiota; class Verrucomicrobiia; order Limisphaerales; family SIBH01; genus JANNGC01. The sequence goes on from JBBQYK010000150.1 coordinate 10,907, forward strand.
TCGAGAATGGAACGCACGCCCGGCGCATCCGTCGCCATCGGCTTCTCGCAGAAGACGTGTTTGCCTGCATCAACAGCGGCCTTCAAATGCATCGGTCGAAATCCCGGTGGCGATGCGAGCACGACCAAGTCAACTCCGCTGTCGATCAGCTTCTGGTAAGCATCGATGCCCACAAAACATTTCTCCGGCTCCACGCGGATTTTGTCCTTCACCTCGTTGTCGGCCTTCAACGCATTCAGTCCGCGCTGCAAGTTGCCCTCAAAGGCATCGGCCACCGCCACGAGTTGCACATTCGAGTCCGCGTTCAACGCCTGCTTGGCCGCACCCGAGCCGCGCCCACCGCAGCCCACGAGACCGACCTTGATGGCGTCGCCCGGCGAAAGCTCGGCGCTGCGCCCGGTGAGAACGAACGGCGCGGCCATCAATCCGGCGGTGACGGCGCTGGAAGCGCGGATGAATTCGCGACGTGAAGTAGAGTTATCCTGATTCATGTTGTTTGGGACGTTGCGCACGACTCTTTCATCAAAAGTTTTTCCCGGCAAGCGACGAAGTGGCGAAGGGTGTGATTGAAAGTGGCGGGCAGGGGCGCGGGCGTCCCGCCAGTTGTGTTCGCCGTTGTGATGACGGCTCGGATGGGGGCGGGGCGGAACAAAAAAACGGGGCCGGCCTCTTTTGTTTCGCGTCCGGGGTGGTCTCGTCCCCCGGCTCCCGTTCTCGCGTGGGCATGGCTCCGCCCGC
>JBBQYK010000151.1:0-11608 GCA_038208765.1 Verrucomicrobiota bacterium
CAACACATCGGCCGAGTCTTATTAATGGGGCTGCCGGTTCTGCACGACATCCAGCACCACGTTGAGGTCGATGGCGACCTTCATTTGTGTTTGTCGAGGAGGCGCTGTCGATACTCAGCCTTCACGTCAACGTCTGCGGGAACGAGGCCGGTAATGCTCACGATGTCCGGGTGGAGCGGTCTGCGGCCAGCCCCTTTCAGCCGTTCGACGTAACGGGCGACTAATTGGGCGACCGTCGTATCGTGCTGCCGAGCGTAGTCGTTGAGGAAATCGATTTCCTCGGCGGGCAGTCGCAATGTCAGTTCAGCGGTTGGCATACGAGTGTTTCGTTCTGTCGTCTGGCGCAAAGTATCCCGTCCAACGCCGCAACAAAAGCGGAAATTCGGCGTCGGGGGTTCTATGCGTGGAACAGCGACAGAGTCACTTCCTGGTTTCGACAACTTTTCGGAAAACGGAGTTTTGCAGCGGTCACAAGCGCCAGGGCGCACGCATGGGTTGATTGACCAATCGGTTCGCTTCCTCGTCACCGACGATGACTTCCTTCACGGGATCGAAGCGAATTTTGCGCCCGACGCGGATGGCGATGTTGGCGAGGTGAAGAATGGTCACGGTGCGAAAAGCGGCCTCGGCATTGCCGCCGGCGGGCTTGCGCGCCTTGACCGCTTCCGCGAATGAGAGCAATGGCTCGGGGTCCGGCATGGCCGCGATTTTCTTGCGGCCCTCTTCATCAAGATCGTTGAGGCTCACACCCCGGTTTTGTTTGCGTTCGTATTCCTCGCCCCATTCGTAGCTGTCGAACACCAGCGTGAATCCGTCTGCGTATTTGAGTTCCACCCAGCCCCACATGCCGCACACCTCAGGATGGGCCGGTGGCGCGTGCGGCTCGATTTCCACCGGCGCGGTGTCGTCCTTGCCCCACGTCCAGGTGAACGGATCGAGATAATGCTGGCCCATGTCGCACAGCCCGCCGCCCTCATAATCCCAATAGCCGCGGTGCGTGCCGCCGTGGCGGTGCGGATGATACGGCTTCAGTGGCGAAGGGCCGCAATACATGTCCCAATCGAGGTTCGCCGGCACCGGCTGCGGCTTGGCGTTCACGAGTCCGCTCCATTCCTTGACCTTCAACCCCGCGCGCTTGATGACGACCGCCTCGCACTTATTCAGCAGTCCGCTCTTCATGATTTTGCGCGTGAGAACATTCTTCGGGTCGCGGCTGGCGCTGAAACGTCCAAACGTGCCGATTTGAAAAATGCGTCCGTAACGCTTCGACGCCTCCGCCACCGCGCGCCCTTCGGCGATGAAACGCGTCATCGGTTTTTCGCACAGCACGTCCTTACCCGCCTCCATTGCCGCGATGGAAATCAGCGCATGCCAATGCGGCGGCGTGGCGATGGCCACCACGTCGATGTCCTTCCGCTCCAGCACGCGGCGGAAGTCGGTGTAGGTCTTCTGGTTGTCCGCGCGGTCGAGCCACTTCACATCGCACTCGGCGAGCTTTGTCACGCCAACTCCGATGCCTTGAAAACTCTTCGTCAGTTCGCTGTAGGTGCCCGGCCCCCGTCCGCCCACGCCGATGAGCGCGGCGCCGACCATTTCGCTGGGCGGAATCTCCGGCGCGCCCAGCACATGACGGGGCACGATGGAGATGGTGGCGAGCGCGGCGGCGGTCCCGGTCAGGAAATGACGCCGCGTAATCGGCTTGAGATGTTTTTTCATGGGTGCCTGTTCGACGCCGTGCCAGTGCCGGCGTATTCGGTCGTTGTTGCCGTAGCCGCGTCTCGTCTCGACGGCGTTGACTGGTTGGGCCAACCTCAATTCCCAAACGCCCAGCGATAACAGTTTGAACTTTTTGCACGAGGTTCCCGCCGAGTGCGATGCCGCTGATAGAAGGATCCGCCAGCGGGTGCAGCCGAACACTGTTCTTGGCAGTGGGACCGGCGCCCTCGCCGGTCAGGAGTCTCGCAGGCGCCCTCGCCTGTCGTTCTGCGGGCGGGGGCGCCCGCGCGACTCACGACAGCCGCGGGCGGCTGTCCCACTACCAAGAACAGTGTTCGGATGCGCCCTCCGCCTGCGCGAGTCCATCATTCCACTTGGCACGGGGCGGGCGATGTGGATTGATCCAAAGACCATGAGCCAGCCCAGAGCACAGTGGATAAGCCTTCAATCTGGCGCGGTCACGCTCTCGCTCCTGTGGGCGGCCGCGCTTTTCGCGGCGGTCGGCGATCCGCAAATCGCGACCGACCATCCGTGGTATCCGGGAGAACTGGCGTGCTCGACTTTCGAGCGGTTGCGCACCACGCAGGCGGCGCAATACCAGCGCACGACGGGCCTCGAACCGAAAACCGACAGGAGAAAGCACTGGCCTCGTGGTTCTGGCGCAACACGCATTACGCGCACGGCGAGGAAGGGACGGAAGATTTGTGGGGCACCGGATTCACCAAGGGCGACCTGCGCGCGCGTGAGTATTGGACCGGCTTGTTCGCGCACGGTTTCGGACTGTGCGGCACGACGCATTCGCAGTGGACGGCGGAAATGGAATTTCTCCTCGGCCACGGGCGCGGACGCGGCGTGGGCGTGGACGGCCACAATTCCTTTGAAGTCTTTCTCACCGGCGGCGCGTATGGCGCGGGGAAATGGGCGCTGCTCGACCACGATCTTTCCACCGTGGTTTTTGATCGCGAGGGCCGGGCGCTGCTCTCCATCCCGGAGGTGAAAGCGAACGTGAAGCAATGGACGGATCGAAAGTTTCTTCCGCAGAAACAAAACGGCTGGCTGGTCTGCGGCCTGCATCCCGACGACGGCGGCGTCTTTCGCGATTACCACACGGCGGAGTACCTCGCCGGCTACGCGGGCGCACCGCCGATGATTCATCTGCGGCGCGGCGAAACCCTGCGACGCCATCTGCAACCGGGACTGGACGACGAGCGGACGTTTGTTTTCTGGGGCCGCAATTATCGCACGGCGGGCACGCCCGGCCCGGAGCGTTCGCACACCTGGGTGAACCAGCCGGAGGCCATGCACCGTTCGCGTCAGGGCGCGGGCTACCAACCGGGGCAGGCGCGCTTTGCCAATGCCGTCTATCAGTACCGCCCCGACTTCGGCAGCGGCGACTATCGCGAAGGCGTGGTGGCAGAAACCGGGACCAACGTCACCTTCGAGTTCTACACGCCGTTCATCATCGCGGCCACGCCGGCGAACGACGAGCCGTGGGGCATCTATGATTCCGGCGGTCGGAACGGGCTGGTGCTGCACGGCCAGGCGGCGTGTCGCGTGTCGATCTCCGTGGATCAGGGCCGGCGCTGGCGCGACGGCGGCGTGTTCACGAACGGCCTGGACCTCACCGACTTGGTGAAAGGGCACCGCCAATATCTCATTCGCTTCGAGGCCGGAGCCAAGGTGCTGGCGGACTCGGCGCTCACGATGATGACGGTCTGCCAGGCCAACGCGGCGGTGCTGCCCCGCCTGAAAGACGGCGGCTCGCGCGTGTCCTTTGCCGCCTCGCATCGCGCCGTGGTTTCAGCCGGGCCGACGCTCGAACAGGCGAAGGCGCATCTCGTGGCGGGCGGCTTCGACACGCCCACGGTCACGCTCGAATTGCAGCCGCCGCGCGGTGAGTCGCTCGCCGCCATTCATGCTTCCGCCCACTTCGCTTCCGGCAATCCGCCGAACCCCAAGACGAAATATCAAATCGAGCTTTCCACGGACGGCGGACGGAACTGGCAGCCCGTTGTGCGCGACTGGACCATTCCGCGCCGGGGCGACGAGCCGAAAGATTTCTGGTCGCAAAGTTTCTGCCACGGCTCGGCGGAAATCACGGACGCCGCCGCGCGCACGGTGCAGGTCCGGTTTCGCAATGACGGCGGGAAAAAGATTTTGCGCGCGGAGGCGCAACTCGTTTATCGCACGCCCGCGACTGACGCCACCAAAGTCACCTTCGACTGGAGCGATGACGCAGGCGCACACCGCGAGTCGCGCGTGTTCACCGCGAACAACCCGGAGCCTTGGAATGTGAAGACTGGCCAGGGAGTCCGCACGCGCTGGGTTGAATTCACCACCGTGCCGCACTGATTCACGGCGCTCCGGGCGGAACGGTGACGGTTCTCCGGGGCGGCGCACTGCTGCGCACCGGCGCATTCATCCAGTTGGTCGTGGCGAATTGCTGCGCGAGAAACTGTCCGCGCTGTTCGAGGCGGCGGCGCAGCGCGGCGACCTGCCGGTCATGATCCGCCGTCGCCGCGCGGCCTTGATCGGCGATGATGGGACGCAGCGGCTCTGCCAGTTCATCCACACGCCGGACGAGCGTGGCCGTGTTCCAAGTGTTCGTGAACAGCCGGGCGAGTTGCTGCTGGTAAAGCGCGCGCCCTTCGCGCGTCTCGACAAAAGCGCGGGCCACGAATCCTTCCCAGCGCGGCGGCATCAGCGCGAACGTCGCGCGTGCGAACGTTTGATCCATCCCGTGCGGCATGAAGTGCAGCCGGCCCGCATCCGGATCGTGATAGATGCGGTAATTATTTTTGTAGAACGCGTAGCCGTCCCAGTTCGCGGTGAGCGTTTGCATGGCGAGATATTTCGAGAAGTTGTTTGTGTCGAGCAGGTGCGCGAGTTGCGTCCAGCGCTCTTTCAGGTCCGGCGTCTGCGCGGCGGCGGCGAGGCGCTTCAAGTCCTTACCGTGGTCCGGCTTCTTGCCCTGCAAGCGTTCGAGCGGATCGGTCACGTCCTGCCGGAAGCCGCTGTCGTAGAGATTGCCGCGTGTGTCCGCGAAGTAGCGTTCAAGAAACTCCGGCGTGAAACCCTCGATGGCGACATACACGCCGAGGTCGCGCCCGTTCAACCGCGTGCGCGCGGGAACTACGCGGGCCACCGGCAATCCAGCCGCAGCGAACATGTCCGCGCTGAGCGACTCGCAGAGAAACGTCGGGTCTTCCTTGCCGTTGTTGAGATGAATCTTCCGCAGTCCGTGAAACCGCTGGGCCTTGTCGAACTTGCTGAAGTTCAACGTGAGCGCGGGCTGATCATCAATGGGCCGGAACGTGGCCACGCCTTTGAGATGCACGCCCACGTTGGTGTAAGTGCGCCCGCCGGTGCGGACGGTTGCGCGCACGTACTCGCGCGGCGTCTGGCGCAACACGGCCATGTTCTCCGCGCTGATCCGGACTTCAAAAACGTGCGGCGCGGGGTTGGTGAAAAAACTCTCCCCCGGCACCCCCGCCGTCCGGGGAACCGGCAGCGACTGGGCCAGACACAAACCGGGCAGCAGCCAGAGCAAGAGTCGCGCAATCATGTGGTGCGGTGAATTTGTTGCGCCGGAGTGTGCGGACAGAAAAGCCGTACCGCAAGCCGGGCGAGGGAATCGGGTGTAATTGGAAGTGGCGGGCAGGAGCGCGGGCGTCCCGCCCGCCTGAATGGAACCGGAGGCAATTTCGCACAGAGCGCGTGGTGCGGTGGAAAACCTTCGGCGCGCTCCGGCGGGCGAGACCCCCGCGCTCCTGCTGGAGTGCCCGCCACTTCTAATTGCACCCGAGGGAAGCGGTCGGAACGGCGGGCGCGACTTGGCACGGGCAGGAAACAGTGGGGCAGCCGTCCCGGCTGCCACCAGTCCACTGGCCGTCTCGGCTGGTGGTTCTTCAGCCGGGACGGCCAAAGGACAGAAGGCAGCCGGGACGGCTGCCCCACTACAGTGCGCGGGCGAGTTGCGGCTCAGTGCCCGATGGGCGGCTTCTTCTTCCACGGCATGTCGGGGACTTTGATCGGCGCGCTCGGAGCCTTGGGCTGCGCCATTTTCAATTCATCTTCGACCTCGGCAGCGGTGGCACCGGGCTTCGACATGTTGCCGCGCCACGAGGCGATGCGCGCCTGGAGGCCGTGATGCTCGGCGGTCTTCTTGTCACCGGACTTCATGTAGAACAACGAGAGGTTGGTGTGCACGAGCTGCTCGTTCGGACTGAGCTGCTCCGCCTTGTGTCCTTCGGCAATGGCGGTGGCGAAATCGCCCTTGCGGTAATGACACATGGCCACGGAAAGCTGCGCGTCGAAATGACCAGGGTGCGCGTCGAGGATGCGCCGGAATTTCGCGAGGGCGGAATCAAAGTCCTCCATCGTATAGTCAAACATGGCGTCGTCGTACTCGTCCTGCATTTCCATGCGGGAACGATACGGCAGGGAGACGCCGCTCGGAAACAGCATTCCTACCGCGACTGTCGCCGCCAGAAAATTCCCGCGATGCAGCCGAGCAGGCTTAACCCGGAGAGCAGCGCACCTGCGCCGAGGAACCGATCCCGGTAACGCAACTCCACGCGATGCGACCCCGCCGGCACGACCACGGCTTGAAAGGCGTAGTTCGCCTTCAGCAACGGCACGGGCTGGCCGTCCACCGTCGCGCGCCAGCCGGGCGCGTGCGCGTGCGCGAGGACGAGGAGGGACGGCGCGGTGGCGCTCGTCTCGACCGTCACGCTTTCACGCTGCGTCTTCGTGGAAAGAATCTGACACGCGCCCGGTCGCACGTCGCGCAGCGCGGCCTGCGCTTCGAGCGGCAGAAAAACCGTGCCGCGCGGATCGAAGTTGTGGGCAAACAGGTTCGTGAAAATTTCCTGCGCCGTAGCGAAGACGGGAGCCTGGCCTGCGGTGATGAGAGGCATGGCCTTCGGACGCGCGTGCCACTTGAACACTTCTTGATCATCAGAAATTTGCGTGACGCCGAGGAAGTCGAGGAGCGGCAGCGTGTAGTTTGTCGAGCGGTAGAGTTGCCGCGTGACGGCGTGCGCGTCGCGCAGGTAGAGCGAGAAAAAGCCGTTCACCTTCGGCACGCCGTCGATGAGGTTGCACTCCGCGTTCAACATGCGGCGGTGGCCCTGGAACATGGTGAGCGGATCGGGATGCGCGAGACCGGAGAGCGCCTCGTCCATAGGCGGCGAAATCATCGCGCGCGCCTCGCCGGCTTTCGGTACGGCGCTCATGCGGAATTCCACCGGCCCGTAGGCGGCGTTCGGCACCACGGGATTCGGCGGCGGCATGTGATAGAGCATGTCGAGTCCCAGAATCAGCAGCACGCCCACGAACAGCCAGTGGCGTCCGAGCTTGTCCAGTCTTGCCGCCCACGCACTGCGGAGGAGAAGCAGGCCTCCGACGAGGCCAATCAAAGTGGCGACGCGGAACAGCCCGTTGCGGAAAACGATTTCCGGTTGCGCGCCGCCCACGGGCCGGAGCCATGCGCAGAGCATGAGGGCGAGGAGCGCGGCGAGAACAATGATGCCCACGGAGCGCAAGCGGGCGCGGGCGAGCTTGTCGTCGGTGATTTCCATCCACGCCTTCACGCCGAACGCGGCCAGCAACGGCAGCGCGAAAATCACGAGCACGACGTACTTGATCGGGAAGCGGATGAAGCCGAGCACGGGAAGGATTTTTTTCAGCACCGCATAAACGAACGCGCTTTCGCCGAGCGCGCACACCAGTCCGGCGAGCGCGAGGCCGAACACCCACTTCACCCGCGCCTCACGCGCCCGCCACGCGAGCAGCGCGAAGACGACGGTGCCGAGGCCGAGGTAGTAGGAAGCCGTCCATTGCTGCGCGTCCTGCGAGAAGACGCCGGTGACGGAGGGCGTGCAGCCGAAGAGCGGGACGAGAAAGTTCGCCCAGCCCCAGAGCGGCATCGACCAGGCCGCGCCGCCGAAGGACGCGTCGCGATTCGAGTGGCGCAGCAGATCGAGGAAGGGCAGCAGTTGCGCGGCGCACAATCCGAAGACCAGCCCGCCGCAGAGCACGACGCGCAGAAATAATTTCATCCGCGTGGCGCGCCCGTCTCCGACGCGGCTCGATGGCTCTGCTCCGCCCGTGCGCCCGGAAAGAAAATCCCGCAGCCACAGCACGCCGACGATCAGCCAGGTGAGCAGAATAATTTCCGGCGCGCCTGTGAGCATCTGCATGGCCGCGACGAGCGCGGCGAGGAACACGCGGCGTCCGCCCTCGCGTCCGGCGCGTTCCAGCGCGAGCACCACCCACGGCATCCACCCCAGCGCGGCGAGGTTGTTCGGCCACATCAGCGAGTGCAGCGTGAGTCCGTTCCACGCGAAGGCGAAGCCGGCCACGGACGCGGCGAGGCGGTGATTCGTCCAGCGTTTCGCCAGCGCATACATGCCCGCCGCCGCCAGGAAGAGGTGCGCGAGCATGAAAAAATTCATCGACCACGGCAGCGGCAGGAGCAGGTAAATGAGCGAGCCAGGATACAGCACCAGCGTGTTCCACTGCGCGAAGAACGGGAGGCCAAGATTGTTCAGCGGATTCCACAACGGCAGTTCACCCTGCCAGAACGCCTCGCGATGAAACTGCGCCAGCGGGTAACCAAACAGCCCCATGTCGCGGTAATAAAATGAACTGGTCCCCAGAATCACGGTGGGAAAAGCCATGACCACGAAGCCGGCCAGTAGCCAGAGCAATTTGGCGCGGGTGAACCAGGCGTCGCCCTGGGTCTTCGAGTCCGGCGAGTCCGGCGCGGCGGAAATCATGCGCGCGACTTTGCCGGAACACACCCGCCCGCCAAGAGAAAAGCAGCCCACGACGTCACGACTCAGGATTGGGAGAGCGAGGTAACTTGTCCGCGCAAATCCTCGTCTGTTCGCGCAATGATTGGACAAGGCAAACGGGCGAGGCGACGCGGGTTCACGTTGGTTGAACTGCTGGTGGTCATTGCCATCATCGCGATCCTCGCGAGTCTCTTGCTGCCCGCGCTCGCCAAGGCGAAGGAGCACGGCAAGCGCATCCAGTGCCTGAATAACATGCGGCAACTGGGACTCGCGCTGATGATGTACACCGATGAAAATGACGGACGCCTGCCGCCGCGCTCGCATCCGCATCGCTGGCCGAGCCGCCTGCTGGCCTACATCCACGTGGCCCCGCCGGATGACGGACTGGCATCCCCGACGGCGCCGATTCCTGATTACAAGCTGCTGGTCTGTCCAAGCGATCCGCGGCCCGCCAGCGGCACCGGAACGGGCGGGGCGAATTACCCGGCCGATCACGCGCCGCGCAGTTACATCTACAACTCGTGGAACGACTACTTCTTCGAGCGCTACAACAAGGATCCCAACTGGCGGTCGTACGCGCGCACGAATGACTACTCGATCAGTGAAAGCGACTTCAAAGAGCCGTCCGAAACGGTGGTCTTCGCGGAGAAGGGCGACGGCGTCACGCACTGGTACCTCGATTACGAATACGGCGAGGACATCAACAACATCCTCAACCAAAGCCGCCACGGCGCGACGGTGAAAGATTCCGGCGGCTCGAACTTCACCTTCGCCGATGGCAGCGCGCGTTACTTGCGCTGGGGCCAGGCCATCTCGCCGGTAAATCTGTTTCTCGTGCTGCCGGATTATCGGAACCTTGGCTTCGGCGGAAATCCCAACTGACGGCGCGCGCCGTTGCCCCGCCCAAATCTTCCCGTTAGCGTCGTGTCCGTGAGTTTTGATGAACAGTTCTTCGCCCGCGTCTCCGATGCGGCGCGCTTTCGCGAAGCAATCCGGTGCTTCGATGAATTGAACGCGACGGATCCCAATCAAGAATTAGTTGAGGGAGAGCCGCGTCCGCACGAACTGCTGCAAGCTCAACGACTCTGCCACTGGGTGATGACACTCGCGCCGGAGGCTTCCGAGGAACTGCGCCTCGCCGCGCGCTCGCAGCATCTCTGTCGCTGGCAGATTCCGCGCGCGAGTTACGAGCAGACGCGCGTCGGCTATCACCAGTGGCGGACAGAACTGAGGAAATTTCACGCCGACAAATCATCGGCGGTGCTGCGGGCCGTCGGTTACGAGGACAGCGTGGTAAGTCGGGTGCAGGAGTTGAACTTGAAAAAGAACTTCCCCGCCGAGCCGGAAAGCCGCGTGCTCGAAGACGCGCTGTGCCTGGTGTTCCTGCAATATCAGTTCGCGGAACTGGCCGCGAAGACGGATGAGGCCAAGGTGATCAACGCGCTACAAAAATCGTGGCACAAGATGACACCCGCCGGGCGTGAGCACGCGCTCAAGCTGGAATACGGGGCACGGGAATGCGCTTTGCTGGAGCGCGCGTTGGGCTGAGGCGGAAGCGACGCCTCACCACGCGGCGCGGTAGAGTCCCTTCAGTTCCTCGCGGTTCACCGGCACGGGATTGGTGAGATGGGACGCGTCGTCAAACGCCTGCGCCACGAGCGCGTCGAGTTGCGCTTCCTTTGCCCCGTATTGATGCAGGGCGGGCTTGATGCCGAGGTCGGTGATAAACTTTTTGATGAATTCAATGGTGCGAAAGTCGGCGACCTCCGCCGGCGCGGAGGCCACTTCCAGCCCGCACGCCAGTCCCACACGGCGATAAATCCCCGGCTTGCGCTGCGCGTTGAAGTGCATGACGTGCGGCAGGCAGACCGCGTTCGCCGCGCCGTGGTGCATTCCGGCAATCGTCGAGAGCGGATGCGCGAGCGAGTGCGTGGCGCCGAGGTCTTTCTCGCAGGACACGCCGCCCATCGTGGCGGCCACGAGCATCCGCCCGCGCGCGTCCAAGTCGTGCCCGTGCGCCACGGCACGCGGCAACGCCTCGGCGATGATGCGGATGCCTTCGAGGGCGATGCCTTCGCACATCGGGTTGAAGGTGGGCGACGTGAACGACTCGACGCAGTGCGTCAAGGCGTCGAGTCCGGTGACGGCGGTGAGACTGGCCGGCAGATCGCGCGTGAGATCGGGGTCGAGAATCACAAGCTTGGCCATCAGGCGCGGCAGAAAAATCACCCCCTTCTGGCGCGTGCCGGAGAGAGTGATGGTGACGCTGCGCCCGACATCGCTGCCCGACCCGGCGGTGGTGGGAATGGCGATGCAGCGCGGCAGGCCGTTCCAGTCGTCGTTGAATTTGAAATCCTTGAGCTTGAGTCCGGGCTGCTTGATGAGCAGGCGCAACGCCTTGCCCACGTCGAGCGCGCTGCCGCCGCCGAAGGCCACGACCGTGTCGCACTTCGACTCGCGAAAGGCCTGGGCCGCGTCGATGACGTGCTGCTCGATGGGGTTGGAGTGAACGCCGTCGAAAAGTTCCCACGTCTTGCCGAGGTTCGCGCGCCCGAGATGATTGGTCAGCAGTTCAAACGCCGTCGTCTGGACCAGCGCCTTGTCGGTCACCACGAGCGTGCGCCGCGCACCCATCTGCCGGAGCCGGGTCGCCAGCCCCGCGAGCGCGCCCGGGCCAAAGGAAATCGCGGTGGGGAATGAGAAGGAGGCGAGTGAACCGCTCATGCGCCCACCTTGAACCTGAATCGCGCGGGGCGCACTGAAAAAATGGCGTGGAATAAGTAAAAACTGGCCGGGAAATTATTTGACGGAGCGCGGGCCGCTGAGTCCGCGTGTGCAAATGGTGGAACCACGGAAAACTCGGAAGACACAGAAAGAACAATGTGCGGGCTGCATTCCGCCGATTGGCCGGCGCATTTTTCTTTCTGTGTCTTCCGTGGTGGAACACGCGGACTCGCCGGTCCGCGCTCCGAACGAACCAGTAAAAAAAGCGGAAGTTGCCTTCCGCTCTTTTCTGAAAACTTTGGGACGCCTGAAATTTACTTCAGCTTCGCCAGCACTTCCTTGATGGCGTTGAAGTTCGGCAAATCTTT